>JALOQX010000047.1 GCA_025459265.1 Pirellulaceae bacterium | reverse complement strand
CGGGCCGCCCACGTGTCGATGCAGAACGACCTGCCCGGGGAGGCGCGGTGAGATGGATTTGAACCTGATCTGGTTTGTGCTGCTGGGTGTGTTGCTCGCGGGCTATGCCGTGCTCGACGGCTTCGATCTCGGCGTGGGCATGCTGCACCTGCTGGCGCGCGACGACGACGAGCGTCGCGTATTCATCGCCACGATCGGCCCGGTGTGGGACGGCAACGAAGTCTGGCTGGTCACCTTCGGAGGGGCGTTGTTCGCGGCGTTTCCCGAGGCATACGCGACCGTGTTTTCGGGCTTTTACTTCGTGTTCATGCTCGTATTGCTGGCGCTGATCGGGCGCGCGGTATCGTTGGACTTCCGCAGCAAGACCGAATCGCCGACCTGGCGGGCAACGTGTGACGTGGCGTTTTGTGTGTCCAGTGCCTTGGCCACGCTGTTGTTCGGCGTGGGTGTGGGTAACGCCATGGTGGGCGTGCCGTTGAACTCCCGTGGAATCTACGTCGGGGGCTTCTTCAACCTGTTGAACGTGTACTCGATCGCAGTCGGGCTGCTGGCCGTGGCCATGTTCCTCATGCATGGGGCGATCTTCCTGCATTTGAAAACGACGGGCGCCCTGCAACAGCGCATCTACGGTTGGATCTGGCGCACGTATGGCGCGTTTGTGGTCCTGTTCCTGGCGGTGACGCTGCTCACCTGGCTGACCGTACCCCGCGCCACGGCACCGTTTACGCACTCGCCGCTGGCCTGGCTGGTGGCGCTCGTCAATTTCGTCGCCGTGGTGAGCATTCCGCTGGCGATGCGCCGGCATTGGTCGGGACGCGCCTTCGTCGCATCCTGCCTGGCCGTGTGCGCGCTGGTGCTGCTGTTAGGATTGGCGCTCTTCCCGAACCTGGTCGCCTCGGCGCCGCAGCCCGAGAACAGCCTCACGATCTACAATGCCGCCTCCAGCCAGAAGACGCTCGCCATCATGCTGATCATCGCCGTGATCGGCATGCCGTTTGTCATCGCGTACACGTCGATCATCTACTGGGTGTTCCGCCACCGCGTGACGACCGGCAGTCTGTACGGCTGAGCGGACATGCGCGACTCCGCGAAGGCCCACTCCTGGGGTGGCCGGGGGCGAGCGCAGCGAGCCCCCGGAACGCAAAACGCCCGGGGCGCCCATCCCTCGTCCCCAGCCACCGGAATTCTCAGCCTTCACCACGCACGAAACTGACCCGCCGCTGGAGCGCGGGTCGGGGCCGGCCGGGGTTGCCGCCGTGGCACCGCTTCCTTAAGATGTACAGATGTACAAGCGGGGGAAAGCGTGCCGGAGGCGGGGCGGGTCATGGATGTGGCGGAGAAGCTGGAAGTCCTGGGGGGCGCCGCGAAATACGACGCGTCGTGTGCCAGCAGTGGCGTGCGGCGGTCGCACTCGGGCGGGCTCGGCAGCACGACGCCGGCCGGCATCTGTCACAGCTTCACACCGGACGGCCGGTGCGTCTCCCTGCTGAAGATCCTCTACACCAACCACTGCATCTTCGACTGCCATTACTGCGTGAATCGTCGCTCGAGCCCGATCCGGCGGGCGCAGTTCACGGCAGCGGAAGTGGTCCGGTTGACGCTCGAGTTCTATCGCCGCAACTACATCGAAGGACTGTTTCTCAGTTCGGGGATCCTCCGCAGCCCCGACTACACGATGGAGCAGCTCACGGAGGTAGCCCGCCAGTTGCGGCAGCAGCATGCCTTTCGCGGTTACATCCACCTGAAGGCCATCCCGCACTGTTCGCGCGAGCTGTTGGCGGTCGCCGGACGGTGGGCGGACCGGCTGAGCGTCAACATTGAGCTGCCGACGCCGGCCGATCTGGCGCGGCTGGCACCGGACAAGAGCGGCGTGCGGATTGAAGCGTCGATGCAGGAGGTGTGTGCCCGCGTCCAGTCCGCGCGGGCGGCGGTTCGCGAGTCGCCGCGTGCGATTCCGTTTGCCCCGGCGGGCCAGAGTACGCAGATGATCATCGGTGCGACGCCGTCATCCGATGCCGACATTCTGACCACGGCCGCTCGACTTTATCACGAGCACCAGCTGCGGCGTGTCTACTATTCCGCCTTCAGCCCGGTGCCACATGCCGACCCGCAGCTGCCAGCCGCCCCGGTGCCGCTGGTCCGCGAACATCGCCTGTACCAGGCCGACTGGTTGCTGCGCTACTACGGGTTTCAGGTGGAGGAACTCGTCAGTCCGCAGGCACCGCAGCTGGACCTGGAGCTGGACCCGAAGCAGGCGTGGGCACTGCGGCACCGCGATCGATTCCCGGTGGATGTGAACCGGGCCGAACGTGAGGAGCTGTGGCGCGTGCCGGGACTTGGCGTGCGGAACGTCCAGCGGATTCTGGTGCTGCGCCGGCACCAGGCGATTCGGCTGCAGGATTTGCGGCGGCTGCGGGTCGCGCTGCGGCGCGCTCAACCCTTTGTGATCACGGCCGACCACAATCCGGCGCTCGCCCGGCTCGACGGCACGGAGCTGGCTCGCACTGTGCAGCCGCGGCAGCGCCAGCTGATGTTATTCGAGACGAGCCAGTCGGTGGTGTCCGGAGAATTGTGACGCGGCGTGGCGATGGAAGTTCATGCGGTGGGTGATTTCGAACGGTGGCGGACCGTGGCCCGCGCGCTGCTGGGGCGCGGCGTGCCGCCCGCGGACGTCGACTTGACGGATACCTGGCAGCTGCAACGGCAACTCGATTTTGGCGCGGCGGGTGGCGTGGAAGCGGTCGAGCCGCCTGCGCGAGTCGCTCCTCTGCCGCAGTTCCGCGTCCCGCAGAAATTCCTGCGTGTGGCGGGCACCGTGGCTGGCCATCGCGCGCCGGCACGCTGGAACGTGTTATACCGCGTGCTGTGGCGACTGACCCACGGCGCACCGAAGGTGCTCGACATCGTGACCGATGACGACGTGCATTGCCTGCGGCAATGGCAGCATCAGGTCCGGCGCGATGCGCACCGCACGAAGGCGTTCGCCCGGTTCCGGCGCGTCAACGCCGCGGACGGTGACTGGTATGTCGCCTGGCATCGGCCCGACTATCGCGTCGCCCGCCTCGTGGGACCGTTCTTCCGGGACCGGTTTGCCGCGCATCGCTGGAGCCTGCTGATGCCCGACGAGGCGCTGGTGTGGGACCAGCAGGTCCTGCGGATCGGGCCGGGAACCGGGCCATCCGCAACCCCGCGGGAAGACGACGTCGAACTCCTCTGGGTGCGGTACTACGCGGCCCTGTTCAATCCCGATCGGGCCAACCCGCGCGGCATGCGGGCGCAGATGCCGGTAAGATATTGGGGGACGCTGCCGGAGACGCGGGCGATCACGTCGCTGCTGCGCGGGCGCGTCGCCGGCCGCATCCCTCCTGACGCCGCGAGGGACGGCTGATGCCGCAGTCGTTTCGCGAAGGGTGCCGCACATGAAGACCGCACTGGCAGCCACCGGGACACTCGTGTTCGTGCTGATACTGGGGATGGGCGGGGCGGGGCCGGCCGGGGCCGAGGTGCGGGCCTGGCAGACCGAGGTCACGATTCCGACCTATATCTGGCACGAGGACATTAACCCCAAGTTCTGGGCCTTGGAAGGTGGCGCACGGCTGTCGACGACGGTCCAGGGCGCCATCGTCTACCCGTACGTGATGCAGGATCATCTGCTGCGCGACAAGATGGATCGCGCGTACAAGGCGTTGTGCCTGGAGAACGAATTCCTGCAGATCACCTGCCTGCCGGAACTGGGCGGCCGGCTGCACGCGGTCCTGGACAAGACCCGCGGGGTCGAGATGTTCTACCGCAATGGCGTGATCAAGCCGAGCATGATCGCCATGCGCGGCGCCTGGATCAGCGGCGGCGTGGAGTGGAACGCGGGACCGCACGGACATACCGTCACGGCCATCGCACCGGTCAATGCGCTCTTCGGCACGAATGCCGACGGGTCCGTCTACCTGGAGATCAGCAACCTGGAGCAGATTTTCCGCACGCGGTGGACGGTGCGTGTGACGCTGCATCCGGGTCGGGCGTATCTGGACGAACAGATCTGCCTGACCAATCCGACCGACGGCATGCATCCGTACTACTTCTGGAACTGCACCGCCTTTCCCAATCGCGCGGGCACGCGGTTCATCTATCCGATGAGCCTGGGGACGGATCACAACGCGCGGGAGTTCTTTGACTGGCCCGTCGATGGCGGGCGCGATCTGTCGTGGTTGAAGAACTACGAGACGTATGCGTCGATCTTCGCGGTCAATTGTCCGTACGATTTCTTTGGCGCGTACGATGTGGACGCGGATGGCGGCATCGTGCAGGTGGCTGACCGCCGCGAGCTGGGGGGCAAGAAGGCCTGGACGTGGGGCGAGTGGGACTTCGGCCAGGTGTCCCAGCAGAATCTGACCGATGCGGAGGGGCCGTATATCGAGGTGCAGAGCGGCCCGTTGCCGACGCAATCGGACTACGGGATGCTCGGTCCGCGGGAGCGCGTGGCCTGGCGGGAATGGTGGTATCCCGTACACGGCTTAGGGGACGGATTCGAATACGCGACGCGCGACGTGGCGGTGCAGACGGCGCGACGCGACGACACGCTGGAAGTACGTCTGTTGGCCACGGGCGAGTACCCGCAGGCGCAGTGCGAACTGCGGCTCCCGCCGGCGGCTGGTGGCCAACGCTGGCACCAGGAGCAGCTCGACCTGTCACCGCGCGGTGCGGTGCGTCTGACCTGTCCCGACCCGCAGCAGCCGGTGGAGATCGTCGTAACCAGTCAAGACGGAGTGCAGCTGGCTGCGTTCACGTCGCCGCTGCCGGTGCCGCCGACGCCGCGGCCGACGCTGCCGGACTACGTTGAGCCGCCCGATGACGAGTTGACGGTCGAACAGCTGTTCTTGAAAGGGCGTCAGCATGATCGCGCGACCGAGCGCCGTGCGGCGCGCCGCAATTACGAGCTCGCCCTTGCGCGCGATCCCGGGCACGTCGACTCGTTGCGGGCGCTGGCCGTGCTGGATTACGAAGCCGGGCATCACGAACAGGCCCGCGAGCGGTTGCGACGCGCGGTGGCCCGCGACCGGGATGACGGACTGTCCTGCTATTATCTGGCTGTGTGTGCGCTGGAACTGGGCGAACTGGACGAGGCGCTCGACTGGGCCGGCCGCGCCGTGCGCTGTCCGGGCACGACGTCGCTGGGACACGACCTGGCCGGCCGTGTCCATCTGCAGCAAGGCCGGCCGGCCGCAGCGATTGCGGCCTTTCAGCAAGCGGTGCGAGCCAACCGCAACGATCGTGTTGCCGCCGATCACCTGACGCTGGCCTTGTACGCCGCCGGCGAGCACACGCGCGCGCGGCGCTGGGCCACGCGCCGCGCGGCGGACGAGCCGACTGCCCTGGTGCCCCGCGCCGTGCTCTGTCTGCTCGGAGACACGTCGCCGACCCAATTTGCGCAGCAGGTGCGTGGTTTTCTCGGCGATGCGGATTTCGAACTCCTCGAGCTGAGCCTGACACTCGTCGGTGCAGGCTTGGTGGACGAAGCGCAGCGGCTGGTCGCGGCGGCGTGCGTCGAGAGCGTACCCAGCGGGCAGCGCCAGTTCCTGCCTCTCTACTACCTCGCCTGGTTCGAACACCTCCGTGGCTGTGCGGACGCCGCACGGCACTGGCTGGAGCAGGCCGCCGGCACGTCTGCCGAGCGGGTCTTCGCCTCGCGGACCGCCGACTTGCCCATCCTCCGGTACGCGACGGCCCAACAGCCAGACGACGCGCAGGCGCAGCTGCAGCTCGGGTGCCTGCTCGCGCATCTGGATCGGGTCGACGAAGCGGTCCCGTGCTGGACCGCCGCCGCGCAGGCGGGCAACACCAGCATTGCCTGGCGGAATCTGGCGCTCGCGGCCGCGGCGGCCGACGACCTCCGACAGGCCGAGCAGCACCTGCGGCGCGCCATCGCGGTTCGCCCGAACGACCAGACGCTGTATCGCGATCTGGCAGAACTCCTGATCGCCGACCAACGGCGCCCGGAGGCCATTGAGCTCCTTGAAGCGCAGCCGGTGGAGGGACTGCGGCGTGCCGAGATCTCCGTGCTCCTGGCCGAATCGTATGTGGCCACGTCACGATACGACGACTGCATCAAACTGCTTGAGTCCCTGCCCTACTTCGTCAACTGGGAAGGTCAGGACGTCACGTGGCGGCTGTTCAATCGAGCGCACGTCGAGCGTGGTCGAGAGCGACTGGCACAGGGGGACAAAGACAGGGCGTTGGCCGATTTCGAGGCGGCATTGACCTATCCGGCGAATCTGAACGTCGGACGGTCGAACAAGCCCGTGGAGGCCCCGGCGCAGTACTGGCGCGGCGAGGCACTGCGCGCGCTGGGCCGCCTGGACGCGGCGCGGGCCGCCTGGCGCGCGGGGGCCGAGGGAGCCGATGTCGCCGGCTGGCAGAACGAACACCGTGACAAGTGCCGAGAGGCGCTCGACCGGTCAGGCAGCTGAACCGCACGGAAAGTCCGCTTCACCTGCCGCACCCACGACCCAGTCGTGAGCAGGCAGTTCACCGTCAAGTGGGAATAGGAGACGCTGAAGTGACCGACCGCAACCCGACCGTCGTGTTCGTCGAGCCGGAGAAGCCCATAATCGAAGACAGGCCGGTTCCGTGCCCGGCCGATCACGAGCTGCTGATACGCACGCAGACCACACTGATCAGTACCGGCACGGAGCTGACCGTGCTTCGGGGCAAGTACCCCGAGGGATCGCATTGGGCGGACTACGGCAAGCTACCGTTCCTGCCCGGTTACGACAACGTCGGAGTCGTGGTCGATGCGGGGAAGGCGATCAGTCGCGCGTGGATCGGCAGGCGAGTGGCGACCTACGGTACGCACGCGGCCTACGTCACGTTCGACGGCGGGCTGGCGCGGCCGATCCATCGGGCCATCGCGGACGAAGAGGCTGTCTTCGTCAGCATCTCCGACATCGTGATGAACGGAGTCCGGCGGGCCGGGGTTCGTTGGGGAGACTCGGTCGTGGTCTACGGGCTGGGACTGCTGGGCCAGTTGACCGTCCAGCTGTGCCGCTTCTGCGGCGCGTGGCCGGTGTTCGGCGTCGATGTCGCCGACAGCCGTCTCGACTACCTGCCGAAGAGACCGGGGATCGTGCCCGTCAACCCTGCGCGCGAGGACGTCTCGTCAGTCGTCAAAGCGGCAACGAATGAGCGGATGGCCGACGTCGTCTTCGAAGTCACCGGAGACCCCGAACTGATCGTCAAGGAGTTTGAGGTTCTCAGGCGGCAGGGTAAGTTCGTGGTACTGAGCAGCCCGAGGGGAAAGACGCTCTTTGACTTTCACGATCTGTGCAACGCGCCCAGCTATGACATCATCGGGGTCCATGCGATGTCGGCTCCAACCGTGCCGACGCTGGAGAACCCGTGGACCGCCAAGCGGCACAGCGAGCTGTTCTTCGACCTGGTGGCTGACGGCGAGCTCTCCGTGAAGTCGCTGATCAGCCACAGGGAGAGCTTCCGGGAAGCTGCCAACCTCTACCACATGCTGTTGGCGGACAGATCGAGGGCGATGGGAGTCGTGATGGACTGGACAGACAGGCCTTCCTTGGAGTAGGCAGGCACTCGATTCTTCACGCCGCGTGGTGGGGCGAAGAGCAGGGAACGGGCCCGTTCATCCTGCCTCACGAGCCCCTTGCCGACAGATGCTCGTCATGCATGTCAGCCGCGCCCGGGGCGCGGGCGCGGGACGATTCGCAGGGGCCGCAGTAGACTTCGCGGTGCTGGTGCGATAGTGTGGACGGTCACGACGACCACCGCCCGCCGCGCTGCCCCGCCGCGGGCGGTGGCAGACAGTCGGTGGCCAGTCGGTGGCACTCATCTTTGGGAATCACGCCAGTGGCGATGTCGAGCGAGCGGTTGGAGCGGCTCCTGAAGCGGACGTTCCTGGATTACCAACAGACGATGGAGTTCTTGCGTGCGCCGTTGGTGATCGACCGGGCGGAGGGCCTGTATTACTGGGACGTGGCCGGGCGGCGCTATTTCGATGCGATCGGCGGGATCTTTGTGGCCGTGCTCGGCCACCGCCACCCGCGGGTCGTCGCCGCCATGCAGCGGCAGCTGGAGCGAGTCACCTTTGCGCCGCCGCTGCACGGCATTGCGGATGTCACGCTCGAGTTCGTCGAGAAGCTGGGCGCGGTAGCTCCGGGCAACTTGCACTTCGTCAAGGCTTTCAGCGGTGGGTCGGAGTCGACCGAGGCGGCGATGAAATTCGCGCGCCAGTATTTCAAACAGACCGGGCAGCCGGGAAAGTACAAGTTCGTGAGTTGTTATGCCGGATATCACGGCGGGACGTTCGGGGCCATGGCTGCCAGCGGTACGGGCCGCCGCAAGACGAAGTTCGAACCGCAGGCGGCCGGCTTCCTCAAGACGTTTCTGCCGCTGCACTATCGCGACCGTTTCGCGACCTGGGAGGAGGCAAACCGGTTTGCGGCCCAGGCGTTCGAGGACTTGATCGTCGCGGAGGATCCCGCCACGGTCGCCGGAGTCATGCTCGAACCGATATCCAATACAGCCGGGATCGTCACGCCGACCGACGACTTCTTCCGGCTGTTGCGCGAGATCTGCGACCGGCACCAGGTGCTGCTGATCTTTGACGAGATCATCACGGGATTCGCGCGCACCGGCCAGATGTTCGCGGCGCAGACGTTCGGCGTGACACCGGACATGATTTGTGCCGGCAAGGCGCTGTCGAGCGGCCTGATCCCGCTCGGTTCCATGATCGCCCGCGAGGACATGGCCGACGCGTTCTGGGGCTCGCTCGAGGCGGACGTGCAGTTCGCACACGGCCACACGTATGCCGGCAACCCCTTGGCCTGTGCGGTCGGGAGCGCGGTGCTGGACGAGATCCTGGAGCACGATCTCTGTGGCAAGGCGCGAGCACTGGGCGACTACCTGGCTCAGCGTCTGGAGTCGCTCCGGGCGCTGGGGGTGGTGCGTGAGGTGCGCGGCAAAGGGGTTTTGCGCGGCGTGGAGCTGGTGGAGGACCCGGTCACGAATCGACCGTTCCCGCCGGACCGCAAGCTCGGCACGTTCCTCAAGCGCACCGCGCTGGCCAATGGGCTGATCCTGCGGATCGATCCCGACTGGTTCGCGGTCTGCCCGGCGCTGATTGCCGAGCGGTCGGATCTCGACGAGATGGTGGAGTTGATCGAGCGGAGTCTGCGTGACGCGCTGGACCTGATGGCGCATGCGGCGTGAGCCAGGTGTGGAGAGGGCGATGACACGCGTGCCACGGCTGCGGGTGGCGGAACCGTCTTTTGCGGGCGATCTGGGCCTGGCGCGGCGGGACATCACACCGCCGGTTGGCATCTACGCGCGGATGTGGGGCTGTGCGCGGCACGATGTGGCGGAGGGGATTCACCGCCCGCTCTATGTCACGGCCCTCGCCTGCCGCCCGCCGCAGGGTGCCGCGCCCTTCCTGCTGGTAAGTCTCGACCTGGGCTGGTGGCGCAGTCGGGCGGACGAGTGGTTTTTGCGCGGCGCGGTGCTTGAGGCGCTGGGGCTGGACCCGGCACGGCTGATGCTCCAGACCGCGCACACACATGCTGGGCCGGCCACATCGCGGGACGCCGGTGACAAACCGGGAGGAGACCGGATCCCGGCCTACCTGGAGCATGTCCGGCAGGCGACCGTCGACGCCGCGCGGGAGGCGTTGGCACAGGCTGAGCCGGCGCTTCTCACCTGGGCCACGGGCCGTTGTGCGCTGGCCGTTAACCGCGATCTCCCGCATCCGGACGGCGGCGGCGTTCTCTGCGGGTACAATCCCGACCAGCCGGCAGACGACACCATCCTGGTCGGACGCCTGACCCGCGCGAACTCCACGGAACTTGCCACGCTGGTCAACTATGCCTGCCACCCCACATCGCTCGGCGGCGACAACCGCCGGATTTCACCCGACTACATCGGCGCGTTGCGGGAGGTGGTGGAAGGCGCGACGGGCGGCGCGCCGTGCCTGTTTCTGCAGGGCGCTTCGGGGGAGCTGGCGCCGCGGCGGCAGTATGCGGGCGACGTGCAGGTGGCCGACGCCAATGGACGTCAGGTGGGCTACGCCGCGTTGTCAGCCTTGAGCGGGATGTTGCCGCCCGGCCAGGCGCTGGCTTTTGCCGGGGCGCAGGCGTCGGGCGCGCCGCTGGGAATCTGGCAACTGGTGCCGACGTCCGCCGGCGACCTCTGCCGCTGCGTGCAGACGCGCGTCGTGCTGCCGGTCAAACCGGAATTGCAGCGTGTCGATCAGCTGGCGGCACGGCTGGCGGCGTGTGCGGACCGGGTCGAGCGCGAGCGGTTGGAGCGAGCGATGCAGGCCCGCAGCGACCTGGGCTCGGCCATCGAGGTGGACGTGCCGCTCTGGGGGTGGCGGTGGGGGGACACGCTGCTGTTTGGGACGCCAGCGGAAGCCTACAGCCTGCTGCAGCGCGCGCTACGTCGGCAGTTTCCCCACCGGGCCGTGGTCGTGCTCAACATGGTCAACGGTCATGGCAGTTACCTGGCGCCGGCGTCGAGCTACGGCACGGGGACGTACCAGGTGGACGTTTCCCTGTATGCCGCGGGCGGCCTGGAGCGAGTGCTCGCGGCCTGTCTCGATCTGGCGCGCGAGCTGGAAATCGCGCAGACACCGCGTGGAGCCGAGGATGAACCAGTTCCCGCTTGAGCCGATCGACTACGTGGCGTGCGTGCTGTTCCTCGTCGGACTCTCGGCGGTCGGATACTGGTCCGGGCGGCGGGAGCGGGGGAGTGTGGGCGAGTATTTTCTGGCGGGCCGGCGGCTTCCCTGGTACGTGGTGGGCGGATCGTTCATCGCCTCGAACATCAGCACCGAGCATTTCATCGGGATGATCGGGGCGGCGGTTGTGTACGGCATGTGTGTCGCCCTCTCGGAATGGTTGAACGTCGTGACGTTCTCGCTGTTGATCTGGATCTTCGTGCCGTTCCTGCTGGCGTCGCGTGTATTTACGATCCCCGAGTTTCTGGAACGGCGGTTCAGTCCTGCGCTGCGGTTGGTGTTCGCGCTGGTGACGATCCTGAGCAATGTCGTGGCGTTCCTGGCGGCTGTGCTGTACGGGGGTGCGTTGGCGCTGCACAACCTGTTCGCGTGGGACCTGTGGCCGGCGCTGATTGGTCTGGGTGTGGTCGCCGGCATCTGGGCCATTTACGGCGGACTGTCGTCAGTGGCCTGGACGGATCTTTTCACGGTCATCGTAATGCTCGCCGGAGGTCTCACGGTGACCTGGTGTGGGCTGCGCGAACTGGCGGGCGAGCACGGGACGCTGGCCGACGGTGCCGCCGTGATGTTGCAGCGCAACGAAGCGACGGAGGGCATGTGGCGGGAGGCGGTGGCCCGCCACGCCGTGCAGCTGACCGGCCAGGAGCGGTATCAGCGGTTGTCGGTGTTTCAGCCGGCAAGTCACCCGACACACCCCTGGGTGAGTCTGCTGCTGAGCGTATTGTCGGTGAGCATCTGGTACAACGTGTTGAACCAGTTCATGATCCAGCGCGTGCTGGGGGCACGCGACAGCTACCATGCGCGGATGGGGCTGGTGTTCGCCGGGTTCCTGAAGCTGCTGCTGCCGGTGATCGTGGTCGTTCCGGGACTCATCCTGTTCGCGTTGCGGCCGGAGATCCTGTTGCAGCCGTGGGAGCAAGTCCGACCGGCAGCAGACCAGGGCTATGTGGCGATGGTGCAGACGCTGGTCCCCGCGGGACTGCGGGGCCTGCTGCTGGCGGCCTTGTTCGGCGCGATCCAATCGACGGTCAACTCGGTGTTGAATTCCACGGCGACCGTTTTCACGTTGGACGTTTACCAGCGCTGGCTGCGACCGACCGCGACCGACCGGCACCTGGTGTGGGTGGGGGTGGTGTCTTCGACCGTCGTGCTGGTGATCGCCATCGTGCTGGGCGGCTTCATCGACCGGCTGGGCGGGAGTCTGTTCGAGTACATTCAGTCGTTATACGCCTTCTTTGCGCCCCCGTTTGCCGCGGTCTTTCTGCTCGGGATTCTGTGGCCACGCATCAATGGCGCGGGTGCCATGGCCGCGGTGGTCGTCGGGTTCCTGTGCGGAATCGGCTTGAAAATGGGGCTGCCGCTGGTCCCGCAGCACCCCTCCTGGCTGGCGCCGTACGCGAACCAGGCAGCGCTCAATTGGCTGCTGAGTGTCGCCGTCTGCGTGGGGGTCAGCTTGCTGACGGCGCCACCGCGGCCGGACCAGGTAGCCGATGACGTGACGCTCAACTGGCGGCGGTTGAGCATGTTCGCGGACCTGGGCGGGCCGTGGTATCGGAATGTGGTCACATGGTGGGCGCTGTTCGTCGCGGCGACCGTGGCGGTGTTGCTCCACTTTTCCGGGTGAGGATTGAGGTGGCGTGGTGCAGCGGGTATGCTGACGGACGCTTGAGGCGGCGGCGACTGGGCGGCGGACGAGTAACGAGTGCACTCTCGTTTGGACCGTGAGGGAGGCCGCGAGGGAGCACAGACGTGGTTGCAGGACGGTGGGGGAGCTGGCTGCAGATCGCGTTCGCTTGGCTGGTCCTGAGCCTCGGGGCGTCGGCGCAGGAGTCACCCGCGCCGGCCCCGGATGTGCTGTGCCGCATGGGCACGGCCGACGGGGCGCGTCGCTATCGGCCGGGCGTGTGGGGGTTGGTCGAAGTGACCGCCGCCAACGCGACCGCCAACGCAATCACGACCGAGTCCGTCTTGTGGTTCATGGCCGATCCGACGCTCCAGTATGCGCGGCGACTGACGGTGCCCCCCCACGCCGTGTTGCGCACAACGTGTCCGATTCGTGTGCCGGATACCGTCCCCATCACGGCGAACTCGCTCGAAGCATTCACGGTGGCGGGGAACGTGCCGGGCGCGGCGCCGGCACCGGCGAGCACCTTGGTGGAGGTGATGCGGGCCTCGCAGCTGATGGCCATTGATCGTGAGCGGCCGACCGTGGCAATGATCGGCGATCTCGACGCCAACACGCGGGCGGTCAGCGATCGCCCGTATCACGCCGGTCCGATGTTCAACCGGGGCGCGCCGGACGACCTGGCCTACGAAATGGTGCTGGCCGCGAAACGGGCACGGGGATTGTCGCGCAGCATGAGCATCCTGCACATCGAGCATCTCCCACCTGACCCGGCAACGCTCGACGCAGTGGACGTGATCGTCTTGTGCAGTGATCGCGTGGTGGCCGACCCGGGCTCGATCGCGCTGCTGCGCGACTGGGTGCTGGGCGGCGGGAACTTGTGGATCATGCTCGACGAAGTCCGTTCGGAGACCGTGGCCGCGGTGCTCGGCGACGCCTACGCCACCGCCGAAGTGGATCGGGTCCGGTTGACGCAGGTCAACGTGCGGCACGTCGACGATCCGGCCGATGTTCCCTCAGGCAGCGTGTTGGAGCTGGAAGAACCGGTGACGCTGGTCCGTGTGATTCCGGCTGGAGCGACGGTGATGGCGACGCTGGACGGTTGGCCGGCGGCTTTCTGGCAACCCATTGGTGCGGGTCGCGTGTACGTTACGACGGCAAGTCCCGCGGCATGGATGCGGCCGGGAACGCCGCGGGATCCGCGTCCTCACAACGAGCAGGATGACACGGCGTTCTTCCCGCGCGAGCCGCTGGTCACATTCGCCCAGGCGTGTCTGCTGCCGTCTCAAGTGCCTGGCGTCGTCGCGGGCGTGGCGCAGCCGTTGCTGGCCGAACAGATCGGCTACCGCATCATCGACCGTGGCTTGGTGGCCGCCTGGCTCGGCGGTTTCTGCACCGTGCTGTTGGTGGGCATCCTCTGGATCGGTCGACAGGGTCGTCCCACGCGTCTGCTGTGGCTGGCACCCGTTGCGGCCGGACTGGTGACGGTGGTCTTTGTCGTGTTGGGTGCGACGTCCAAACGCGTCGTGCCTCCGACGGTGGCGTCCCTGACACAGGTCTTGCTGGAACCGGGAGTCGGGACGGGGCACGTGACGGGCCACTTGGCGATGTACAACCAGCACAGCTGCAGCGAGTACCTGGGGGCAGACCGAGGCGGGATGTTTTTTCCGGACATGCAGGCGCTGACCGGCTTGCGGCGTCGCCTGCTGTGGACCGACGAAGGGACGTGGCACTGGGACGCGCTCGAGCTGCCGGCCGGAGTCCGCGTGGCACCGGTAACCCAGTCGCTGCACCTGCCCCGCACCGTGGACTGTCGCGCGCAGTTCGGGCCGGACGGACTCCGCGGCACGCTCGTGGGGCTTCCCTGGACAAGGCTGGAAGATGCCATCATTGCCGCACCGCGTCAGCCGGCGATGGCAGCTTCCGTGGATGCCGCAGGCGTGTTGACAGCGCGTGCGGGTGACGTGTTGCCGCCGGGGGAGTTCGTGACCGGCGTGTTGGTGCGTGATGAACAGCGGCAGCGCCGGTCGATCCTCCAGCAGCTGCTCGGCGCGGTGCCGGAGCACAGCGTGTCGCTCCGGCCGGTCGTGCTGGCGTGGGCCGACGCCACGGAGCTTGGTTTCCGTTTTCCTCAGACGCACGCCCGGCACGCCACGCTTGTCAGCCTGCCTCTACGCCTGGAACACACTGCCCCAGGCACATCCGTGATCATTCCTCCGACGTTCATCACCTATCGCGCCATCGCCGACGCCGCGGGTGGACAGCCCTCCGTTTTCGGGAACCTGACGCGCCAATGGGGTGAGACCGATATCGCCGCGACAGAGTGGCTGCGGTTTCAGTTACCGTCAACGGTCCTTCCATTGCGAGTCAGCCGCGCCACGCTGGCGATCATCGTGCGTGCGCCATCCCGCGTGCTGCAGGTACTCGCGTTCCGGCACGGAGAACCGCAGGTGATCCAAGAGTGGAAGCATCCGATCGGCAGCTTTACCGCGGTACTGGAGGATGCGGAGCTGCTGGCGGTGGATGCCACGGGCGGTCTGCAGTTGGCCATCCGCGTCAGCGAGGACAGTGTGGCCGACCCGCAGGACCCCATGCGGCAGGCCTCCTGGAAAATCGATTCGCTGCAGCTGGAAATTGCCGGTACGGTGCTGGGAGATCGCCATGAGTGACGATGCGGCAGTGGTAGTCATTCGCGACCTGACGAAAGTGTACGGGGAGGTCACCGCCCTGGACCACCTGTCGCTAGCGCTCGACCGCGGCCAGATTCTCGGTCTCATCGGTCCGAACGGGGCCGGCAAGACGACAGCCATCAAGATTCTTGTGGGGTTGACACGTCCCACGGCCGGCACCGCGCACATCGACGGCTGCAACTGTGTGCGGCAGTCCCAACGGATCAAGCGCCTGGTGGGCTACATGCCCGACACGTTCGGGTCCTACGACAACATGCGGGTGTGGGAGTACCTGGACTTTTTCGGCGCCGCCTTCCGCATCCGCGGCAGTGTTCGTGCGGCGCGCATTGAAGAAGTCATGGCCCTGACGGGGGCGACGTACATGCGCGACCGGTTTGTGGAGACCTTGAGTCACGGGATGAAGCAGCGCATCGGCATTGCGCGGACGTTGTTGCACGACCCGGCGGTGTTGATTCTGGATGAACCGGCCAATGGTCTCGATCCCGAGGCGCGCATCGAGATTCGCCAGATCCTGCTGCATCTGGCCAGTCTGGGCAAAACGCTGATTGTGACAAGTCACATTCTCCCCGAGTTGTCGCGGATCTGCGATCGGGTGGCGATTCTCAGTCGAGGGCGGTTGCAGGCGGTCGGCACGCTGGCGGAGATCATGCGGAGTTTCTGCGAGCAGCGGAGGATTGAGGTGCAGTTGGGCGAGCGTGACGAGGTGGAGCGCGCGACCGAGATCGTGCGGGCTCAAATCGAACCGGCAGCGGAAATCGAGCCCTCGTCGGCGGAAGCCGTGGTGCGGTTTCGCACGTCGCGAACGGAGAAGGAGCTGGCGGGACTGCTCGCCGCGCTCGTCGCGGCCCGGGTCGAGGTGACGCAGTTTCGCGAGATCCCGTCCGATCTGGAAGACGCGTTTCTGTCCTTTACACGGCCGGGCAACAGTCTGGTCGAGGCGAGTCCCCACGTGAGTGCCGCCGGCAACGATCCGCCTCGCGGCGCCACGTCGTGAGCGGCGGGCCCGTTCCGCCGGCGTTGCGATGGAATTTCCGATTTTTCAGCACGAGCTGAGGAACGTTCTGCGGAACTGGCGTGCCTGGCTGCTGCTGTTGGCCGCCGCCGTGGTCCCGGCGGCCCTGGTGTTGAGCCGCTGGCCGGAGACGGCCACCGTGGATCTGTCCGGAGTTCAGGCGCAGCAGGTGTTTCGCGTCTTCGCCTACGGGCTGTTGGTCGTGGTCGTCCTGTTGGTACCGGCGTTTCCGGCGGTGTCCATTGTGCGAGAGAAGCTGCGGGGCACGCTGGCGCTGCTGCTCAACTCGCCGCTGTCCCCCGCGTCCATCTTCTGGGGGAAGTGGTGCGGCTTGCTCGCGTTTGTGGCTGTGTTGCTGAGCATGAGCCTCCCCGCAGCCGCCGCAGCCTACGCCATGGGCGGGATTTCGGTGACGGGCCAGATCCTGCCGCTCTTTCTGGTGCTCGTGGCGGTACTCGTACAGTATACGGCGTTGGCGTTGTTCATCAGCAGTCGCGCACAATCGATCGACTCGTCCCTGCGCATCACGTATGCCGCGGTGCTGTTCCTGGTCGTGGTCACACTGGGGCCACACTACTTTCTCCGGGGTCAGCCCGGCGCGCTGCCGATGGCTGCCGAGTACCTGCGGTGTCTCTCTCCTGTTCCGGCCGTGATGGAGCTGGCGGGACACCGCGATGTAGGATCGTTCGGCATCGTGGAGAACGCGGAGACGCGGGCGCGGTTTCTGGGCCTGGCGGTGGCCGCGACGGTCGTCTTCGCCACGCTGACAATACGGCACTTGAAATCGTTTCTCCTGGATCGGCCGCGGCCGGCGGGCCGGGTGACCGACGACCGGCCGGCAGGGCAGCGCACCGTGCGGCGCGTGGTGTTCGTCGTCGATCCCCAACGGCGGAAGCGACCAATTCCGCGCTGGGTGAATCCCGTCATGGCCAAGGAGTTCCGCACGCGGCGGTTTGGCCGCACGCACTGGTTGGCGCGGCTGGTGGCGGCGTCGGCCGTCATCTCCCTGCTGCTGACCTACGCGGCCACGACCGGCACACTCGATTGGGGCGTGGAAACGATTGGCGGCATCATGGTCGTGCTGCAGGTGGCGCTGGTGGTGATCGTCACGCCGAGTCTGGCGGCGAGTCTGATCAGTGGCGAGCGGGAAAGCGGCGGATGGGATTTGTTGCGGATGACACCGCTGTCGGCGACCTCGATCGTCGTGGGCAAGCTGGCCAGTGTGCTGTTGACGCTTGCCCTCGTGCTCTTCGCCACGCTGCCGGGTTATCTGGTGATGATCTGGATCCATCCTCCGTTGCGGTGGCAAGTCTGGCAAGTACTGATATCGCTCGCCTGGATGGCGCTCTTCGCGACCCTGTTGTCGGCCGCAGTCAGCAGTTGTTGTCGGCGGGCGGCCTCCGCCACGACCTTGGCCTATGGCCTGCTGGGCGGGATCTGTTTCGGCA
The DNA here is from genome assembly GCA_025459265.1 of Pirellulaceae bacterium. Classification (GTDB taxonomy): domain Bacteria; phylum Planctomycetota; class Planctomycetia; order Pirellulales; family Pirellulaceae; genus JAAYDI01. Next base: position 8,474 of record JALOQX010000047.1, on the reverse strand, counting down.
CCCTGGTCATGTGGTTGGGTCACGGCACAACGTTCGGAAGGCGGGTGGTGGAATCCGTGTTGAAGGTCAATCCCCTGGCAGCGGCGTTGAACATTATCGAGGCGCCTGGCTTTGCGGAGTACCAACTTGTGCCCGCCAACTGGTGGTGGATGACGACCTTGTCGCTCCTGTGCGGCGTGATCGTGGTCGTACGTACGTGGCGTTTGACTCGTTCCTGGTGAAGCTCAACATGGTAACCTCGCTCCATCGTGTGTCGCACACGACCCGCGTGCCTGGCGGCGGTTCCTGCGTCGGCGTTGTCGCGACGGTCGTGGTTGGGATCGCCGGCTGGGTGGCCGATCTGGGCGCCGGCGCGGGCGTGCTGGGGGCTGTCGAGGCCGAGTGGATCATGTACCAAGATCCGCGTCTTCCGGCGCCCGCCGTAGAGGTTCAGTTTCCCGCGGGGCTGACGGCGCTCTGGTCGCAAGCGCTCGAAAGCCCGGAGCGCGAGCTGCGGCGGCGGGCAGCGGAATCCATCGTGCGCGCGCGCGCCTTGGGGATGGCAGGACTGGACGTGACAACGCCGGCGCTGCTGGACGCGTTGCGTACCGCGGAGGACGAGCGACTGGTGCGTCTGACAGCGGCGCAGGCCCTGGCGGCGTTGGACGCCCAGCCGGCAGCCCCCGCGCTGTGCGAGAAACTGGACGGTCAGGACCTGGACCTGGCCGAGGTCGTCGAGCCGGCGCTGGCGCGCTGGAAGTATGCCCCGATGGCCGATGTCTGGCGGACCCGACTCAACGGAGCAGTTGGCCTGCACCGTCTGCACGTGCTGGCTATCCGGGGGCTCACGGCACTCGGAGACGTGGCGTCCCTGCCGCGGCTGAGGGAACTGGCTGTGGATCACCGCACGCCGATGAATGTGCGATGGGAGGCGGCACTGGCCCTGGGCCTGCTGCAGACCGAGGGACTGGAGGAGACCGCCCGGACCCTCTCAGGCGACAAGTCGCCGTCGGCCCTGAACGACCGACTCGTCGCCACCGCCATGTTGCGCAGTCACCGGGGCGAGTCCGTTCAAACGCTGCTGGCCGAGCTGGCCGGCGATCCGACGCCGGTCGTCCGAGCCCTGGCCCTGGAACATCTGTATGGGATCGATCCCGAATTGATCCTGCCGCTCATTGACCAGACCATCGCCTGTCCGGACGTCAACGTGCGCCGGTGGGGCGCCGCAGCGCTGTTCGCGCGGCCATCGCCCCAGCGCGTGGACCTGCTGGCCCACATGCTCAACGACGCCGATCCGCCGCTTCGCCGCAGCGTCTGTGCCAACCTGCTGGCGATCGCGCGGAGCGAGGCGCTCCAGGCCCCCGTTGTCGAGGCGGGCCGTCGCGAGTTGGCCGCGGACACCTGGCGCGGGCAGGAGCAAGCCATCCTGCTGCTGGTCACGCTCGACGACAAGACGATTGCCGACCGCTTGCTGGGACTGCTGGCCGCCGAGCGGATCGAGGTACACACCACCGCGGCCTGGGGATTGTCGCGTCTTGCGGTTCCGTCCACGCTCCCCAGGATCCTGGAGGTGTTTACGGTCGAGACCGATCGACAGCTGGCTGACGAGCGTATCGCGCCGGGTATGCACATCCAGCTCAGTCACCTCGCCCAGGCCCTCGGACAGATGAAGTACGCGCCGGCGGAAGAACAGCTGCGCAAGTACGTGCCCAAGGACTGGCGCTTCGCGCAGGAGACGCGGGCAGCAGCGATTTGGGCACTTGGCCATCTGCATGCCGGCACCCCCGACGACGATCTGGCCAACCAGCTTGTGGCACGCCTGAACGATGTCCAAGGCATGATGCCCGAGCTGGCCCTGGTGCGGCGTCTGGCGGCGGTCAGCCTGGGGCGGATGCATGCGCAGTCGAGCCTGGAGGATCTGCGGCGGATGGCGACGCTCGAAGGGAGCCAGTCGGCAGTGGGCATTGCATGCGCGTGGGCGATCCACGAGATCACGGGGGAGCCGATGCCGTCGGTCCGCCCGCTGATCCAGTGGGAGTCGGAGTGGTTTCTGCAGCCCTTCAAGAACCCGCCCGCGCAATGAACGACGGGCGTCCCTGGATCGCGCCGCGACAGAGGTCGCCGCGGCCCCCTCACTTCAGCTCGCCGCAATCGACGATCGCCACCGGCTTGCGCGTCCGGCCCGACTGGGTTCCTTGCGCCTCGACGGCCTTGACGACATCCATGCCCTCCAGCACGCGTCCGAAGACGACGTGCTTACCGTCGAGCCAGGGCGTTTTCACCGTCGTGACGAAGAATTGCGAGCCGTTCGTGTTCGGGCCGGCGTTGGCCATGCTGAGGAGCCCCGGGCCGTCGTGGGTGAACCGAAAGTTCTCGTCGGGGAACCGCTCGCCGTAAATGCTCTCGCCGCCGCTGCCGTCACCGCGCGTGAAGTCCCCTCCCTGGAGCATGAACTGCGGGATCACCCGATGGAAGCGACTGTTCTTGTACGAAAGCGGCTTGCCGGACTTGCCCTGTCCTTTCTCTCCCGTACACAGCGCCCGGAAGTTCTCGGCGGTGCGCGGCACATCCTCCCCGAACAAGCCGATGACGATCCGGCCTGCCTTCTGGCCGTCGATCTCCACATCGAAGAACACTTTGTGGGTGACCTTGGCGGAAGCGGGATCGTCCGCCCACGCAACCGCCGCCAGCAACAGCATTCCCGTTCCCACGCACCATCGCACCATGATGTCATCTCCTTGGTCAAAATCACGTCTCGTTCACCAGACCGGCGCGAGCCGGTCGTGACATTGTGGCAGCGCAACGGGGAGCCGGCTACTGCACTACGGCGTGAACAGGTGCTGCTGCAGCAGCGGGTGTTCCGTCAGCGCCGGATTGATGACCATCACGGGTTCGCTGACCAGCCCTTCGGCCAGCGCGGCGGCGGCCGGATCTCCGTCCAGGCGAGGCTGCCAGACCAGATCAAACTGGAATTCCATGACGCCCGGGCTGTCGCCGACGAAGTTCGTGTACCAGCAGTTGTCATAGACGATGGCAAGCACTCGGCCGGGGCGAGGCGGCGGCACGGTGATGCGCGCCTTGAGATGGGGTCCGTCCAGCGTGACCAGCGGCGCATCGCGCGACACCCACAACCAGTGTCCGTCGGGCGTCGTGTAGTGTGCCCAGCCGTCGATGGCGAAGTAATCGCGGCAGGAGCCCGGCAGCTGGTCGGTAAACGGCGTGAATCCCAGCCCCCCGCAGCTCAGCCGAGGCAGCACGTCGTCGCAGGGCAACGCATGGGCCACGCACAGCAGTTCGGGATCGAACGACGAGCGGCGGTTGAGGCGGACGGTCAGCCGGGCGCGGGGGGTCCGTTTCCAGATCTCCAGATGTCGCGAGGCCCAGGCCAGGCGCGGGTGGGCCAGTTGTTGGGAGTAACGTATTGTGTGTGGGTTTTCTTCGCAGCTCGTATCGCCGGCCGCTTGTGCCGTGGTGACCTCCAGCTTTTCACCGCGCAGGCGCTGACGCTGGTGCTCATCGCCGGCGTTCCAGATGTCCTGCAGCGCCCACCGGGGCGCGAAGGCGTTGACTTGCACGGCCACGACGTCTCCGAAGCCGGCGGTGAAGAGCGGTCGGTTCATGCCGGTCCAGGTGGCGGACGAGGGCCAGCCGCGCGCGTCACACGCGACGGTGGCGCGCGCCTCCGCCTGCGGGACAAACTCGTCGCCCGCCGCACGGCTCAGCTCCCGCCGCGCCACGCCATGCGGAGGCAGCGTTTCGACCCAGAATCGCGCGTAGCGCCGCGGCACTTGATCGGGGAACGTCGCCGAGACATCTTCCGGGCTCAGATCCGCCGGCGTCTGCGGCCGGCCCCACAGCGGACCGGGCTCGAACGCCAACTGGGCGCATGAGCCGGTGGTCGGGTCGATCACGGACCGGTAGTCGTCGCGCAGGCAGGTCGTGATCAGCTGGGCCCAGCCCTGATACGCGACGGGCGCGGGATTGGCCAGCCAGAGTCCTTCCTGCTCCGGCACGAGCCGCACGCGCGCACGCTGTCCGAGCAGCCACTGGGCCAGTGCCAGGGACCGCCAGGCGTACCGGGCCTTCTCGTTGAACTGGCCTTGGGCGTCAAGGCTGTAGGGCTGGCCGACGCTCATCCCGGCGCCCCAGGTGTGTTCGTCGAACAGGCAGAGTTCTCTCCACAGCTCGCTGACGCGTTGCCGTGTAGGCATGTCGAGTGGTCCCCAGACGGGCGCTTGCGCTGCGGCCAGGTAGCGTTTGGCCGCTCGGCTGGCCGCCACTTCGCGCGGCGCGCTGGCGGTGCCGTTGGCCCACCAGTCGGTCCATTCACCTTCGTATTCGGGCGCGCTGGCTCCGGCAACCTGTTCGAGTTCCCGCAGGGCCGTGGTGACCGTGGCCAGCCGCAACTTGGGCTGCAGGCCGCGGGCGTTCCACGCGGCCACGAAGTCGGACAAGGGCGGAAAGGGGGGGTCATTGTCGTAGCGCCACATGCTGGTCATCGACACCGCCAGCACCGGATGCCGATAGCCGTCGCGTTCGATCTGCCGCACGCGGGCCAGGCATTGCTCGTGCGCCCGGCGGAGCGACTCGTCATCCGTCCGCAGGATGTCGCCGGCGCGGGGCGGCCGGTAGCGCGCGTCGGCAGCCAGCGGCAGCGGCCCGCGCCGCCATTCTTCGGTTTCGAAGAAGAAGAACCCCTCACCGTAGGTGAGACTCATCCACACGAACAAGCGGCGGCCGTCGGGCTGCTTCCACCAGAACGCGGTCAGGCGCGGCAGCGGCGGACCGCCACTGTCGCTGTTGATGCCGGAAAACAGGTACCGCACACCGCGGTCCAGCAGCGCCTGCGCGCCCGCGCGCGGAAAACCGTTCACGTCGTTCTGCACCGCCGATTGCGGCTGCAGTTCGTGCCACAGTTCTTCCGGGAGCCAGTGGGTCATCGTGATCCACTGATCGCGGTGCAGGAAGGGTGTGTTGTTGAGCGGCAGGGCGGCCACGTCCAGCTGCCCAGCACGCACCATGTCCAGGAACTGCGCCCGCCGCGCGGGTGACGCCGCGCGCCACCAGTCGTCCACCGCCACCGTCGTTTCAGCGGTCCATCGAAAGCGGGCGTCGTCCGGTCTGTCGCGGGTGGCCAACGCCGCGTCGAGGGCGATATCGAGATAGCGCCGCTGCATCTCCCGACACACCGCCGGGTGATCCGTGAAACCGAAATCGGTGTGCGAGAAATGCACCAGATCCAATTGCCGCACGTGCGCCGGCGGTTCGGCCGCCGGGCAGGCGTGGACCAGCGTCCACGCCGCGAGCAGTGCGGTCCCGCCGCAGCGCACGAGGAAGCGGCCACCGACGGCCGCCTGCTGCCAAGTTCGTGGGTTCATATGGCCTGATCTCCGCTAACGTGGCATCAATCCGCGTGAAACACCTCTTCCATGTCCGCCCACCATTCACCCGCCGCGCGATCCTGCAACGGTTTCTGACAAGGGCCACAGAACGTCCACCAGCGCTGCGTGGTCGGGTCCGCGGCCATCCGGGCCATGTCGGCCGCGAAGTCGCTTCCGGTGTATTCGAAGTAGCTGAACAGATAGTACGCCCCTTCGTCCAGCCGCCGCAGATAGATCGAGTAGTTCTGGATGTGACATTGGCGGATCATGCTCAGTACCTCCGGCCAGACGGCCGCATGCAGCCGCTTGTACTCCTCAATCCGCTCCGGGTGGATCCCGATGACCATGCCGTATCGTTTCATGATGCGCCTCTCACGTGGTGCACTCGTCCAGCTGCAGCGGGTAACGGCCGTACTGGCGGACGAGCTGTACGATGTAGTCGTACGTGGTGCCGGCGACGCTGCTGCTGACCGAATGGTCCGACTGGAAGATGAACCCGCCGCCGTGGGCGGCCTGCAGCTTGCGGAGGATCTCGCGGCGGATGGCCGCCCGATCGCCCTGTTCCCAGATCTGGATGTCGCTGTTGCCGCAGAACGCCATGCGGTGCCCGTACTGCTGCCGCAGGGCAACCGCGTCCATCCCGGCCTTGACTTCGAGCGGATTGAACGCATCCAGACCGATCTCGATGAAGTCCTCAAAGATCGCGTGCACATTGCCGCAGCCGTGGTAGATCACCGGCAGCTGCGCGCGGTGGATCACGTCGATCATCCGCGCCACCCACGGCTTGAAATATTCGCGCCAGTAGGCGGGGGACATGAAAGTGCTTTTCTTGTACGCCACGTCGCCCCAGATGACGAACCCGTCGAGCCAACCCCGCCCGGCGGCCAGCGCGGCCTCGGTCATGGCCAGGTAGTAGGCCCCCAGCCGATCGATGACCGCGCCCATCCGCGCCGGGTACTCGGCCATCCACATCATGCTGTTGACCTGCCCGACCAGCCGCGTGAGGCACTCGCTGACTTCGATCATGGAGCCGTAGACGGGAAAGTCCGGATGGAGGGATTTGACGGTGTCGAGCCAGGGAGGTGAATCGCGTTGAAACCCGTCGCCGACCCCGGCGATCTGATTGTCACCGGCGGCGAAAAAGCGGCGCGGATCCGCCGGATCGTCCAATGTGGCGTGTTCCAGCTGCTCGAAGCTGTCAATTTCCCAGGCGATCATCTCCGGCATCGGGTGCTGGAAATGCTTCTGCATGACCGCCCCGAAACCAGTCTTGACGACCACGCTCTGGGCACTCTCCTCCAACGTCTGGAAAGGGCGAATCCACGGGTCCATGTTCGGCACCGTGACGACCCAGTCGAGATCGTAGTGGTAATAGGGATCCGCTTCCGGAGGCAGGCCCAGTTCGTGTCGCCAGCGTTCCTTGAAGCTGCCCCAGAAGAAGTCGCTGATCGGCACCTGGTCCGGCTCCTCGTGCCGCAGCGCCTTGTTCATCCGCTCGAGCTTGCGCAGCGTGTTGGGCTTGCGTGTCGTCGCGCCGGGTTCCCGGCCCATGGTGTCGAACATGCTCATGGTGGGCGCACTCCTTGACGCCTTAATCTACCGCGGCTGGCGGCGGCTGGCGAGCATGCCTCGGGCGGGCGACGGGATTGGCCCCGACTTTGCGATTCAACGCCGATCTGCAGACCGCGCCGCAGGACGGACCTCCCGGTCCGCCGCGAGGTGTTCGGATCGGCGCTGAGTGGCCGGCTCGCACGCCGCGGACAGACCGCCGGGAGTTGGGCGTGGCATCTCGGTGCATGTTCCATTATCTCACCCGGAGCGCGACCACCATGACACAGCTGGAACAGATGCTCAAACACTGGCAGACCATGGCGCAAGTGCAGGTTCGGTTCATCGAAGCGCTCGGCCAGTACAAACTGCACGTGGCGCAGGCCGAACTGGTTCAGGCGGCCGCGGCCGGCGAATGGGCCGTGGCACGGATCAAGGCCGAGCTGGTCCAGGAGCTGCAGACGAGCCTGCGGCGACTCAACCGCGCGCGTCATACCACGGCGCGGCGCGTCGAGCGTCTGGAGCGTCATGCCCGCGCGCTGGCCCGGATCCGCAGCGGTGAGGATCTCGACCCGGCCGATCTGCCGCTGGTCTGGGGTGCCTACACGGTCTTCGAGCGCGCCGTGCCGGCGGCCACGCTGGAGCGGCTCATGGCCATGCCGCTCGCTGCGTCCAGCCGGCCCGGGGCGAATTTCGCCGACGTGCGGCGGCCCACGCGCTCGTGCCCCGCCGTCCCCGACACGGTGGACAATGTCCACGCCCTGCTGGCCTGGCTCAAGCGCCGCGGCCTGGTGCCGCGGCGCGGCTCGGCCGCCTACCGGCAGGCGCTGCAGGCGATCGGCACGTTGGCCGACTTCGCCGCCGCGGAAGTCACGTCACTGACAAGCGCCCTCCGCGGGATCGAGCAGGGTACGTACGACGCCTGGCAGCCGGTCGTGCTCGCCGCGCTGCCCGACAGCATCGATGCCCGCAAGATCATTAAGCTGGGCACGAAGTGACACCTGCCGTGGTGCCCGCGGCAGCGATTCTGTCGCTTCGGGAGTAGCCGGCGCGGACCGATTGCCCGTATCATGCGGCCGTGGCAGCGGACACCGCCCGTCGTGCCGCAGAGAGTCAAACCGCGCGGACAGTCGAGGAGTGGTTCTCATGAAGCAGGCGTTCACACACATCGGCAAACGGCTGCTCCGTTGCTTCCTGACCGGCGCGTTTGCGATCCTGCCGCTGGTCGTGACGATCGCGATCGTGATCTGGCTGGCGGCGTTTGTGCATCGCTATCTGGGTCCGAGTACGCCGGTCGGGCGCGTGGTGCGCAGCCTCGGCTACCGCTTCTCGGCCGAGGACATGACCCTGGCCTACCTGATTGGTTGGGTCGTGGTGCTCGCCCTGGTGTTCCTGCTGGGCGTGGCCGTGGAGGCCGGTGCGCGCCGCTTCCTGCAGTCGACGACCGACGCCGTGCTCAACCGCGTCCCGGTCGTCGGGAGCATCTACAACACGTCCAAGCAGCTCATCTCCATGCTCGACCGGCAGGACACGGCGGATTTGAAGGGGATGAGTGTCGTCTATGTG
>JALOQX010000263.1 GCA_025459265.1 Pirellulaceae bacterium | reverse complement strand
CGAGATACGATCTGACCTGGTCTTGTTTGAGGCCGAGTTGCCGATGGCCGTGTCCCTGTTGGAAATCGCCGCCCGCGTGGATCAGTTTTTTATGGGAACTTCAGCTGTCCATGATGCGATGAGGCGACTGACGAAGACGCTGCAGGAGATGCAGATTCCGTTTGCGATCGCCGGCGCGATGGCGGCCAATGCTCACGGACACAAACGCACCACATCCGACGTGGACATCCTGATCCGCCGCGAAGACCTGCGGCGGTTCAAGGAGCGCTATCTGGGTCTGGGTTGGGTCGACAAGTTCGAAGGCTCGAAGAATTTCCGGGATACGGTCAGCAACGTGAACATCGACGCGCTGATCGTCGGCGAATACCCGGGCGACGGTTTGCCCAAGCCCGTGGCCTTTCCCCCGCCGGAAACAGTGGCCGAGCCTGACGCGGAAGGGCTGCCGTTTCTTTCACTCAAGGCCCTGCTGGAACTGAAACTGGCCAGCGGGATGACCGCCCCGCACCGCATGCAGGACATGGCGGATGTGATGAACCTCATCCGCGCCAACCGCCTGCCGCTGGAGTACGCTGCCGAGCTCAACCCGTACGTCGCCGAGAAGTTCCGCGAGATGTGGCGCGCCGCGCAGATGCAGGACGAGTATTGATGAGCGGCGGGCACACCGCCCGCTGCCGTGCGTCGCGCGCTTGCTTGGCCGTTCGAGGCCTGCAGCTCGGCGCAATCCGTGCCCCAGCACGGGCCTGAACCGCGCGTGGCGGAACCAGGGACGCAAACGCCGGGTGGCGCGGTTCACTGCACAGGCCGGCGAAGAGAACCACGACACCGGCTGCTTCGACCCGTGCCACTTCCGACCGGCCCAAGTGCCGACCTGCAGCATATCGTCTACAGGTCGAGCTTCAAGGTCTCCCAGACCGACACTTCCTCCGGGATCGTCGCCGCCTTCAAATGAGGATAGGTGCGAAACAGGAAATACACCAGCGGCACGACGCCGAAGACGATGATCACGGTGTCCGGCACCATCCGCGCCTGACCCAGCCACGCCACCACGGGGCGCTCGAAGAAACTGACGTCGCGGGCCACCACCAGACCCTCCGCGAAGCTGGTCCAGGCCTGGGCGATACCCACTGGGAAGAGCGTCAACAGGGTCATGATCAAGAGGCCGCCGTTGAGTCCCCAGAAGGAGACAGTCAGCAGACGGTCATTCCACTGGTCGCGCTGCACCATACCTCGCCAGGAGAAAAGCAGCAGCGAAATGGACAGCATGCCGTAGACGCCGAAGAGCGCTCCGTGTCCGTGATTGACCGTCAGATACGTGCCGTGCTCGTAGTAGTTCACGATGGGCAGGTTGATCAGGAACCCGAACACGCCGGCGCCCAGGAAATTCCAGAACGAACTGGCCACCAGGAAGTACATCGGCCAGCGATAGGGAAAGTCGCGCCCTTCGTCGCGGATCGATTTGTATTCCAGCAGGCCGCGCACGACGAGTCCAAACAGCGGTACCGGCTCGATGGAGGAAAACACTGAACCAATGGCCAGCCAGAGCGACGGGCCGCCGTACCAGAAATAGTGGTGCGCGGTCCCCAGAATGCCGCTCAGGAATACCAACGCCGCGGTGAAGTACGCCACACGCAAGGCGGCCGTGGCGGATACCAGCCCCATGGCCACCATCAACACGGAAATCACGGCAGCACCAAAGAACTCGAAGATGCTCTCCACCCAGATGTGCACGACGAACCACCGCCAGTAATCGGCCACCGTCAGGTGCGACCCGCGGCTGTAGAGCAGCCCGAAGCTGAAGAAGAACACCACCAGGATGGCCGAAAAGACATAAAAATTGACCAGCGCCCGGAAATGTGGGTCCTTGGCCCGCGGACTGTTATGGCCCACGGCGCGGTAGACGATGACGAGCCAGAAGATCAGACCGCCCAAGAGCAGGATCTGCCAGAGTCGCCCCAGTTCGAGGTACTCCCAACCCTGGTGTCCCAGCCAGAACCACAGCTCGCCGAATCCCCCGTAAATGCCGATCACCTGGCCGACCAGACTCCCCACCGCGACGAGGAGAACCGCCGCGAAGAGTATCTGGACCAGCCAGCGCTGACCGGCGGGCTCGCGTCCTCCCACGAGGGGCGCCAGATAGATGGACGAGGCAATCCAGGTAGTCGCGATCCAGAAAATGGCCAGCTGCAGGTGCCACGACTTGGCCCAACTGTACGGGATGAGTTTCCCCACGAACGACAGGTAGAACGTGCCGGGGTGAACCGTGTAATGCGCCAGGAGTCCGCCGAAGGCCGTTTGCACCAGGAACAGCAGAATCACGACCAGGAAGAATTTGGCCGCCTTGAACTGACTCGGCGTGAGCGGCGCGTCGATCAGTTTCTCGGCCAGCGCCACGCCTTTCGCCTCGCCGTACCAGAGTTTGTCGCGGTGGACCCAGAAGATGAAGAGGCCCAGCGTGATGAACAAGGAGACGATGCCTGCAATCGACCAGACATACGTTTCCGTCGTCGCTACGTTGCCCGCCGTGCGGTCGTGCGGCCAGTTGTTCGTGTAGCTGTAGGCCTTACCCGGCCGGCTGGTCGAGGCCACCCAGGCGGTCCAGAAAAAAAACCGGCCGACCTGCCGGCGCGCCTCCAGGTCCGGCACGGTCGCAGGCAAGAACCCGTAACCCTCGTCTCCCTGGCCGAAGGTCTGCTCCCAGAATGCTTGGTTCGCGTCCAATGCCTTGACTTGAGCGGCACTGAGCGCCAGCGTGTCCCGCGCCTCGTCATAGCGGTTGTTCTTCATTTCGCGCCGCGTGCGCACCTCGATCACGTCTCGTTCTTCGTCGGACAACTCCGCAAAGGGCCGACCGTAGGCCTGACGCGCCAATTCCTCGCGCACCGTCTCCCCGAGCAGCTTGAGCGTGACTGCGGAAAACTCCATGCCGCGCTGCGAACCGTGCCCCCACACGCTGCCATGGTCCATCAGGCCGTACCGCTGATACACGTCCTGTCCGGCCAGGATGTCGCTTCTGGTGAAGAGTGTCTGCCCCTCCGGTCCGGCGACGGTCCCGGGGTACGGTGGAGCCTGGCGGTTGGCGAACCGACCGCCAATGAGCAATCCGCCCAGCGCCACGACAAAACTCAGGATCGCTGCCCATTTGAGTCGTTCGATGGTCATGTCTTGCTCCTCCTTTTTCTCTTGCCCTTGGAGTGTGTCGCCGCTTGTGCAGCGACCGCTTCACATAACCCCAGGCCCTTGCGAGATTGCTTCAAGATGCCGCCCATGGTAACCCGCGCGAACGCGCTCTCCATCGCCGCATACGCCCGGTCCAGCTCCCGATGCAAGGGACACAGATCCTCATGGGCGTCCAGCCCCAGCGGACAACTGCGAATCCGCTCGATGCTCCCGACCGCATTGACGACATCCAGGATCGTGATCTCGTCGGGTGCGCGCGACAGGCCGTATCCGCCTCCCGGTCCCGGATGCGAGCGTGCCAGTCCAGCCCGGACCAGGTCCTGGAGCACCTTGTGCAGATAGCGCCGCGGGACCTGGACGGCACCTGCTATCCGTTCGGCCGACTGCAGCGTCGTGGGAGACTGCGCCAGCCAGGCCACCACCCGCAGTCCATACTCCGCCGTTGCCGACAGCATGTGCACGCCCTCGTAAAACAGATTCTACACCTTGACATGCACAATTCAAGGCGTAAGATGCAGTCAGGACTGCGGGGACCGCCCCGACGCTGCACCATCGACCGTTCAGCATGCCACAGTCGCCGCGCACAAAGCAAGGCCGTGCTGGTGCGATATGCTGCGGTCAGCGGCAGTCTGCCACGAATGGGAGGGGACCATGAAGCCGACCGACGTGCTGAAATCCGAGCATCGCGTGATCGAGCAGGTGCTGGACTGCCTGGCGGCGATCGTCCGGCGCGGTGAGGCAACCGGGCGACTGGACGGGACGATGACGCGAGAGGCGCTCGAGTTCTTTCGCCACTTCGCGGACCATTGCCACCATGGCAAGGAAGAAGCGCACCTCTTTCCGGCGCTGGAAGCGCGCGGTTTCTCGCGCGAGCAGGGTCCGACCGGGGTGATGCTCGACGAACACGAAACCGGTCGAGCGCACGTGCGGGCGATGGAATCGCAGGTGGACGGCGCCGCGTCCGGCGATGCGGCGGCGCTGGCTGATTTCGTGCGCCAGGCTCAAGGCTTCATTGGCCTGCTGCGTCAGCATATCGACAAGGAAGACCATTGCCTGTTCGCGATGGCCGACCAGGCCTTCAGTGCGGCGGAGCAGCAGGAGTTGCTCGAGGCGTTTCACGCGGTTGAGCAGCAGCATGCCGCGGCGGACACGCACGCCCGATATCTCGCGCTGGCTGATCGGTTGGCCGCGCAGTTGGGTGTGGAACGCCGGCCTGAATGAAGCCACCCGCCGCCTGGCTCAACCACAGCGGTCGTGGCGCGGCCGACGTAGGCACGGCGCAGCTGCACGACCTGGGCAAACGGCCGTTCGGCTTCAGCTGCTTCTGGATGTACAGTTGGTTCAGCCAGTGCAATCAGCCCCCGAATAACGGCGTGACGGGCCTCATGCCCAACGGCGTAGCACGCCGCATGCACAGTTGCATACCCCCAGTGCGGAGGGTTGTGGAAACCGAGCGTAAAACCCTGGGCACGACTGCGCAAGCGACTCGCCCCGCAGCCGGGGCGAGTCGCTCCACGATGGGACTGACGACAATCATCGCGTCACCCGAGTGACGCGCTAGACACCCACATCGCTTAGGAGAGTTCCTTGACGAAGTTCGGATAGGCCGTGTTGCCGTGCTCGCCGATATCCAACCCCTGACTCTCTTCCTCCGCCGACACGCGGATCCCCATCGTCTGCTTCAGCACCAGCCAGGCAATGACGGTCGTCACGATGACGTAGCCCGCACAGGCCACGACGCCGGTGAGCTGTGTGATCAGTTGTTCCAGGCCGCCGCCGTAGAACAGCCCGGCGCTCGCCTCGGGGTTCGCCGCCCGCCCGATCCGGTCGGGCGTGGCGAACAACCCGACGCACAGCGTCCCGAAGACGCCGTTGAGCAGGTGGACCGAAGTGGCACCCACTGGGTCGTCACATCGCATCCGATCAAAGAACAGGACGCCGAATACGACCAGCGCGCCGGCAATCAAGCCGATGATGACTGAAGCGCCGACCGTCACGAAGGCACACGGCGCCGTGATGGCGACCAGCCCGGCGAGGCAGCCGTTAAGCGTCATGCCCAGGTCCGGCTTGCCCAACAGTAGCCAGGCGACCAGGGTCGCGCTCAACGTGCCCGCGGCGGCGGCGGCGTTGGTGGTCACGACAATCTCGGAAATCGCGCCGGGATCGACGGCCATGGTGCTGCCCGGGTTGAATCCGAACCAGCCGAACCACAGGACGAAGCAGCCGATCGTGGCGAGACTCAGATTGTGTCCCGGAATCGCGTTGACCTTTCCCCGATCGCCGTACTTGCCCATACGCGGACCGAGAATGATGATGCCGACCAGGGCCGCCCACCCGCCGATGGAGTGCACCTGCGTCGACCCGGCAAAATCGACAAAGCCTCGGGATTGCAGCCATCCCCCGCCCCAGATCCAGTGTCCTACGACCGGGTAAATGCAGATCGCCATGATGAAGCTGAAGACGATGAACGAGTGGTACTTGATCCGCTCGGCCACGGCGCCGGACACAATCGTGGCAGCGGTGCCGCAAAAAACCAGCTGGAAGAAGAACTTCGCCCACAGCGGCACCGTGGCCCAGTTGATCGCCGTGTACACACCGGAATAGGCGTCTCCCGACGCGGGGCTGTTGTCGGCACCGCCGACCATCCACAAGCCCTGTGTGCCGACGAACCCGCTGCCGTCGCCGAACATCAGGCCCCAGCCCAGAAACCAGAAGCCGATCGAACTGACGGCGAAGACGATGAAATTCTTGGACAGGATATTGACGCAGTTCTTCTCGCGGCAGAACCCCGACTCGACACAACCGAATCCGAGATTCATGAAGAAGACCAGCATGCCGGCCACCAGGACCCACACGGTGTCGGCCATGATCTTCAAGTCAGCGACGGTCGGTCCCGCGGGCGCGGCTGGAGCATCGGCCGCGGCGGCTGTCTCAGCACCCGCTGCAGCGGTTCCGACGTCGGCCGCCACCACCGGAGCGGCCACCAGAAGTGCCGCCCACACCAGACTTGCCAGGAATACTCCGCGCCTGCCTAGGTTTCGCATAACTCATCTCTCACAGCAAAACGATTCTTGTTGATGGCACCGTGGGTGAGACTCGCGCGACCAGTTCTAGATCGCGCTATCACCTGTTTCTCCCGTCCGAATGCGGACCACCGCACTCAGGTCCGACACGAAGATCTTGCCGTCGCCCACCTGGCCCGTGCGCGCCGCGGTCGTAATGGCTTCGAGCGCTCCGGCCAGATCGCCGTCCGAAACCACCACTTCAATCTTGATCTTGGGCACAAAATCGACGGTGTACTCCGCACCTCGGTACTTCTCCGTGTGCCCTTTCTGGCGGCCGAATCCGCGCACCTCCGTCACCGTCATCCCGCGCACGCCGCGACTGGAGAGCGCCTCCTTGACATCTTCCAACTTGAAATGCCGAATCAGCGCTTCGACTTTCTTCATAGCTTCTTATCCAGTTCGAGAATGGCTCTGTCGTTTGTCGTGCCAGCACTGTCCCGCGCGGTCCTCAAGCAAAGACCGTGCCAAGGCCGTGCCGCAAGGTCATTTCTCGGCCGCCGGGGGCCAAGATGGCCTGGCCTCGGCCGGCGTTTTAAGCACGAATTGGCAAGGTGTTAGCAGCGCTCAACAAAAACGAGCACGGGGCAGGAATGTCGGGTTAGAGGATCGTCTCGCGACGTTCGGATCCCATGCGGCTGCTGCGAGATTGGGCAGCTCCTGCCCGCGGTTCCAACAAGTCCAGAGAGCGGTCGTGCCGATAGTAGGCCCTGTGCGTGTTGTACCGAGCGACCGCGACGCCCCAGCGCCGCCGGTTACGTTCGACTCAGGTCTACCACCTCGCCCGCCGCGCGTGTGCACAGCGCGGCCATGGTGAGCAAGTCCAGTTGTTCAGCCAGAAACTGGACATGTCCGTCCGCGAACAGGGCATGGATCCCGCCCGTGTGAAAACTGTACGGTTCGTTGTCATTCCGGCGGTTCATCGCGTACTGACAGCCGTGGGCAGGTGTGCAGCCCTCGAGGCTCCCGTCCGCGTTGCTCCCGTCGAGGCTGAACGGACCCTCGCTGTCGACCCAGCCAAGTCCCTGATCGTTGGCCTGAGCCATCGGCCTCCCCATGCGGTATGTTTGCGGCCGGCCCGCACATTCAATGACCATGATCGTGTTGCTCGTCCCATCGCGGATGTCTCCCATGCGCACCTGCGAGTTGCGATGCATGACCGCGAAGCGATTTGAGGTGCCATAGCGCACCGGGTCGATTGACGCGGGCTGGACGCCCATCACCGCCTCATAGTCAGTCGGCGCCAGGGGGGCCGGGAACGTCAGGGCCGGCCGCGGCGGTTTGGGCACAGCCGCCAGCACGGCCGGCCCGGCAGGAACGCTGGGGCACCGAAACGTGCTGACCGCGATCGTGCCGGTCGCCGGATTGGTTCCTTCCCACCAGTGCAGTTCAAAATCGTAAGCATCCTGCAGGTTGGCCTGTTCCAACAGCGGCAGAATCAGCGCGCGCCAACCGACGTACTTGCCGTACGGATTGCCGGGCCCGACCTTCGTCCATCCCGAGGCTGGGAACGACCCGTGGTTATCGTGAAAATGGAGCAGCGCCAAGCCGACCTGGCGAAGATTGTTCTGGCAGTGCGTCCTCCGCGCCGCCTCGCGCGACCGCTGCACGGCCGGCAACAGCATCCCGACCAGGAGGCCGATACAGGCGATCACGACCAGCAGTTCCACCAGCGTGAAGCCGATTCTGGAACATGCTCCCAGTATAAATGGAATTGCGTGATTCCGGGACCTTCCGGGTGGCTGGGGACGAACGAAGTGAGCCCCCAGCATTCGGCGGGTGAGACGTGGGGTCGGCCATTTGGTGTAAACTGGAGTGGCGCTGTTGGACGAAGCGGACCTTGCCACATGATCGGAGTTACGACGGATGCTGCCTGCGGATACCGTGCTGGTGCTGGGCGCGGGCATTAATGGTGCCGCGATTGTCCGGGAACTGCTGCTCAATCACGTCCCGGTCTGTCTGGTGGATCGCTGGGACCTGGCCGGCGGCACGACCGCCTATTCCTCCCGGCTGATTCACGGCGGGCTCCGCTATCTGGAGTACGGCGAGTTTGCACTCGTGCGCCAGTCGCTCGAGGAACGCGAGCGGTTGTTGCGGCTGGCACCTCAGTTCGTCCAGCCGCTGGAGCTGTGCATTCCCGTCGAACACCGCTGCACCGGCGTCCTGGCGGCAGCCCGCAAATTCCTCGGCTGGCCCGGTGGTGCCGCGGCCCGACACGTGCCCCGTGGGGCGTGGCTGATCCACATCGGGTTGTGGCTGTACGACCAGTTTGCGCGCAGCTCGCGGCTGCCGCGCCACCACCTCCGACGCTTGGACCCGACGCAGGGGCCGCCGGTCGACGCGCACCGCTTCCGCTGGGTGGCTTCGTACTACGATGCCCAAATTCGATTCCCCGAGCGATTTGTAATCGCGCTGTTGGAGGACGCGCGCCAGCTCTCGCGCAAACAGGGCGTGCCGCTGGATGTCTACACGTACCATACCGTCACACGCAGCCAGCGGCAGATCACGCTGCAGGGGGCGCGGGAACCACAGGCTCGACCGGGCCATGCCGTGTGCGGTGCCGTGACCTTCGAGCCGGCAGCCATCGTCAATGCCGCCGGGCCATGGGTGGACCACACGCTGGCCCAGTTGCAAATCCCCATGCCGCAACTCATGGGCGGGACCAAGGGGAGCCACTTCCTGACTCGCGATGCCCGGCTGCGCGATGCGCTGGCCGGCCGCGGCATCTACACGGAAGCGCCAGATGGCCGCCCCGTCTTCCTGCTGCCGTTCGGCCCGTGGTCGCTCGTGGGTACGACGGACTTGCCGTGTGCCGCGAGTCCGGAGACGGTGACGGCCACGGACGACGAACTCGCCTATCTGCTCCAGGCCGCACGGGATGTGTTCCCGCACATTCACCTCACGCGCGCGGACATTGACGTGCACTATTGCGGCGTCCGGCCGCTGCCCAAAGTATCCGCCTCCACACCCGCAGCCATCACCCGCCGCCATGTGCTCCACGCGCACGATGATCCCCACGTGCCCGTTCTGTCGGTGGTGGGCGGCAAGCTCACGACGTGCCGCGCACTGGCCGAGGACGTTGCAGCGTGGGTCCTCCAGCGGCTGGGGCGGTCGGTGCAGGCCAATTCGCAAGATCGGATCGTCCCCGGCGGGGAAGCGTATCCCGCGACGTTTGAGCAGGTGACGGCGGCTCAGTCGCAGATCGCCCGGGACTCGGGACTCTCGCTCCGCCAGGTGTCCGCCGTCTGGGATCTCTGCGGGACGCGGACCGCGTCGATGCTCGCGCCGACCACCGGCGCAGCGGGCGCAGCCGACGACCGCCGGAGTCTCAGCGGAACTGATCTCCCCGTCCGCTTTGTCCGCCGAGTGCTGCAGGATGAATGGTGCTGCCACTTGACGGATCTGGTCGAGCGTCGGCTCATGCTGCTGTATCACCCCGAGCTGACGCGTGCCTGCCTGGAAGACCTGACGAAGTTGATGGTCGAGCAAGGGCTGGTCAGGACCGAGGAGGCACGTGCGGAACTGGAGCAGTGCATCACCCGGCTGCGACAACATTTCGGACGCGAGGTCACGGGCTGCGCATGAACCGCTGCCAGTCGACCGCCACGTCATTCACTTGAGCGGTACCGGGAGTGCTGCGTCCTGTGCGAACCAGCTGCTCCAGCAGCGCTGTCATCTCGGCCACACGCTGTGGTTGGTCCGCAAAACGACTGTGCGTCTCACCGGGATCGGCGTCCAGGTCGTACAGCTGTCCAGCGGTGCTCGCGCGCGGCTCCGCACAGAGGTCACTCCACGGCCCGCCGCCGGTCGGACCCGCGATCAGTTTCCAGCGACCTTGCCGCAACGCCAGGGTGCCCAGCGCGCCTTGGCTCACCGCGTGCACTCGAATCGGTCGATCTTCCCCGCGCAGCAGCGGCAGCAGACTGACGCTGTCCTCGCCTGCGCCTGCCGGCAGCGTCACGTCCAGCAGCTCCGCCAGCGTAGCCATGATATCCGCGTGATGGACCAGCTGGTGGCTCACACTCCCGGGCCGCACCGCTCCCGGCCACCGTATGATGAACGGCACCCGGTGGCCTCCCTCCCAGGCGTCGCCTTTGTAGCCGCGCCACGGCCCGCTGGGAAAATGGCCGCGCGCTTCGAGTTGTTCTGCCCCGCAATACGGCGCGAACCCGTTGTCACTGGTGAACAACACGATGGTCTGATCGGCGATTCCCGCGTGCGCGAGGGCATCGAGCACACGGCCCACCACGGCGTCCGTTTCGAGCACCAGGTCCGCCACGGCGCTGTCGAGCCCACTGCGTCCGCGCCACGGCTGATTGACTGCCAGCGGAGTATGAGGTGAAGTCAGTGGCAGGTAGAGCAGCAATGGCGTGGCACTGGCGGCTGCTTCCGCAATCAGTTGGCAGGCGCGATCCGCCAGCGCGGGGAGGATGGCGTCGAGCTTCCACGCGGGGAGCGCCGGACCACCGAGGCTGGCCAGATGGTCGGTCAGCAGTGCCGCCGGCAGCAGCTCTGATGGGATCCCCACAGTGCGGTCCTGGTCGAGAAAACAATACGGCGGCCAATTCGGTACGTCGGTGCCGAAGTACACGTCGAAGCCACGTGTCGTCGGGCCGCCCCCAACCGGCTGCGAAAACACGGCCTGCCAGGCAGACCGGTGCGCCTCGGTCACGGTCGCGCCCGCCTGGACGCCACTTCCCTGTGGCTGAAAATACGGACGCTGCGCCGGCGTGATCGGCCAGTCCCAACCCAGATGCCACTTGCCCACACATGCCGTGCGATAGCCGCGCTGCCGCGCCAACCCGGCGATGGTCAACCGATCCGGCGCGATCAGCGGTTCTTCCCACACCGAAACAATGCCCGCCTGCAGCCGCGTTCGCCAGTGGTACCGCCCAGTCAGCAGGGTGTAGCGCGACGGAGAACAGACGCCGGACGAGGAATGGGCGTCCGTGAACCGAATCCCTTCGGTCGCCAGTCGGTCAATACAGGTGGTCGCAATCTTGCCGCGCTGCGGGTTGTAGCACTTCACGTCACCGTATCCGAGGTCATCCGCACAGATGATCACGATATTCGGCCACGCGGCCTCAACGGCAACCACCGATCGCGCCACCACGATCACCAACAGCATCAAGGAAATGCGAACCATGGGATAGGTCCTATGGGTCCTATTTGTCCTATAGGACCTATAGGACAAATAGGACCTATGGTTTACGTCGCCTGGTACTGGCGCCAGTGCGTGCCGTAGCTGCTGCCGCGGCTCAGGTGGGCGACGCGATGTGTCGTGTCAAACACCATCATATCGATGGTACTGAGTCCGACGCAGATGCCGCCGGCGGGATCGGCCAGTGCCTGCTGCAGCGTGGCCAGCTCTGCCGCGCCTGGTACGGCATCCAGAATCCGGTCCATGGCCGCGCAGCGCGGATGGCGCGGGATGTCCTGCTCCGCGGGCGTGCGGCTCATGCGGCGCGTTCCGAAGCCGACGCGAATCAACCTGCCGTTGGTCTCGGCGACTTCAATTCCGTCCGGCGAGCCCTCCACATTCATGAGTCGGCCCTGTCCGTCCGCCATGACGAACGTGAACCAGCCCGCATGCAGATTGCGCTGCGCCACCTCGCGCACGTCCTCGAGACTCTCCTGGTACAGCAGATGCGCCAGCAGCACGTAGCTCGGCAGACCGACGCGCGGCCTCTGATTCGGCTGGCCCAAGTCGGCGCTGGTCCAACAAAGGGCCAGCCCGGCCGTGTTGAGCCCTGCGCCGACCCACAGACCGGGAAAGGCATAGGCCAGCACCGAGGGGCCTTCCTGGCGACGCCAGTGGAGCATCCGCGACAGCCCTGCGACGGACTGCATCCAGTCCCACGTCTGTCCAACGTACGTGTTGCCGCCGCGAGTTGCCGGCGGCCCTACGGCGACGGCGGTGCAATGCGAGACCGGCGGAAGAGTCCCGCGATGATAAAGCTCCTCATGCAGCGTGACCAGCACGTGCTCTTCCAGCGTGCACCCGGAGCCCTCGGCCATCCCCTCCAGTTCGTCGGAGATCTCAGGACAGGCCGTGCGCACGACCTCGGCACATGCGCCCGCGTAGCGCAACAGGTCGTCTCGCGTCACGGCGTCCGTGGCGAACGGTGTATAGATCTCGCGGTCCAGGAACGCGCGGATCTCGTCCGCAGACTGCCGTCCGTACTGGCGTCCCCGCTCGCGTGCGGTCCCCACGATGGTCACGGCCTCACCGAACGGCTCCACCGACTGGACCGGCTCATCCGCGGCGACCCGCGTCAACGCACGGCTCCCGAGCGTCAAGCAACTCGCCGCAGCAAGTGATCGTTTCAGCATCGTTCGGCGATGCAGCAGTTCCGTCCAGTTCATGTCGTGTGCTCCTGATGCCCGGCGACCGGCAATTCAGCCGCGGATCCCGAGCAGGCGATCCAACGAGTCCGCGGTCTGATAGACCAGTGCCTCGGGATAATGCAGGTACGGGTGGAAGTATTCGAAGGTCAGATACCCACGATACCCGGCACGGTCAAACGCCTCCATCACGGCGGGCCAATTGGTCGTGCCGTCCAGCAGCGGTCGGAACGACTCGAGCGAGTGGTCCGTGCCCTTCTTCGAAAACTCCTTCAAGTGCACGTTCTGGATGCGTGAGCCGAGCATGTCAATCCAGTGTTCCGGGAACTGGAACAGCATCACGTTGCCGGTGTCGAAGTGGACACGCACAAACGGGCTGCCGAAGCTGTCCACGAATTCGATCAGTTCGAAGGGGGTCATCAGGTAGCCGCTGAACACGATGTTCTCGATGTTCAGGCGCACGCCCAGTTTCTCGGCGTCCGGCAGCAGACGGGCGATCGCTTCCCGCGCTCGTCGATCGCACACGTCGTTCGGAGTGGGGTCATGGTCGGCACGCCACGGCATGTGGACCGCACCCGGGACGACGAGCAGATTCTCGGTGCCCAGGTCATGGGCGGCGCGGAGCATCAGCCCGGCCAGTTCGAAGCCGCGTTCGCGCTCGGCCACCACGTTGCTGGTCAACGGATACGGCCAGAACAGGAACGAGCACAGTCCGCTGATCGCAATCCCGATCTCATCCGCCATCTGACGGATGGCCTGATACTGCCGCGTGTCGGATTTGGGCGACAGGTCGTTCTCCAGGTCGTAGTTCAGTTCCACCGCGTCAAACCCCGCGTCCTTCGCCAGCTGCAGACAGGCACGCAGGTTCATGCGGTCGGGATACGGAAACGCCCAGAGATTGATCGACTTCTTCATGTCGTACCGCCGGCGCGGCGGCGTGCCACCTTCGCCCGCCGACTGCACCGCCGCGCCGGCGGCGCTGTGGGAAAAGGCCGCCAGTCCCCCGGCTGCGGCCAGTGCGGAACTGATCACGGCGCGGCGCGGAATGGCGTGCGATTCGTGCGGATCGCGATCGGGAACGGACATACGTCACTCTCCCTTGAGCAGGATGCGCGCGTCGCGCGCGGGAACCACCAGTGCTGTCAACAGGGTACCGCCCGTCGGATCGCGCAGCGGTGACTCGAGCGAGACCGCCACATCACGCTCCGCAGGATTGACAATGACCACCCCGCGCTCAAACGCGCGCGAATAGGTGCCGGACCCGTAACGATCGGTGTCGTGACTGCCGCACGGAAGCCCGAGATCCGTATCGTACTCGGGCAGCCACCAGAGCTGTCCGTGCAGGCAGTCGCCGCGGTCAAACCCAAAATACCCGCCGTCGAGCAGCAGGGACGTGGCCAGTCCCAGACGCACCCGGCGCCGATCGTCGTCGGTCAGCTGCCGCAGCGCGGCGGCCTGAGCATGAGTCCGCCCACTCGCCCGCACGTCCACCGCGATCAAGTGGTACGGGACGCGACCCGCGGCCTGCACTTTGGCCAGCGTACGGCGGTAACCGTCCCAGAGCGGTGCCCAGTCCACTCCGCCGAACTGATCCCCCAACGCATTTTCGTGCATGCAGCCGTTGGCGTACTCATAGTAGGGACACTGATCCGACCAGGGACCGCCTCCGTTGCCCACGAGAATCGCGTCGGGAAACTGTGCACGGCAGCGCTCCAGGAGGAACTGCATGGCTTCCTGCCAGGCGCGTGTGTCCCGCGCGTCATGTACGCCATCCCCGTTCACGTCCTGCTGGTCGGGCTCGGTCTCCCAAAGACAATCCAGCATCACGCCGTCATATCCCATGGGTGTCAGGCACTCGCGCGCGACGTAATCAAGCACATGGCGCGCCCACGCGTACTGCTCGACGAACGGATTCATCAGATAACCGCCCCACGGCGGGACCAGCGGCGTGCCGTCCGCATGCCGAGAACACCACGTGCGCTGGGCGTCGGGCGGCAACCCGGCGGACAAGCCGTCCTGCGGGCCCTGGAGCGGCACCCAGGCCAGGAGTTTGATCTGCGGATTCGCCTCGCGGAGACGGGCCAGTGACAGTTGCTCGCGCACGACGATGTCGTGGTTCAAGACCACCACGTTCCACTGCGCGAGCCGGGCCTCTTTCCGGTCGACACGCCCGTCCGGCAGTTCCATGTGAAAGTAGTTCAGCAGCGCCGGCCGCTGACGCGTGACCGGTGTCGTCGGCGGCCACTGCCAGGACGTGGAAGGCGGAGACGCATCGGACGTTTCCTGGTCGCGGGGCTCCGCCACCGGCGGGTGCTCGACCTCGGCACGATGGGCGGGCAGCGCCGCGGCCCACGTCTCGTACTCGCGCAGACAATCCTCGGCACTGACAAAGGGCTTCCACACCAGCCGGCCACGAAAACCATACGTCTGGTCGGCTTCCACCTGGTGGATCACGTATTGAAAATCCCACGCCGGACGCCGCACCTGGTCCCCCACCTTGAACTTGAACAAGCTGAAGCGAATCTCGTCCCGCTCAGTCCAGGCGCGGTCAAACATCAACATCAAGGTCATGCCATGTTCGGCCCGCCCGTAGTAGAACGGCCGAGTGAACCGCGGGTACTCGTAACTCCAGAGATTCAGCTTCAAGTTGTGGTCCTCGTCGTACTCCAGAGCCGACGCTGCGGCGCTGCGATACGTTCCTCCGCCGACGTAGTCTGGATGTCCGGTCGGCGCGTCGGCCGCGATCCACTGTTCCGGCTCCCCGGGACCGCTCAAGCCGCGAAAGTGCAGCGACACGTCCGCCACGTCATGCATGTAATCCGCCCAGAACAACACGGCGTATCGACGCTTGCCAAACCGCCCGGCATCGTGCGGCCGGCAGTTGAAGACGAAGTCGATGTAGTGGGGGGGCGTGACCGTGTATCGCATGCTGCTTTCCAGCCGCCAAGGGTCCTCGTGCTCCCGGCGCACCAGCAGCACCGCCTGCGGATCGGCGGTGCGGTGCAGCCGGTATGGCCCGTGGCGCGGCGCAAACCAATTCGCCGGATCGTTGTGTCCCGAAATGATGTGCTCGAAGTTCAGCCCCGCCGACGAACCCGGGTCGTTCGGGTCAAAC
>JALOQX010000046.1 GCA_025459265.1 Pirellulaceae bacterium | reverse complement strand
CCATGACCGGAGGTCATGGGGGGACGTGCGGCTCTTCTCCAGCGCGCGTAGCCGATGATCTTCGTCCCCCATGACCGGAGGTCATGGGGGGACGTGCGGTTCCTTTCACGTGCGCCGGCTGCGTTGTGTCGACGTGCGGAGCGGCCCGCGGCGCAGCGCGCCGCGGCTGCTGCGAAGGCCGAAGGCCTTCCCTCACCGTCGCCTGGGGCCTCGCCCCAGGAGCACTCATTCCAGTCGCAGACCTTTGGGCAGCGACTCGCCGAAGATCTGCCGCTGTTCCTCCAGTTCCAGTTGGCCGCCGCTGCGCACCAACTGGGTCAGATGGGCGGGAGCGGCCGCAGCGGTCAGATACGCGAGCACTTTGCGGCGGCAGCTGTCGGACACATCGCGATAGCGGTCTTCGGTGCGGCGTGCCAGCTGCATCAGGGCCAGCGCCGCGGTGGCGGCATCCGGGGTCGGGTGCCCCAGGACGGTGTCGATCCACCGTGCGGCCAGCTCCGCGGGGACCACGGTGTTGATGGGTCCGTACACCGGCACGCGTTGACCGAGTCGGCCGACGGCCCAGAGCATGGCGGACCAGACCTTTTCGAGTTTTCTTTTCGCGCACAGGGCGACGAGCAGATTGCCGAGCTCGATCTTGCGGGCGACGTCGAGCAGTTCGAGGGAGCCCAGCAGGCGCCACAGCTCGGACATCTCCGCCGGACGCAGCCCGGCTTCTTCTCCGCGTCCCGCGCCGGCCGTGAAGCGGTGATGCAGGCTGCGGACGGAAGAAAGCAGGGGATCGGCCAGCGCCTGTTGTTGGCCACGTGACAGGCCGCCGGCGATGCGTCGCCAGAGAATGATGGCTTCATCGCGCACGCTCGACCCGCCGTGCACCAGTTTGCCCTGCACGTGCCGCCAGGTCTCGGCAACCCGCCAGTCGTCGACGGCCAGACCATAGCCGGGCCGCAGCGCGAAACCCAGCAGGTTCACCCAGCGGGTTTCGTGTTCGACCGACTTGCGCCGTCCCGCCTCGCACTGCATCAGCGCTTCCCACATCCGGCGCAAGAGCGGCGTGGGCCACTGGTGCTTGCTGCTCTGCAGGACGTCCGTCAGCTGGCGCACGAGGCGTGCGGGGGACGCGGATCCCGGTGCGGAAAACACCTCGGCGATGCACCGCGCACAAGCCTCCCAGGTGGCTTCGTCGACGATGCCTTCGGCTTCCGCCTCGGTCTGACGTGCGACGACATCCGTTTCGGTGGCCGCACGCACATCGAACTGCAGCCGCCAGCTGCGCGCGTCGTCCGCCGCGGCGCACCACAGTTCCATCGTGCCGATCTCGGTCAGCCGCGCGTGCAACCGCACCGCCAGCGTCTCCGCGTCGCGGCGACGCTGTGTTCGCAACACGGTACGAATCGGCGGCAGGGGGGTGAGCTGCTCGCGATCGATCGGCACAATTGCGCCGGGCGGATCGGTCAATCGCACGCTGGACACCCACAGCGGAAACTCGACAGGCTGGGAGACGCGCAGGCGGAACGTCCGATCCGGCAGGGCGATCGTCTCGCCGGCTTCCGCGCTGCCGGGCACCAGGCACACGGCGGCCGGCGGTTCCTGCTCCACGCCGATGTAGTAACTGCGGGCGAGGTTGGCGGCGATCCGGACGCCTTCGCCACGGCGGACCATGCCGTAGTAAGCCGCCCCGCGCGCCACGGCCAGGTCCAGCCGGTCGTGATCGAGCACGCGCGGCGACCAGTGCGGATCCTGGTCGGGGCGGAACCACTCGCTGAGGAGTTCCACCAGACGCTGTTGCAGCACGGGCGCGGCGAAGAAGCCGCCATTGAACAGGACGATGTCGGGCCGAATCGCCGTGGCTGCCGTCTCCTCGCCTTCGGCCGCCGTCCGTCGATGCGCTGTGAGAAACGCGGCAAGGTAGCGGGTGATGGCCGGATCGGACGCATACGGCAGTCCGAACTCGCGAAACCCCGACTGCTGCGGCTGTGGCTTGTCATGCAGCGTGACGCGGGGAAGGAATCCGTCGACCAGCAGGGCGCACACTTCGTCCCGTGCGACGTCCACCTGCAGGCCGCCGCCGATGAGGCGCGACCCGAACCCGGCCACATGTACCGTCGTGCGTGCAGCCGCACCGTCGCTCAACAGTTCTTCTTTCACGCGTTGGGCCGTCCGCACCAGCACGTCCCACTGCGCGGGTGGCAGCTGGCCCCCGTCGGTCAGCTTGCGCTCCAAGTGCCGGGCCAGGTAGAGATCCAGATTGTCACCGCCGAGGATCAGATGATTGCCGACGGCAATCCGGTGAAACTGCACCCGATCCTGCGCGGTCCCCGCGGTATCCTGGTCGCCCTCGACGGCACCGGACCGCGACCGCACGTGAATGAGCGTGAAGTCCGTCGTACCGCCGCCGATATCGCAGACGAGAATCACTTCGCCGGGCCGCACCCGCGCGGGCCAATCATCGCGATGGCGGCAGACCCAGGCGTAGAAGGCGGCCTGGGGTTCCTCGAGCAGCACGACGCGGGGGAGCTGCGCCTGTGCGGCGGCCTGCACGGTGAGCTCGCGCGCAATTTCGTCAAAGGACGCGGGCAGCGTCAGCACGACATCCTGCTCGGCCAGCGCGTGGGCCGGAAAGGCGGCGTCCCAGGCCGCGCGGAGGTGGTCCAGCACCCGCGCACTGGCCGCGATCGGGGACAAGCGCTCGACATCCGCCGCCCCGTGCCAGGGGAGCAGATCGGCCGAGCGATCGACGCCACTGTGACACAACCACGACTTGGCCGAGGTGATCAGACGCCCGGGATTGCGGCCGCCACTGTCCCGCGCGTAGACGCCGACCACCGTCCGCGTCGCCGCGGATCCCCACGGCAGACGCAGCGCGTCGCCGGCCGCTTCGGCGGCCGTTGCTTCGTAGAGGCACGAGGGGAGCGTGTCCCGCGCCTCCACCACCCCGGGCGCGACAAGTTGGGGAATCGCCAGCGTCCGGACCCGCCAGGGCACTTCCCCCGTGTCGACATACGCCAGGGCGGAATTGGTCGTGCCCAGGTCAATGCCGACCACGTAGCGCGCGGGGGGACGATCGACGAGCGGATCGTAGGGGCTGGTCATAACGCCTTGCTTGCCGCGGCACGAGTGACCCTCAGCACAGCGGTCCCTCCTCGCGGACGCTGAACTCCAGTTTCCAGCGACTGTCGCTGACGGTGCTCACACACCACAGCTCGAACATGCCCAGCTCGGTGATCCGCGCCTGGAAACGCACCGGGACGTAGGGCTGATCGACGGCCGAGTCGAGTGGCAGCTCGGCTTCCAGGGCATCCGTCTCCGACAACTCCTCGTCACGCCAGGACTCCAGCACCGTGCCCGGTTGGTCGGCCTTGCGCACGGCGGAGGAGAAGAACCGGAAATGGGCGGCTTCGCCGAGCACCAGCCCGATCTCGTCCGAGGGCACGTCGACCTGCGTACCTTCTTCCATGCCGAAGGGGACGACGCACAGCGCGCGGAGCGGTCGGGGCGCGCCGGGGATCGCCAGCCCGGCGGTTTCGATCCCGATGTAGTAGCTGCGCGCGACGCCGCCGCGGATCCGCACCCCGCCGCGCTGTTTCGCCCAGCCGTAATAGGCGGCACCGCGCGCCACGGCGTGATCCAGATCCGGCGCCGCGGCCAACAGGCGCGGCGCCTCACCGCTGGCGGACCAGCTGGCCAGCACCTCCCGCAGGCGCGTGGCGAAGGGGACGGCCTTGAACACGCCCCCATTGACCAGCAGATGGGACGGCACCAGCGCCGCACGGTCGCCGGCATGCGCTGCGAGAAACGCCGCCAGGTGTCGCGTCACGGCGGTGTCGTGCTCGTACGGCAACCCGATCTCACGAAATCCCGACGCGGCGCGGCGCTGGGGACGGTCCCCGACGGCGCAGGGCGGAAAGAACCCGTCGACCAGCAGCCGCTGGACTGTCGTGCGGTCGATTTCCGTTGCCAGCGTGCCGCCAATCAAGCGGCTGCCGCGGCCCAGGACAGCGATCGTGTGCCGCTCCGGTCCCTCGGTGCTGAGCATCGCTTCCTTGGCCTGGCGGCAGGCGTGCCAAAGTGACACGGTTTGCCAGGGATCGAGCGGATGGCCCTGGTGGGCCAGCTGCTGGGCGACATGATAGGCCAACGTCAGGTCCATGTTGTCCCCGCCCACCAGCAGATGGTTGCCGACCGCCAATCGCCGCAACTGCAGCTCGCCATCCGCCTCGGTCACCTCGATCAGCGTCAGGTCGGTCGTGCCGCCCCCGACGTCGCAGACCAGCAGCCGATCACCCAGTCGCAGCTGTTGCCGCCAGCGATCGCCCTGGGCGGCGAGCCAGGCGTAGACGGCGGCCTGCGGCTCTTCCAGCAGTATCAGGTCGCTGGGCAGGCCGGCGGCCAGCGCCGCTTCGTGCGTCAGCTCGCGGGCCGCCGCGTCGAACGACGCGGGAACCGTCAGCACCACACGCTGTGCGGCGGCCGGCGCCTCGGGATGTTCCGCGTTCCAGGCGGCCACGAGATGATCCAGGTAGTAGCGCGCCGCCGTCACGGGCGAAATCTTGGGCACCTCGTCCGGCGCATTCCAGGGCAGGATCGGCTGACGCCGGTCCACACGACTGTGGCACAGCCATGACTTGGCGGCGCCGATCGTGCGTTGCGGCGCGGCGGCCGCCTGACGCCGCGCATGCTCGCCCACCGCAAACGCAGGGCCGCTGGACCAGGGCAGATCCAAGGCACCGCTCCGCGCCTCCTGATCGGTGGCCAGATAGGTGAACGCCGGCAGCGTCGTCCGCCGCTCGAGCGTACCCGCGTCCACCAGCTGCACGACGCGCAGTTCGGCCAGCTCGATCGCGTCAGTTTCCAACGGGGCGAACGCCAGGACACAGTTCGTGGTGCCCAGGTCAATGCCCAGCACGTAACGAGCGCTCACAACGGACTCCCTTCGGCATTGGGCGGCGGAGGCAACTCCACCTCCTCCGGGGCGACAACCAGCCGAGCCGCCGCGCTGCCGGTCCAAGTCGGCACCTCGCACCGCGTGGCGACCCAGCCGTGATGCACCAGGCGGCCACGCCGCGGCGGCTCGCTCCCGACATGGCCCGTCAGGCGATACCGCCCCGTGTCATACTCGGCGGGGATGTCGACGACACTCCCTTCCTCCTGGTCGACCAGCGGCTGCAGGTCGAAGAAGCGATCCAGCACGCGGCCGCAGTCGCGCAGGACGTCGCGGGCCGCGGCGCCGACCTGCGCGTCGCTGTAGTTCCCCAGCGGCTCCTTGACCAGATCCACAAGTCGTGCCTCGCGCTGCAGGGCTGCCAGCAGCGAAATCGCTTCACTCCGCGCCGCTCCGCGCGCCGTGCGCGCTGTTTGCCCGCCCTCCGCAGCCTCCCGCGTCCGGCCGGCCGGCTCGGGCACAGCGCCGGCAACGCCCGCCCGCGGCGGATCAACTTGTTCGCGGACGCGGCGCGCAAAGTGGCCATCGAACAACACCTTGCAGAAGAGGCGAATTGCCAGCCAGATGCGCATGTTTCGACGTGCTCCCGCAGACTTGGTGCTCAGCGATTTCAGCGATATCCTAGTGACCAACGGGATCCTCGGCGAGGGAGGTGGTGAAGATCGTGGCACGCAACCTGACACTGGTCGTCCACGCGCTCCACGGCGGTGGTGCGGAACGTGTGGCGGCGACCATGGCCAACGAGTGGGCTGCCCACGGGGATCACGTCACCGTCCTCACGCTGGACACCGTCGACTCCGACGTCTTTCCGGTCGATCCGCGTGTCGATCGCATTGGGTTGGACTGGATGCGGCATTCGCGCTCCCCGTTCCAGGCCATCTGGTACAACCTGCGTCGCCTCGTTGCCTTGCGGCGGGCGCTGCGGGGCGCTCGACCCACCGCGGTCGTGAGCCTGACGGACCAGATCAACGTCCTGACGCTGTTGGCCACGCGCGGGCTGCGCGTGCCGGTGATGATCGCGGAGCATTCGGATCCGCGCCGGCAGCGCATGTCCCCCGCCTGGGAGCGCCTGCGGCGGTGGATGTATCCGCGCTGTACGGCCGCGGTGGCGTTGACCGGCGGCGTGGCCGACCACTTGCGCATCCTGGTCCGTGGCCGGCCCGTGTACGTGATTCCCAATGCGATCGGTCCCCCGCGCGTGACCGTCGCGGACATGCCGGATCACGACGATCGGACGCTCGTGGCGCTGGGCCGGCTCAGTCGCGAAAAGGGGTTCGACCAGCTGATCGACGCCTTTGCTCGGTTGGCCCCGCGGCATGGCGACTGGCAGCTGTTGATTGCCGGAGAGGGACCGGAGCGAGGGAACCTGGAGGAGCAGATCGCCCGCTGCGGACTCGCTGACCAGGTCCACCTTATCGGCTGGGTTGACGATCCGGCGCGGTTTCTGGCCGACGGCACGCTCTTCGTCCTGCCGTCGCGTTACGAAGGGTTTCCGATGGCGCTGCTCGAAGCGCTGGCCTGTGGACTACCGGTCGTGGCGTTTGACTGCGACAGTGGCCCGCGCGAGATCCTGCGGCACGGCGTGGACGGCCTGCTCGTGCCTGCCGGCGACGTGGCCGCCTTGGCAGAGTCCATCGACCACCTGATGACGGACCCGGCGGCGCGCGAACAGCTGAGCCAGCGGGCGCTGGAAGTGGTCGCACGGTTCAGTCTGGACGACCAGCGGCGGCGCTGGGACGAGGTGCTGGCCGCGTGCGACGTGTAGGTGCTTGCGCGAGCACCCCGGGACGGACCGGGAGGTCCGTCCTACGGGGAGGTTTCCGGATCGATGGTGAGTCTCATCGGCCGCACAGCGTGCTCGGATCCAGGCGATGGACCTGGTAGCCGACCAGTTCGCATTCCTGCGCGTGTTCCAGGGGGAAGTGCCAGTGGCAGCAGAGACACTGGCCGACGATCTCGGCATCCGCATCCGACCAGTTGCAGTCCAGGCAGCGGCAGGGTCCGAAGTGCCGCGCGAACGCACCCCCCGCCGCCGGTCCGTGTCTGCCGCACTTGGGACAGACCAGTTCGCCATCCCGCAGGAATTCGTTTTCCGTGCCGAGGTAGGCACAGTCGGCGTGGAGAATCACCGGGTGGCTGACGATGCGGATCGACCCGCACGACCGGCAGCCCCGTCGAAACGTGGGCAGCGCGCCGCACTTTGGGCAGACGTAGATGCGGTCCAGCAGCACCGGCCGCAGAATCCCGGCGTCAGCCCAGCAGCGCAGGATCTCCGCCGGCAAATCGGCCGTATAGCGATGCGTGTCGGAGCGGAGTGTCGGGATCAGGTTCTCGTCGCGGAGCAGTTCCTGGTCGGGAGTCACGAACTGCGCGCCGACCTGCACGCGGTCGCCCCGGGGGGTCCAGTGGCGGACCTGCACCGTGGCGAAACTGAGGACCGCATCGTCCCCTTCGACGCCCACCAACAGGTACTCGCTGGGCAACTCGGCAAGCCGACCCAGTTCGAACCGTACGCCCGCGGCGCTCAGGTCGACTGTGAAACCCTCGGCGCTCACCGTCGCATTCGGCGTGAAGTCCGGATTGATGGGGATCGCCACCGCCGATTGTGTGACGGCGTAGCGCTGGCCGCGCTCGCGTGCATCGCAGAGGCGTGAGCGTCCTTCGGAATCGGACCACGCCGCGGTCGCCTGGCGTGGGGCATCGTGGTCGCTCCGCCGGCGCCATTTGCGGGCGAACGCCAGGCGAATTGAGCGGATCAAAGCGGCGGACAGATTGTCCGACCCGCACAGAACGTCGTCGGCACCGTGATGGATCACATCGACGAGGAAGTCGTCGTCGACCTGCACGCCGCTGACGAAGAGCTGCGCATCCGGAGCACATGAGCGGAGGATGGTAACGGCCTCCAGCGCCGTCTCGCACGGCTCCGGGAGACGCAGCACGACGACGTCGACATCCGATTCACTCAGCGCGCGAATGGCCTCACGCATCCCCGGTACACACTCGATGTCCACCGGCAGTTCGAACCCCGCCGTCCGGATCCACGTGCGCCGCGGAGCGAGCTCCTGTGCGGGATCGATGCACAGCGCGCGCACGATGGGGCCGTCGTCCGAGAGCAGACTGACATCGTCCGCCGCCCGGTCGCGCTGCAGTGTGAGCTGCAGTGCGGGCGAGTTGCCTGCCGCGTGGCCGGCTGTCGCGGCCACCTGCTGCCACAAGGCCTGGGTCTGATGCCGGGCCGCCGCCGCACGCACGCGCCGCACCAGCTGATCCGCATCGCACTCGCGGCGCAGACAGACGTCATCCACGCCCGCTTCCACGAGCCGCACGGCCAGATCGACCTCGTCGATCGACGTCACGGCCACAATCGGCCGATCCTGGACACAGGCCGCCACCCGGCGACACAAGCCGTGGGGATCACGCTGCTCCTGCCGCAGATCCACCACGACCGCGTCATACCCGGAAAGAAACCGCGGTGAGGACGACCGCTCAAAATTCTCCAACGTCTCCCGGCGGCAGACCGTGTGATCGCAAGAGGAGAGGGCCGTGGCAAGACGCTCGGCGAAAGCACTCCCGGTTTCCAATAGCAGCAGACGCAACATGTTAGAAGATTCCCGTGCGACGTCCTCAGTGCCCTTCCGAGCACCTCGTGACGAACCGGGAGGTCCATCCCACGGCGAGGTTTTCGGATCGGCTCTAAATCCGCACTCAAACCTAGCTTGCCGCGTTCGCGGGCGGTCCCTCTAGCGGTCCGTATTCGCGCTGGCAACCGCTCCAACCTGAAACCTGTGGGGGTGTGCGACCACTGCCCATAATGCCTGGCTGCGACCGACTGATTGCTGCGATCGCCACGCGCGTTACCAGCGGACTCGTGGCGTACCGGCCAAAGGAGTGGGGTTCGCCTCAGCCGAACAACAGGCCCACATAGCCCACGACGCGATCGCGGCTGCCGCCCGCGTCGGCGCTGGTCGCGTAAGCCACCTCGCAACTGGTGTTCAGCCGCCCGAGGCGCAGCAGGGACTCGAGGACCACCACGGCGGGCAGCAATCCGCACATGGTGATCTCATGCTGGCGGACCGTGCGGTACGCGGCGTGCGGATCGAGGCTGCGCAGGGCGTCGATGGCGATGCGGTCCAGGCGGCGGTTCTCGGCGTCCGGCGCGTAATGGTGCAAGTCGGACGAGATGACCAGCAGTGGTGGGTGCGGGTCGCCGCGCAGGAACTCGGCCAGTCCCTCAGCCAGGCGCCGGCACTGGTCATAATCGCTCTCGCCCAGGACAATCCCCGTGACCGTCGCGGTGGGAGCGACCTGCGCCAGGATCGGCAACTGCACTTCGATGGCATGTTCCTCCTGATGGGCGGAGGCATCGAGTTCCAGTCCGGGCAGCGCGTCGGCCAGGCGTCGCGCGTACTCGGGATCGGCCGGCACCTGGTGACCCGGGATGGCCCACGCCGTGCAGGGAGCGACGGACCAGGGTACTCCGTGCCGCGTATGCTTCGGGGCGAAGATGATGACGCGCTCGGGAATCGTGACGCGCCGAAACACGTCGGCAGCAACGCGACCGGAATACCGCAGGCCGGCATGGGGCACCAGCACGGCGGGCCACGCCTCCGGGGTGACCGGGGGACCACCCTGCAGGCACTGCGCGACCAGCGCGCGCAACGCCGCCGGCTCCGCGGGATAGAACACATCGGCCACCGCCGCCGGACGCACAGGTGGACCCGCCTGGGGCCGCGGCAGACTAGTGACGATCGACGTGCGCGCCGTGGTGTCGACCGCCAGACTCAATACGCTGGCCACCTCCGCGTTCATGACACGCAACCGTTGGGCGGTCTGGGCCAGCAATTCCTGGGGCGAGCACGCGGGATCATAGGTCCAGGCGTAGCGGCCTTGATCGACGATCACCAGTGCCCGCCGGCGCGGATCGAGTCCATCGAGCTGTGCGTCGGCGACCGTGCCATGCAAGGCTGAATCGTAGAGTGCGCAGATGTCGGCGCGCATCGTTGCCAGTTCGTGCGGAGTGAGCCGGAGCTGCTGGAGCGCGCCAGCCAGCCCTTGCGTGCATTCGAGCAGCGTGGCCTGCAGTGGCAGCCCGGGGCGCAGGACGAGGCGGGAAGTGGTCGTTTCCAGATGTCGCGCCGGGATCGTCACCGAGACGGCCACGGCCTGCACGTTGGCGTCCCGGCAGCCTGAGGCGTAGTAGTTCGGCGTGGCGCCCGTGAGCGTGGCGAGGACATTGCCACGGCCGTGTTCGGCCAGCCGCTGGAGATCTTCCGGCAGGAACCACGCCGGCCAGTGACGCGGGAGATCGCTGCACAGCCGGGCGTCGAGCGGGCCGCCGATGCGCAGTGCTTCGAAGGTGCGCAGCTGAGCGGTATCCTCCTGCCAGGCCGTCGTGGGTAATCCGGCTTTCCGGCACACGTGCCGCAGGAACGCTTCCGCATCCCAACCCTGTTCCACCGCCACCACCGGCAGCAGCAGGCCGCTCGCCTGCGCCTGGCGAATCGTCAAGCCGTGTCGACCGATCTGCACGGCCTGGGCGCGCGCAGCCCCCGGCTGCGTGATCGGCTGGAAGTTGTGGAGCAACGACACATCGACGTGGAGAAACCGCAGTTCGGTCGGGGAGATGGGGGGCAGCCGGACGTCCCCCGTGGCCGTGCGATGCGCCGCGCTCTCGAGCGCCTCGCCCAGCGGCAAATCCCCGCCCAGCACGCCGCAGCACGCGCGCAAGTGCGTCCCGCGCTGCAACGTCACAAAGGCGCCTTCGATCCGCAGGTCCGCGGCACCGGCGCCGATCGCGTCCGCCGCGGGCACGGCCGTGCCACACACGCCGGCGACAATCACTTCGCACGCCCGTCGCCAGACCGCCTGTTCCTGGTGCGGCGTCAACGCCGGACGCGTTGCGGGCGCCGTGCCCGGTGCGTCACCGCCGCGGAGCGTCGTGGGACAGGTCGGCAGGGACTGGGGCGACGCCGGGGCGACGCCGGGCCGCGGTACGCTGGACGCAAACCGACTGACATCCACGGGCAGCCGCCGCCCCCCCCAGTCTCCCACCCGCTCCAGGAATCGACCGGCGATCCGCGTGCTGCAGCGCGGGCAGCGGTCTTGCTGCAGGTGATAGGCCCGAATCTCGTGCCAGTTCCGCTCGATCAGCAGTTGGCCGCACTGCGGGCAGTAGGTGCTGTCGTGCCGCGGATCGTGCACATTCCCGACATACGCATACTTGATCCCCAGTGACCGTGCTGTGTCATAGGCCTCCAACAGCGTCTCGCGCGGCGTGGGCGGGCGGTCGCGCAAGCGGTAGTCGGGATGAAACGCGGTGAAATGGAGCGGCACGTCGTCGCCCAGCTCCGTGAGAATCCAGTCGCACAGCTGCCGGAGTTCATCCGGCGAGTCGTTCTCGTGCGGGATGATCAGGTTGGTGATTTCCAGCCACACGTCCGTTTCGCGGCGGAGCCAGACCAGCGTGTCGAGCACCGGTTGCAGATGAGCCGCCGCCAGTCGCTGATAGAACGGTTCGTGAAAGGACTTCAAGTCCACGTTGGCCGCGTCCATGTACTCGTAGAAACTGCCCCGCGCGGCGGGAGTGACATAGCCGGCCGTCACCGCGACGGTGCGCACGCCGCGCGCGCGACAGGCCAGCGCCGTGTCGCGCGCGTACTCCGCCCAGATCACCGGGTCGTTGTACGTGAACGCCACGCTGTGGCAGCCCAGCTGCGCAGCCGCCTCCGCAATGGTCTCCGGCTCAGCCGGCTCGCTGGCGCGATCGACCGCCCGCGACTTGGTGCTGTCCCAGTTCTGGCAGAACTTGCAGCCGAGGTTGCAGCCGGCCGTGCCGAAGGACAACACGGCGGTCCCGGGGAGGAAGTGATTCAGCGGCTTCTTCTCGATCGGGTCCACACAGAAGCCGGTGCTGCGACCGTAGGTGGTCAGCACCATCTCGCCGTCGACATTCTGCCGCACAAAACAGAAACCTCGATCGCCTGGCGCGAGCGCGCAATGTCGCGGACACAGGTCACACAGAATCCGCTGCGCGTGCTCCGAATCGTGCCACCAACCGGCCGCGGCCGAGCCATCGGCCAGACGCCGCGCTGGAGGGAGCGTGACTGTGCGTCCCATCGCTGGTTCCTCCGCTGAGGGTGAGCCTGTCAGGAACTACACGTCAGCATACCGCGCGCGCGCTCCGCGGACCATCAAAACTCGTACGCCTGATCCCCGAGCAACACGACGACCTGGCCCTCGAGCGCCAGGTACTTGGCGACATCCTTTCCGTGCCGATCCAGGAGCGCGAAATACGCGTCGCTGTACCGCTCGACCTGCTGCACGCGCCGTAGTTGCTCCTCCGTCAACTCGGAGTCCTCCCACCGTGGGCCGCGGCGGAAGAACGTCTTGGGTCCGACGTAGAGCACGTTCGTCACCTCAGCGCCGCCGGGCCCCGCGGCTGACCCCGATCCACCTCCCGCGGGCATGCCCGCCACGCGCCCGGCCGTGGCTCCCCGCTGCGCGGGCAGGCCGGCCCCCGCAGCAGTGGCCGGGGCTGCACCGGGCATGCCGGGATACGCCAGTTCGGCACCGCCCATTCCCGCCGCGAGCCCCGAACCGGGCGCATAGCCACCCAACTGCACCAGGTTTTCGCGCTGCAGCTGACTCTTCATCAGCCGCTGGTCGAATGCGAACTTGCCGGCCTCCTCGCTTAGTCCAAACAATGCCCGGTCCGTGAGGGCCTGCGCCGACGCCAGGTCCCGGACATTGGCTGTCTCGTCGGCCAGGAACGACGTGTACGGCGTCAAGATGCCGTGCCGGGTTGCCAACGCCACCAGTTCGTTCACGAGCTCCTGATTCTTGCCATGGAGATCAATCTCGTCGATGATCTCCCCCACGCGGCGAATGGCCCACAACTTGGCGATGAACGCGTGGGAGTCATCCCCCGATTTGTCGGTCAACTGAGCGGGGAAGCTGAACGTCTGCTCTTGCCCGTTGGCCTGACCGCGAATCGTCACCTTCGCAGCGCCCGGTTGCTTGTAGCGTCCGACCAGTACCAGCTGATCACCGGCGAACAGGTCCACCGTGTCCCGCGGATACACGCGACTGATCGCCGCGCCTTGCTCCGGTGCCAGTTGCTCGACGTCTACGGTCAACTTGACATCGACCAGCGCCGGCGCGCCGATCCGGCTGTAGAGTCGGGCCACGTGCGTCTCCAGGTCTTCCTCGGGCGTCACGTACTCGCTTCTCCCGAAGCACTCGCGGGCGAGCCGGTCCAGCAGGCGGCTGTTGACGTCGTACCCGACGCCGAGCACGAAGATGCGAGCGCGGACTTTGTTCGCTTCGCGCGCGGCGGCCACGATCTGCGGCTCACGCCGTTCGCCCGCCGTCGGCAGACCGTCGGTCAGGAAGACGACGTAGGTCGGGCGACTCCCGTCCGCCAGTTGGGCCAGCGCGGTCTGGAGCGCTCCGTGGATGTTCGTGCTTCCCCCCGCGTACAGACTCTCGATGTAGCCCAACGCCTCGGTCCGCGTCTCGGGGGTGTACCGCTGCAGTTCTGGCCGGAAACTCTCCACCGCGCTGTCGTACGCCACGATGTTGAAGAGATCCTGCTCGCGCAGGTTGTTG
The DNA here is from genome assembly GCA_025459265.1 of Pirellulaceae bacterium. Classification (GTDB taxonomy): domain Bacteria; phylum Planctomycetota; class Planctomycetia; order Pirellulales; family Pirellulaceae; genus JAAYDI01. Next base: position 12,526 of record JALOQX010000046.1, on the reverse strand, counting down.
AGCACGAACCGCAACGCGCCCTTGGCCTGCTCGATCTTCTTGCCGCTCATGCTGCCCGAGCGGTCCACGACGAACAGCACCGTCTTGGGCAACGACGGCTCGCTGGTGGCCGGCACGTCGGGACTCACCAGGAGCAGGAAGTACCCGTCGTCGCTGCTGTCCGGCCGGTAGCTCAGTACGCTGGCCGCCATCGGCTGGTCGCCGATGTCGTATAGCAGTCGGAAATCAGACGTCGGTACCGACTGCGTGCTGGTGCTGGTAATCCGCGCCGAATTAGGCGTCGGCCGCGACACGTCCAGCGCGTGCGTCGGACTGTAAATGTTCTTGATCGCCACCTGGCTCTGCAGCGTGACCTCCAGCTTCACGGTTTCCACGGGATGAGAAGTGTACTTGGCCGTGCTCAACGGAAACAGCCATTCCGTCAATCCGTCCGATTTGCGGCAGACCTGGCTGTAGCGCATCGACACCGTGCGCTTCACGCCCGGCGGGACCGGGAACACGCTGGTCTTGAACATGCCCGTCCCCAGCCATTCCAGCAGCGCCGGATCCTGGTTGCGCCGGATGTAGCCCTCATAGATGCGACGCGCCTCGTCGGCCCCCAGCAGCTTGGCTTCGTACTCGCGCCCGTCGACCATGAACGTCATCTGATCGACGGCACCATCGTAGGGCAGCGGGAAGATGAAACAGACTTCCATCGGCCGGCTGCCGGTATTGACGAACGACTGCGTCACCTGCACTTTGGCGATCTGGTCGGTGATGGCAGCCTGGACCGCAAGCTCCTGGATCTTGTAGGACTGAGGCGGTTCGACGGGGGGCCGCGGACCCGGCCAGGGATGTGGATGGAAGGGTGGTCGCGGCAGGCGGTAGTGATGGCCCGGTTCGACGTCCACCAGCAGACCCTGGGCAAAGACGGGCGACGAGACGGCGATCAACGCGACCGCCAGCAGGCAATACCAGATGCGGGACATGGCTTTCAACTCCCTGATCAGCGCTCGCCGACCACCGGGTCTTCCGTTTTTCACAGGTGTACGAAGCTCCGGGGCAGGACGGGCAGGTCGCCCCTGATGAACCCTTGTAAGTTCCGACGCTGCCCCAGAGCAAGAAGTTCCCCGTGGGTGCCACACACCGCTCGGCCGCCCGTGTCCTACGCAGCCTGCCCACCGCACTCTGTCTCCCTTGCCCAGATTGTTGACGAGCAAGGACGGACCCTTGGCGCGCTCGCGGCGACCATTCGCGCGGGAGGGGACGGAAATCGCCGCGTGAGGTAACCCCGGCAATCGTCCGTTGGGAACGGCCCGCAACGCGGTTTTCCAGCTCGGCTGATCTTGTTCCGGCAAGGCGTTTCGACGACACTACCGCCCCGACTCAATGGTTGCCCGAGCCCGATCTGTTTGGAACGCGTTCGATGCCGCAGAGATTATGCTGGACGCCGGCCCTGGGCTGCCTGGCCGCGCTGCTGGTGACGGCGGGCTGCGAATGGCACCAGGGGTTTCACTCGTTGCCGCACGCCACGCCACTCCCCCACGCGGCATTGGCCCAGAACCCGATGTACGTACCGCTCAGCGACCGGGAATTTCTCTGGAACCAGTTGGTTGATACGGTGGACGACTATTTCGAGATCGAACGGGAGGAGCGCGTGCGCCTGGTGGGCAACGTATTGACCGAGGGGCAACTGGAGACGTTCCCGCAGCCGGGCTCGACGGCGCTCGAACCCTGGCTGGGTGATTCATCACCCGGATTCGAACGCCGGCAGGCGACGCTGCAATCGATCCGCCGCCGCGCGGTGGTGTTTGTGCGACCGCAAGTCGACGGCGGGTATTTGGTCGAGGTCATCGTCTACAAGGAACTGGAAGACGTCAGTCAACCGGAGTTCTCGACGGTCAATCCCGAAGGGCTGCGGCACGACGGCACACTCGACCGCCGTACACGCGATCCCTTGAGCGGGCCTGTCACGTTGGGGTGGATTCCGGTGGGCCGCGATACGACACTGGAACAGCGCATTCTGGCCCAGTTGCGCGGACGGCTTGGTGTAGCGCTCAACGGCTGAGCGGCTCGTCGGCAGGCGAGTTGGGCGCGGTGATGCCCAGGGCGGGAGGGGGCGGTGCGGCGGACTGCTCGTGGGCCACGGGCAGCAGGATCACGAACGCCGTGCCCTTGCCGACCGAACTCTGCACGCGGATCCGTCCGCGATGGGCTTCGATGATGCTGCGGCAGGACGCCAGACCCAACCCCGATCCCCCCTTGCCGGTCTCGTCCGGGCCACGCTTCGTGCTGTAGAACGGGTCGAAGATACGTGGCAACTGGTCGGCCGGGATGCCCTGGCCCTGGTCGCGCACCGTCAGGACCAGCATGTCCTCCGCCGGATCGTGTTCAAGCCGGATCAGAATCCGGCCACCGCGGGGCATGGCCTGGCGGGCGTTGATCAGTAGATTCAACAGGACCTGTTGAATCTGGTTCCCGATGACCAGGCCGGGAGGCACGGACGCGAACTGACGGTCGACCGCAATGCGGTACTTGTTCATTTCGCGTTCGAGCAGGACGAGCGCGTCGTCGATCAGTTGGGCGACATCCGTCGCCTCGAAGGCGTCGCTGCGATTGCGGGCCACGCCCAGGATCGAGTTCGTGATGCGGGCCGCCTTCTGGCCCGCCGCCAGGATCTTCTCCAACGCCTTGTCGCGCGTGGCGTCGTCGCGGCAGCGCAATCCCATCTTGGCGTAGTTGATGATGGTGGTCAGCACGTTGTTGAATTCGTGCGTTGTGGTGCTCACCAGTTCACCCAGCGACGTCAGTTTCTGTGCCTGCTGGAGCTGGCGCGTGAGGATGGCGATCTGTTCCTCTGGCGTTGGTTGGTCTGAAGCGTGCTGCGACATGTTGTATCGTCCCATCCTTGGTCGGCACGCGGCGAGAACCGGATCGCCTCGTACAGACTCCTCACGAATTCCCAGCTTGACTTGCTTGCCGCGTTCGCGGCGACCGAAACGTTTTGCCCCGCAGCCGTGTCTTAACTTGTTGAAGCACAAATGGTTAGCATTACATGAGGTATCGACGAAGCGAGCTGGGCAACTGAAACCGAAGCGGCTATAATCGGGCCCCGCCAGTTTGGGCCAAGGACTATGGCACATGAGGGGAGCTGGGATGCACACAGTCGAACTGTTGGAGCAGGCGTGCGAAGTGGCCGAACGGCTTGGCTATCGCACACGTCAGGAGTGGTTAGGCGGAACCGGCGGGGGGGCGTGCGAGTTTGCCGGGAAGAAGTGGATTTTCATCGACCTGGCGGTCAGCGTCTTTGAGCAGCTGGAGCAGGTAGTGGCCGCCCTGCGGCAGGATCCGGGCATCTACCTGCTGGACCTGCCCCCCGCGCTGCGGCACGTGCTGGGGATTCGCCGGGCGGGTTGACGGCGGCCTGTGCCAGCGGCCGGCGTCGCGCGCGGAGAACCCGTTTCAGGAGCGTGTGACGGGTGGGGACGCCCCTCCTGCAGCACGGTTCCGGGACAGGTTCTCAGCGGTAGAGCCCGTGCGTCTGAATGTACTTCTCAACGGCGCGGGGCGTGCGGAATCGGACGCTTGTGCCCTGTGCCACGCGGGCCCGAATGTCGCTGCTGGCCAATCCCACCAGGGGCATCGTCACCTGATACTGCTGGAACACCGCGAGGCGCTGGGGAGTCACCACCGCCCGCAACGGTTCGTAGCACGGATCGGCCGACCCGGCCCGGCGCACGGCGACCGGAATGGCCAGAGCGCAGATGCGGTCGGGCTCCCGCCAGTGGGGCAGGTCGGCCAGTGCGTCGGCCCCCAGCAGGAGGAACAATTCGGCGTCGGGCCGCGCGGCGTGAATCGCGGTGAGTGTATCCACGGTGTAGCTGACGCCGCTCCGCTCGATCTCCAGCAGACTGACATGCATGGCGTCGTGGCCGCCCAGGGCCAGTTGCAACATCTCGGTGCGGTGGCGCGCGGAGGCGGCCGGCAGATGCCGTTTGTGGGGGGCCGAGGCGGTGGGGACCCACCAGACTTCCTCCAGCTGGCACTGTTCCCGACAGGACTCGGCCAACAGCAGGTGTCCGTAGTGCACGGGATCGAACGATCCGCCGAAGATGCCAAGTCGCATACATGCTCCGTCCGAGGTTAGACTCGTACCAGCTCGTGATTGACATTGTTGGTCCTTTCGGAATGCGTGTCGATGGGTCCACGCCAGCGCGATCTGTTTGACCTCGAGCCTCCGCCGTGGGTGTTGGACGACACTTCCGAGCATGGTGTGGCGGTGGTGGTATTTGCGGAGGTGCCGTATGGTCCATACGACTATGAGGTGCCGGACTTGCTGCGCGCTCAGCTGCAGGTTGGCGCTCGCGTCGAGGTGCCGCTGGGGCGTGGCGACCGGATGCGCGTCGGGTACTGCATTGCGGTGGAGCAGCGTGCGCGCGCGGGGCGGCCGCTCAAGCCGCTGCGTCGCGTGGTCGACGCCCGGTCCTTGTTGTCGCCTGCCATATTGCGGTTGACGCACTGGATGTCCGCGTACTATTTGTGCCCGTTGGGTCAGGTATTGGACGCGGTGCTGCCGGCCAGCGTACGGGACCAGGCGGGCACCCGGGCGCAGCTTTTCCTGCGGGTGTTGCCGGAGGTGGTGGCGCAGCTGGCGGCCTTGCGGTTGCCCGCCAAGCAGGCGGAGGCGTTGCAGATTCTGGCGCTTGCGCCGCAGGGGCTGACGCCGGACGAGCTGGCGCGGGCGGTCGGTTGTACGCAGGCCCCCATTCACACGCTGCGGCGCAAGGGACTCGTGCAGGAAGAAATGCGGCGCGTGCAGCAGGTGGCCTTGGCGGCGCCGAGCCGCGAGTCGGCTGCCCCGTGGAGTCTCAACGACGACCAACAGCGGGCCTTGGAGACGATTCTCGCGCCCCTGCGGCGGCCGAGCCACGAGACGATCGTGATCCACGGGGTGACCGGGAGCGGCAAGACGGAGGTGTACATCCGGGCCATCGAGGAGGTGGTAAGCTACGGGCGGCAGGCGATCGTGTTGGTGCCGGAGATCAGTTTGACGCCGCAGACCCGGCGGCGGTTTGAATCGCGGTTCGAGCGCGTGGCGGTCCTCCACAGTCACCTGACGCCCGCGGATCGTCATGCGCACTGGCGGCGCATCGCCGGAGGGGACGTACAGGTGGTGGTTGGTGCGCGGAGTGCGGTCTTTGCGCCGACGCCGCATCTGGGGCTGATCGTCATCGACGAAGAGCACGATGCGTCGTTCAAGCAGGACACGGCCCCGCGCTATCACGCCCGCGACGTGGCCCGAGAGCGAGCGCAGGCCGAGCAGGTCCCGCTGGTCCTCGGTTCGGCGACGCCGTCGCTGGAGAGTTGGTATGCGGCTCGTGCCGGTGCGTATCGGCTGGTGGAAATGCCGCGTCGCGTGTCCTCCCTGCCATTGCCCGACGTGGCCACGATCGACTTGCGCACGCGGTCGGGTGGGCGGCGCGATCGCGGGGCCATCAGCCAGCCGCTCTACCAGGCCGTGCGCGAGGCGTTGCGGGATGGCGGGCAGGTCATTCTGCTGCTCAACCGCCGCGGCTTCTCCACGACCATCCAGTGTCCCGACTGCGGCCACGTGGTGAAGTGTCCTCATTGCGATATTGCCCTGACCCATCACCGGGTCGGCGGCAAGGCGCGGTGTCATTACTGCGATTATGACATCGACTCCCCGCTGGCCTGTCCTGCCTGCCGCGTGGAGGGGATTCGCTATGCCGGACTGGGCACGCAGAAACTCGAGCTGGAGGTGCGGGCGCGCTTCCCGGATGTGCCGTGTCTGCGGATGGACAGTGATTCGATGGCCAAGCCGGGAAGCCATGAAGCAGCGCTCGATCGCTTCCGCGCCGGCGAGATCAAGATCCTGCTCGGCACGCAGATGATCGCCAAGGGGCTGGATTTTCCGAACGTGACGGTCGTGGGCGTGATCAACGCGGACACGGCCCTGCATTTTCCCGATTTCCGGGCGGCGGAGCGGACGTTTCAGCTGGTCACGCAGGTGGCGGGCCGCACCGGGCGTGGCGCGCAGGGCGGACGCGTGCTCGTGCAGACCTACAGTCCCGAGCACCCGGCGATTGTGGCGGCCCAGCATCACGACTATGCGGCGTTTGCCCGCGACGAGTTGCCGATTCGCGCTCAGTTCGGCTACCCGCCCACCGCGGCCATGGTGCGGGTCGTGATGCGGGGGCCGATCGAGGCCTGCGTGGCCGCATTCGCCCAACACGTGGCGGCGCAGTTGCACGCCGCCGCCGCGCGTTGCCACCCCGCGCCGCGACTGCTGGGCCCGGTGCCGGCCCCGCTGCCGAAACTGCGGGGTGATTACCGCTATCACCTGCTGCTGTATCACCCGCAGCACGCCGCGCTGCTGGACGTGGTCCGCGCCGGCACGCAGCAGTTGCAGCCCCCCGCCGATGTGCTCTGGATCGTCGACGTCGACCCGGTGGACATGCTCTGACCAGATTGCATCCCGCGGGCGGCATCCGTGCGGGGGCGTGTCGGACTGCGTCAGTGCCAAACGCGGTGGCCGAATGGCGGACGGTCCTTTAGAATACGAGTCGTTCGGCGCAGTCGCTTGCTTCTCGGATCGCGCTTCGCTGAGGACGCATGAGCTATCGGTCGATCAAACGTGTCCTGGGTGAGACCAGTCTCGAACGCAAATGTCGTTTGCTGTTCGGTGCCTGCCTGTTGCTGCTGATCACCGGCGCCTTCTGGGGCGTCGATCGGATCGCGGGCAATCTGGTCATGACCAACACCCGCAATCACGGGCACGACCTGATCGACATCATCATGATCAAGGTCCACTCGTTGCGGTTTGAGACGCGAGGGGGGGAGGCGGTCCCGGAGGACTCGCAGAAGCGGATGAACCGCGAGTGGTTGCAGGAGATCATCGTCGATTTCGAAGAGAGCCAGGACTACCGTTACGACATCGTGACGCTGGACGCCGACTACTGGCTCAACCACGTATCCCCCACGACGCCGCAGGACAACGTGGAACGCGAGTTGCTCAAGGAATTGGACCGCAAGTTCCAGCAGCAGAAAGGCCAGGTCCTGACGGAAGCGGAGAAATCGTCCGCTCCGCTGACGCCGGAACGAGCGCTGGGGGAGGTCGCCGAGCGGCCGCGCCGTCCCGTGTACGTCGATCGGCTCCCGGAGCAGGCGGGGGGAGAGTATCACTACTTCGAGCCGGTGTATTTCAAGAAGACCTGCCGCTTCTGCCACACCGCCGCGCTGGACGTCGGGACCCTCTCGGCCGCCGAGGTGGGCGAGTCGTACGCACAGGATCCACCCCTGTTGGCCGTCAAGGTGATCCTCCCCTACGCCGACACCGCCGAAGCCATCAGCAACTCGCGCGCGATCCTGATTGCCGTGGCGATCCTCACCGTGTTCGTGGCCATGATCGCCCTGTACCTGATCGTGCGGTACGTGATCGTCAAGCCGTTGCAGCATTTGCGCGACGTCAGCGACGACGTCAGTCGCGGGAAGCTGGAGGTGCGGGCGGACATCCACACGAACGACGAGTTTGAGGATCTGGCCCAGTCGTTCAACCGCATGTTGCGGCACCTGACCGACGCACAGGCCGAGCTGCGCCGCGTCAACCGGGACCTGGACGGCAAGGTCGACGAGCTCGCACAGCTCAACATGCGACTCTACGAAATGAACCGCCTCAAAGATGACTTCCTGGCGAACATGAGCCACGAGCTGCGGACGCCGTTGAACAGCATCATCGGGTTTTCCGAAGTGCTGCAGGGGATCGAGTCGCTCAACGACAAACAGAAGCGGTATGCGGCCAACATCCAGAAGTCGGGGCGTGTGCTGCTGGAAATGATCAACGACATCCTGGATCTGGCCAAGCTCGAGGCGGGCAAGATGGAGGTCCGGCCGACCGAGTTCCGGATCGACACGGTGGTCCACGCCCAGTGCGACATGGTCCGCTCGCTGGCCGAAGACAAGAACATCGACCTCGTGGTCGAAGTCGACCGCAACCTGCCGGCCGTCTACCAGGACCAGGCCAAGGTGCAGCAGATCCTGACCAACCTGCTCTCCAACGCCATCAAGTTCACGCCGGAAGGGGGCCGGATCGACGTCTTCGCCGGGCACGACCGGGACGGCCGCCTGCTGTTGTCCGTGGCCGACACGGGCGTGGGTGTCGCGGAAGAAGACCGGGACATCATCTTCGAGAAGTTTCGCCAGAGCGGATCGATCCTGGGCGAAGACGGCTTGAGCCGCGAGTATTCCGGTACCGGCCTGGGGCTGTCGATCCTCAAGGAGCTCTGCAAGCTGCTGCAAGGCGAGATCAGTTTCGAGAGCGAGCTGGGACGCGGGAGCACGTTTACGGTCGTGTTGCCGTGGGTCGCGGCCGATCGCTCGCCGCGCGAGACGAAGCTCAATATGCAGCTGCACGATCTGGCCGCGCCGGGTGTGGAGTCCTTCTCGGCCGCCCGGCCGTCGCCGTCCGCCGGCCTGCGCAGCAACGGTCCCGATGCCGCGACTTGAACAACGGTTGGCCCGCATGACACCACCTCGCCCGCCCGCTCATGTGCAGCTGTTCACCGATGGCGCGTGCAGCGGGAATCCCGGCCCCGGCGGCTGGGCGTTCATTCTCCGCGATGCCGCCACCGGGCGCGAAAAGGAACACTCGGGCGGCGAACGCAACACGACCAACAATCGCATGGAACTGCTGGCCGTGATCCGCGGCCTCGAAGCCCTCAAACGGCCGTGTCACGTCGAGCTGTTCACCGATAGCGTGTACGTCGGCAAAGGGCTCCAGGAATGGCTCGCGACCTGGAAACGCCACGGCTGGCGACGCCGGGAAGGTCAGCGGTGGGCCGCGGTCAAGAACGAAGAACTCTGGCGCCGGCTCGACGAGCTCGCCCAGCGGCACCAGATCAAGTACACGCGGGTGGCCGGCCACAGCGGGCACGTCGAGAACGAACGCTGTGACCAGCTGGCCGTGGCGGCCTGTGAACGGGTCCGGCAGGGTGGTTAGCCGGTTCTCACGGGCTCAGCTGCTCGATCGCGCGTGCCACCGCCGCGCGGCGCTGCTCGATCGGTGCCGGGTCCGTGGTAAACGTCGTCAGGTCCGTCGTGATGTCCGGCGGAACGTCCAGCAGCGCCTCATACTCTGCGATCTGGGCCGGTGTGAGCGCCGCGCGGCGCTCGGCCAGCCGCCGGCGCAGGATCACCAGGTACTCGTAATCGTCCACGCCGTCACGGAGCATCTCCAGGCGGATCGACGGCACCGGGCCGTCCAGCACGGGCGCCGCCGGACGTCCCGCCGCGGCGGACTCCGGCGGATAGAGGAACCGACCGTCCCCGTTGCCCCACGCCTGGCGCACTCCCTGGGCCGTGCTGTAGCCGCTGACCCAGCCCATCGGATCGGCATACGGGTTCTGCGGATGTGCCGCGTCAGGGTAGGCGGCCGATGAGGTCCAGTAATTGGTCTGCCAGACGAGAATACCCGTGATGCTGCGCTGCCAGGTCTGCCACAGCCACACCCGCAGCTCGGTTCCTGGGTGATCGATAAACAGCGTGCAGTACGGCGCCTTGGGACCGGTGCAGACGTACCACCAGAACTGCTCGCCCGCCTTTCGCCGCTCCTGGGCCGCCGCGTGATCGTACCAGGCGCTCAACGGACACCACACGTTGGGACCGCCGACCAGACCGGGCTCGACCTGTTCAGTCAGCATGCGGCGGATGTCCGGCGCCCACTTCTTGAGCTTCGCGAAGCCGTTATTGACGAAGTCGTAGTCTTTCGGGTCGGGTTCATCAAACCAGTACACGAAGGCGCGGTCGAGCCAGCCGCGGGCGCGCAGGTGCGACTGCAGCGCTCCGAGATAAGCCTGCATCGCCCCCTCGTACTGCGGCGTGCCCTCGGCAAAGCCGAGCAACTCCGGTTCGTACCGCGCGTGGAAGGTGCCGCCGCCAAGTCCGGGGACATGCAGCTGGAAGGTCGTGAAGTGGTACTGGTCCATCGCCCGCTGCATGGCGCGGTCCCAGGCCGTAAAGTCGAACACCGGTTCCGGAATCGCCGCGGGGACCTGACCTGGGTCCGTCTGCACGTCGGACCCGGACCGCGCCGGCGCGTGCTGCCACTCGACGCGGATCGGATCGAGCGGTGCGGGATTGTAGGGCGCAATGTGATGGTCGGCCAGGCATTGCAGGTACTTGTCCAGGACCACACGCCGCTGTTCCTCGGTTTCGAGCCCGTGATAACGCCACACCAGCGACGGATCGAAGCCGAACGCCGTCTCACACGTCATCCGGTCCGGCAACGCGAAGCCGAACACCTCCACTTGGATCGGGACCCGGGCGACGTATTGGTCCGCCTGCAGGGTGATCTCGCCGCCGTAGACGCCCGGCCGCTGGCCGGGCGGCACGTGGACGCGAATCCACATCGGCAGATTCCGGTGCGCCTCGGCCGTCCATGGTCCGATTACGGGCACCAGTGGATCCGGCCAGAGGCCGGTGGTGGCGGATTCGTCAGTCGGCTGTGTCACGTGGACGTACGTGACGCGCGCGATATCAATCCGCTGAGGCTCGAGCACCTCGCCGGCCGCCGTGCACAGGCGATTGACGGTCACGGTCAGGTTGGTCAGCTGCCGTGCCGGGCGGATCACCAGCTGCGCCGCCTCGGTTTCATTCGCGGCGGCCGCCACGCGCAGGGCAGGCGTCTCGGATGTGGGGGGCGGGAGCGGCCGCTGGGCGCCGACCTTCCAGCCGGACGAACACCACCACAAGCCGACATCGTCGTTCGAAGGAGGCAGGACGTGCCCATAGTGCGCGGCGTGCAGCGTCGGCACATCGATCGTGGTGTCCGCCGTGAAACACGCGTCGCGGGAAAGCGACACCAGAACGCGATAACCTCCGACGCCCGGGATCTCATACGGCAGCTCCACCACCGTGTCTTCGTCCGTCACCGGCAGCTTCACGGACAACGGGTTCGGTGACTCGTGCACAATGTCTGGCGCAGCCGAGCCCGTGCTGGGCGACGACTCGACGACGCGCACAAGGGCCGCCAAGTCAAGTTCGCGCTGCGTGCGATTGCGCAAACGCACCGCGAGGCGATTGCGGCCACCCGGCAGCGCCTCACCGACATCGACCACCGACACACTCAGTTGCTCGTCGTCTTCGCTCACCGCGAAGTACTGCGTGGCTCCGACGAGCTCCACCGGCGGTCCTGCCCAGGTCGCTTCGTACTGGTAGGCGTGCACCTGCAGTGCCGGCGGCTGCGACTCGCCCTGTTTCGCCCGCGCCGTGAACCGGATCCAGATCGCATCCGCCGGGAAGAACGCCGCCGGGACCGGGCACGTCACGGAGCCCTCGCTCCCCAGCGTGCCAATCGTCTCCCATTGCTCGCCGTCACGACTGGCCGCGATGACCAACTCGCCGCGCAGATACCAGCCGCTGGTCACCTGGACCGAAGCGCTCTGCTGCAGGCGACCAATCGCGTGACAATACGTCACCACGGACGATTCGCTCAGCACCCAGCGATTCGAGTTGAACTGGCACTGATGCGCTGCGAGCGGTCGCGCGAAGTTGGCCGACACCTGACCCAACGGCGCGGAGAACACGTAGCGGTTGCCCTCCAGGCGTTCGCCCAGACCCAGCTGTCCCCCCGCGCCGTCGGGGCGGTGCACCGGGATGACGCGTGACAGGTGTATGTCATCGAACGCTACGGTGCCGCGGACTTCCCACTGGCCGAAACGCAGCGGCGCGAAGTCGGGAGACAGCTGTTGCGGCGTGACGAAGTACGACTCGACGTTCGTCCATCTCTCCCCGAGCGAGACCAGGTCGCGATTGCAGAACACCGGGCCGCTGACCGGCAGTCCGGTGGTGCCCGCCACGCGCCGCGCCCGGAACTGCAGGCGATAGACGGTGTTGGGCTCCCAGGGGATCGGTGTGGACAGCCAGGCGTTGTCCTGCGTGCCGTCGCCCGTCACGGCGATGGCGCGTTGGCCGGTCGCGCCGGGAGAGAGCCATTGGCCTTGGCCGCGGTTGAGCGTCCACCCGGCCGGCTCGGAATCGCCCTCCTCGAAGGACCCGTTGGGCACGAGCGCCGGCGGGATCTCCGCGTACGTGATGCGGCAGGACGCGAGCATGAGCAGAGCGCAGAGGGGCATCTTCCCGTTCTTCATGGAGGCACTCCTTCGCGGCGCGCCGGAGGATCGTGACCGACGTGCCGCGCCGCACGCTCAGCACGCGCAGGCTGCCGGCCCGCCCGGTGCTCCCATCGTACTTTCCGCACTCAGGCGTCGCGACCCCCACGGGTTCGCCGCGAAGCTCGGTCGCCACTGCGCCGCTCACGCTACCCATCCTTGGGATTCCGAGGGACGAGTGGCGAGCAAGGAGTGTCGCGCTCAGTGGGGACAGCCCCTGGTCGCTCGGAGATCGTCGCGCGCTACTCGTTACTCCCTGCCGCGGGGAAATCCGCTCGTCCCTCGGAGGTCCTTGTTTGCTGCGGGTCACTCGCTTCTGACTTCAGCTTGCTTCTCCGTCGGCTCGGCAGGAGCCTCGCCCT
>JALOQX010000262.1 GCA_025459265.1 Pirellulaceae bacterium | reverse complement strand
CGGATCGCCCGCCTCAATCACGCCGGACTCCAGGGCGTCCGGCGTGTCCAGGCGCAGATCTGCTTCGCGGTGCGACTCGTCGGGACCATGACAGTGAAAGCACTTGGCCGAGAGAATCGGACGCACGTTGCGCTGAAAGTCGATCGGCTCGGTCTGCGACGCCAGACAGCTCGCCCGTGTGCCAAGCGCTGCGACCACGACTGCACAGTACACCACTGACTTACCCATGACGCACCATCTGCTGCGCCGCCCCACGCCGGCCGAGAATTGGCCAGCCCGCGAGACGCTTGAGAGGAAGACATCGTCCGACCTGGACACGCTGGTCTATAATAGCCGGACCAAGCTGCTCACGGCAATGTCGGACCCGCGGTCGCTCGGGGCCAGGCGAATGACCTCACCACGGCGCACGCGCTCCCGCCAGGGGGCAGGGGACAGGCAAATGCGCAACAGAAAGATGGGGATCACACAAACCGCGAGGTGCGCTCCCGGAGCCGAAATCATGGTGATCACAGCCGTCCTTCGCCACACAACCCGGTCTGCAGCAGGCTGGCCGACACGTCCCGGGATGCGGGGCCCGATCAGGGCCACTGCGAATCTAGTCGCCTGGCTCCTGCTGTTCGCGCCAGCCTGGGGCGCGTGGGTGGGAGAGGCTCAGCGATATGAGCTTGGACGCCGACTGCGGCGATTCGAGGTGGCCTGGCAGGCGGCCGATGCAGACGCGCGCGGACGGAGCGTGGCAGCGATGGAACAGGCTGTGAGCCGGTTCTTCCGACTGCAGCTGAGCGAGGCAGGACGACAGCTGGATCAGGCCTACGTGGCGGTGTTGACGGCCGACCCGCCGCGGCCGCAATGGCAGTGGGCCCTGGCGCAGCGTGTCCGCTGCACACCGTTGGTCGCGGACGCGGCAGCGCCCGAGATCCAGCTGCAGTTCGAGGATTTCTACGCGCCGGGCGTGGATGCGCCGCTCGGGGCGCGGATCCGGCTCGCGGTGCATTCCGCTGACGACCGCGTGCTGGCGCGGGCAGAGACTGACCTGTCAGCAGCGCGGCAAGGCTACCGGTGGGACACCGGTCCGTTGGAGCCAGGCGACCACGTGCTGGTTGTGCACCTGGAGGCGGCGAGCGTGACCTGCGAGATGGCGCGCGTGCAGATCAGCCGCGTCGCGGACTGGCAGCGGCGTCTGGCCGCGCTTGAGCAGCTTCCCTCCGCGCTGGCCGCAACCGGCACGCCGACCGGTATCGCCACGCTGGAGCAACTGCGTGCGTTGCTCTGCGAGCTGGCTGCCGACCACGTCCAGGAACGAGACGTGCCGGCTCATCACCTGCTGGCGACCTGCGAATCGCTGCTGACCGCGCGCGGCGACAGCCGTGCGGTGTTGCGTGCGGATCGGCCCGGCGACTATCTGCTGACGCTTTCTGACGGCACGAAGCAGCTCCCCGTCCGCCTCCGCGTGCCGGACCGACCGCTCGAGCCGCTCCCGGTGCTGCTGGCGTTTCACGGCGCCGGGGGGAGCGAGAACATGTTCTTCGAGACCTATGGAGCGGGACGGCTCGTGGAGTTGGCTGCGGAGCGCGGCTGGCTGGTGGTCGCGCCGCGTCAGAGCTTGTTCGGTCTGTCGATGGACTGCGACGAGATCCTGGCGGTGTTGGCCGAGCATTTTCCGGTGGATCACGCACGCGTCTTCCTCGTCGGTCACTCGATGGGCGCAGCACAGGTCGTGCAGCAGGTGTCGCGCCATGCGGACAAGATCGCGGCAGCGGTGGCGCTGGGCGGGGGGCGGGCACCCGCCGACCCGCAGCCGCTGGCGCGGATTCCCTGGTTCGTGGCGGCTGGCGAGCGGGACTTCGGGCGACGCGGCGCGGAAGCGCTGGCACGCAGCCTGGCGGACGCCGGCGCGGGAGTCCGCTGGCGCGTCGTACCGCACGTCGAGCATCTGGTGATGGTTCAGGCGGCGCTGGATGACGTCTTCGCGTTCCTCGACGAGGTTAGTCCACCTCCGGTTCGTGCAGCGACTCCAGCACCTTAGCTGCCAGCTCGTGGCCGACGCGATCCTCCTCGTCCACCACCACGTGGGCGCCGGCGTGCACCAGTTGCCAGCGGTGCATGTGGTACCGCGATCGCGCGAAGATCATCGCGCCCGGCGCGTGGAGTCGCACGAGATGCACGAGCCGCTGTCCGACCAACGGCGTGGGGATCGTGATGATGACCAGCCGCGCGCGATGGATGTCGGCATGCTCCAGGATCTCCGTCTGCGTGGCATCGCCGATATGGGCCTGCAGTCCGTAACGCTCGGCCACCTGCGTGTTGTCGGGATTGATGTCGACCACCACCAGCTGGTCCCGATGCGCGCTCATCAGATCCTCCGCGGCTCGCTGGCCCGCCGGTCCAAACCCGATAATCATAATCCGGTCGTGAGGCAAGACACGGCGTTGCGCGGCGGTCGGGAGCGCGACGTGGTTCGGCTCCGCGATTTCGCCTCGCCGGACACGCAGCCTGCGGAGACTGCGTTCCAGCCACCCACCGACCGTCGGCGCGGCGGCGATCAGGTAAGGCGTGATGAGCAGACTGATGATCGTGGCCGCCACCAGCGCGCGAAACGCAGTCTCGGAGAGGATGCCGGACCCGGCGCCGTTACCACGTGCGATCGTCGCCAGCACGAAGGAGAACTCGCCCACTTGCGCCAGGGCGAGCGCCGTGGCCGCCGCGACCTGCCTCCGGCCGCCACAGGCGCGCACCGCGGCAAAGGCAAGCAGGGCCTTGCCCAACACGATCGCGGTGACCACGGCACTCACCAGGCCCAGATGCTGGACCAGCCAGACAACGTCCCCGAACATCCCGACCGCAGCAAAGAACAGTGTCACCAGAATCGTCTTCACCGCCTCGACGTCGGCACGGATCTGCACGGCAAACGGCGAGGCACCCAGCAGCACGCCGGCCACAAAGGCACCTAACGCGGGGCTCAGCCCCATACCCTGCGCAGCCCACGCGGAACCTAACGCCATGACCAGCGCCAGCAGGATCGGCAGATCCCGATTCCCTCGCCAGGTGGTGAATCGCAGCAATCGCGGCGCGACATGGGTGAAGAACACATACAGCACGGCAATCAATACGACGGCCGAGACCACCGCCACGTCCAGCTCCCACACGATGCTCAAGAAGGTCCGACCGTGAGTCATGGCCGTGACCAACAGCATCAACGGTACGACCGCCATGTCCTGAACCAGCAGGATTCCCAGCGCCATGCGACCGTGCGGGCTGTCGACCTCCGCCCGGTCCTCCAGAATCCGCAGCACGCACGCCGTGCTGGACATGGCCACCATCGCACCGATCACCACCGCCTCCGCGGTGCCCCGCCCGAGGCCCATGCTCAGCACCGCCGCGACCAGAAGCGTGACCAGGACCTGCAGACAACCCGCCAGCAGCGGCGCCTTGCCAAGACTGACCAGACGCTGGATGGAGAACTCCAACCCGATGGTGAAGAGCAGCAGGGCCACGCCCAGCTCCGCGACGTGGAACACGTCCTGCTGCTTGGACACCAGCCCCAGCACGCTGGGACCGATCACCGTCCCGGCAATCAGGTAACCGACAATCGCACTCTGGCGGAGCCATTCAGCCAGTGCACCGAGGGTCATGGCCAGACCCAGGAGCAACAGGATCTCCAGGAGCCAGTCCCACATCTCGTGGGGCGTGGCGCCAAGCACCAACATGGAAGCAGGCATGCAGAACACGTGACACAGGCCTCGTGCAGGGCGTCTCGTCGCAACCGACCAACGCTCCCTACTTGTACCGGCGCCTGTGCGATACCGACTACCCCCCCTCACTCCACCCTCTCCCCATGGCGCTCGCCGCGGAAATCGCGTGATTCCTCCGCGATTTGACTTCTGGCTATAAATGTTCAAGACGTGATGACACTCCATTTCCGACACTCCCTGGGGACATTGACATGCCGCGCCCTTCCGCTGCCGAGTTCGATCAGGCGCTGATCGACCTGTATGACGACTACGCCCACGGTCGGATCGATCGTCGCGGCTTCCTCCAGAAGGCCGCCGGGTTTGCGGCAGGGGGGGTAACCGCCGAACTGTTGCTGGCTCGCCTGAGCCCGAATTACGCCTGGGCCCAGCAGGTGGATCCGGCGGACGGGCGGATCCGCGCCGAGCGCGTCGAGTACGCATCGCCGCAAGGGTCGGGCTCGGGCACGATGCGCGGCTATCTGGCACATCCAGCGGCGGCACAGAAGTCGCCAGCCGTGCTGGTGATTCACGAGAACCGCGGGCTCAACCCCTACATCGAGGACGTCGCACGCCGGCTGGCCGTGGCCGGCTTCGTGGCGCTGGCCCCCGACGCCCTGACGCCGCTGGGCGGCTATCCGGGGAACGACGACGAGGGGCGGGCCATGCAACAGAAGCTGGATCAGGGCAAAATCGTCGAGGACTTCATCGCCGGAGCGAAGTTCCTGCAACAGCATCCGCTCTCCAACGGCAAGGTCGGCGTCGTCGGCTTCTGCTTCGGCGGCGGCCTGGCCAATACGCTCGCCGTGCGCATCCCCGAAGTGATCGCCGCGGCCGTGCCGTTCTACGGTCGGCAACCGGACGTGGAAGATGTGCCGAAGATCAAGGCGTCGCTACTGCTGCATTACGCCGAGCTGGATCAGCGGATCAACGCCGGCTGGCCAGCGTACGAAGAAGCCCTGAAAAAAGCCGGCGTGAAGTACACAGCGTACGTGTACGCGGGCGTGAACCACGCGTTTCACAATGACACCACGCCCCGCTACGATGAAGCCGCCGCCAAACTCGCCTGGCAGCGCACGATAGACTTCTTCCAGGAGACACTCCACTGAGCAGAGGGGTAGAGGCGACGGATCTCGGCCAGGTCCTTGTTCCGCCCATCCTGTTTATCCTGTTCATCCTGTCTAAAACGACCTGCGATCACCCGCATGATTAACTCGCACACCGTACTGCTGTCGCTCCTCTGCGGTCTGATCGCCCAGGCGGCGAGCTGGGGCGCCGACTACGATCCCTTGTCACTGCCATCATCGAGTGAAGTCCGTACGTTGGACTTGACCGCCGTCGACAGTCGGCGGAATCGCGACATTCCGCTGCGAGTGTACCTGCCGTCCGTCAGTGGTGCGGCGCCGGTCGTGTTGTTCAGCCACGGACTGGGCGGGACGCGAAACGGCAACTCGTTCTTGGGGCGGCATTGGGCCGCACGCGGTTACGTCGCGGTGTTCCTGCAGCATCCCGGCAGTGATGACTCGGTGTGGCGCGACGAGCCGCTCGCGCGGCGCAGGCAGGCGATGCAGCAAGCTGCATCGCCGCAGAATTTCCTGCTTCGCGTGCAGGATGTGCCCGCCGTGCTGGATCAGCTGGCCGTCTGGCATACAGAGGCCGGTCATGAGCTGCACGGCCGACTCGACCTGGACCACGTGGGCATGTCGGGACATTCGTTCGGCGCCGTGACGACGCAAGCGGTGAGCGGACAGTCCATCCCCCTGGCCGGTCAACGATTCACCGAACCGCGTATCGACGCGGCGATCGCCATGAGCCCGAGCAGCCCGCGACGCGGCGAGCCGGCAATGGCGTTCGGCTCCGTGAACATCCCTTGGCTGTTGATGACCGGTACGCTCGATACGTCCGTGATCTCGGACGCGACCGTTGAGTCCCGATTGCAGGTCTATCCCGCGCTGCCGGCGAGTATCGACCGCTACGAACTGGTGCTCCACAAGGCGGAGCACTCGGCGTTCACCGATCGGCCTTTGCCGGGCGACCGTGAGGCGCGCAACCCGAACCATCATCGCGCGATCCTGGCCCTGACGACGGCGTTTTGGGACACCTATTTGCGCGCCGACACCACGGCCAAGGCCTGGCTGCAGGGCGCCGGAGCCCGGGCGATCCTCGAACCGGACGACCGCTGGCAGTGGCAGGCAACCAATGGGCAGGATTGAACGATCGGCACATACACCCTCCGCCCCCAATGCTCCAACGGGGGATTTCGCTATACTGGGATTCACGTCTCCGGACATGGTAGCATCGGACCTGCAACATCCCTATCAAGGAAGGCGACCACAGACATGGACCCTCGCAAGCGTCAGAAGAAGCTGGAACGGCGGCACGCCAAGGCGAAAGCTGCGAAAAAGGCCCTCGCGGTGCGCGATCCTCGCGATTTGAGCGTCCGCATCGAACGAGCTGCCTCCGCACCGATTCTGCACTGCTTCACGACCAGCGTGTTGTGGGAGGAGGGCATGTCCAGTGTCGTGGTGAGTCGCTCGCTGCCAAGCGGGAATGTCGCTTTCGCGGTGTTTCTGCTCGATGTGTACTGCCTGGGGATCAAGGATGTGATGGTCGACATCGGCTCCCGCGAGCGATACGAGCGCCTGGTATACGGCAAGCTGGCGCAGAAGTACGAGCTGGTATCGCTCGAACCGGCGGCCGCACGGAAGCTGATCGAGGGCGCGGTCGAGTACGCTCGTCAGCTCGGCTTGCCCCCGCACCGCGACTATGCGAAGGCGCAGCGGATTTTTGGCGACATCGATCCGACTTCCTGCAGCCAGGAATTCACCTATGGCAAGGCTGGCAAGCCGTATTTCATTGCCGGTCCCCACGATGGACCAGGCCGGTGTCGGCAGGTCATTGACGCCTTAACGGCAAGCTGCGGCCCCGGCGGTTTTCATTACTTGCTGCCCGTGTCGAGATCCGCGGGACTGTCCCTGATTGAAGGCGATTCTGCCGACGTGGACGATGACGACGACATGGCGTGATTTTCTGGTGAGGACCGATGAAGAACGTGACGTCATTTGCGATCGGCGTACTCGTCGCAGCGGCCGCATCCGCGGGCGGTGCTGAGCTCTTATTACCGCGCAGTACACCGGAAGCACAGGGAGTCTCATCGGCTGCACTGTTGGACTTGGTCCGCGCACTGGACGAACAGATCGAGGGAATGCACAGCCTGATGATCGTCCGGCACGGCAACGTGATCGCGGAAGGCTGGTGGAAGCCTTACGCCTCCCAGCACAACCATGTCCTGTATTCGCTGAGCAAGAGTTTTACGTCGACTGCGGTCGGGTTCGCCGTGGCTGAGGAGAAGCTCTCCGTCGACGACCTCGTCGCGGATTTCTTTCCCGAAGACACACCACCCGACATGAACGCCAACTTGAAGGCGATGCGCGTGCGAGATCTGCTGGCCATGGTCACCGGCCATCAGGACGAGCCGCCGTTGGCCCCGGACACGATCTCGGCCAAATCGTTTCTGGCTCAACCCGTACCGCATCTGCCAGGCACGCACTTCAAATACAACACGGCCGCCACGTTCATGCAGTCGGCAATCGTCCAGCAAGTCACCGGCCAGACGGTACTCGACTACCTGCGCCCCAGGTTGTTCGAGCCGCTGGGCATCGAGCGTCCCGTCTGGGATACGAATTCCCAGGGCATCACGCTCGGTGGCTACGGGCTGCGCGTGCGCACGGAGGACATCGCCAAGTTCGGCCAGCTGTATCTGCAGAAGGGGGCCTGGCAGGGTCGACAGTTATTGCCTGCCGAGTGGATCGATATGGCCACCGCCAGGCAGGTCTCCAACGGCAGCGATCCCAGCAGCGACTGGAACCAGGGTTACGGTTTTCAGTTCTGGCGCTGCCGCCATCGCGCGTTTCGCGGCGACGGCGCGTTCGGGCAGTACTGCGTCGTGATGCCGGAGCAGGACAGTGTCGTGGCGATCACGAGCGGCGCGCGCAACATGCAAGCCGTATTGAACATCTTGTGGGACAAGTTGCTTCCCGCCTTCGCCGCGAACGAAATTCCGGAGGATGCCGCGGCGTACGGCCAGCTCCGCGAGAAGCTGGCGACTCTCGAGGTCACTCCGGCACCGGGCGCCCCGTCTTCGCCATTGGCCGCCGCCGTCCTGAACAGGCGGTATGTGTTTCCGGCCAACGATCAGACGATTTCGAACCTCTCGCTCAACTCGACTGACGACGGGACGCGTGTGACGCTGACGATGGAACGAGGCGGCAAGTCGATGTGCTTTCCTGCGGGCTTCCGCCAGTGGCAGCCGGGTCGGGCACCCTTCTCGGGCGGGCAACTCGCACAGTTCCCGGACGAACCCGTGGCTGCGACCTTTGCCTGGGCGGCGGACGATACGGCCGTGATCAAGGTGTGCGCCTACGAGACACCGTTCCACCTGACGTTTACGCTGAAGTTTTCCGGCGACACGGTCACCCTGGACTCCGAGGCCAACGTCGCCTTCGGACCGACCCGGCAACAGACCCTGGTGGGCAACGCGCAGTCCGAGTGATTATCGAGTCTCCGCGCTCTGGCACGTCCCACTCACGCGAGACCAGTGGCTCCGGCCATCCGTCGTCTGCGTGATGGCGGCGCGACACATCCGCACGGAGCGGGCGTCGTACCGCGAGCTCCCGGCGACGTCCCGCCGGAATCGGACTCCGGCTCGTCTCTGCCGACCGCCACAAATGTCCCTGTCCCCTACCGCCCTTCGCGGATATCGGGTCCATGCGCGGTCGCCGTGTTTATTCCTTCAACACAAGGTCAATCGTCAGGACGGCCGCCAGGATCAGTTTCCGGATCGGATGAGACGGCGGCACCAGGTCGCTGATTTGCAGCACGTAATTGTCAGCAGACGTGAAGAGTTCCTTGCCGATGCCTGACCATTTTTTGGTCACGTGAGCCAGCTCCTCGCCATCGTGAAGAAAGCGGAAGTCCCAGCCCGTCCATTTGCCTTTTAATTCACACACGGGGTTATCCTGCATGTCAAGCACGGAGAACCCCCCCGCGATCGAAAACAACTTCTGCTTGAAGCCACCCAGCGCTTGTCCAGCTCCGTCCGTCACGTTGACGCGAGACAAGAACAGGGAGACACCACGACTGACCTGCACCAGCAATTCCCCGGTCGGCGTTGTGATGTGCACGTTGAAGGGGGTCATGCGTTTGTAGTCGGTGTACCGCAACAAGCGTGTCAGCATACCCAGCTTCGGCTCGCGGCAATGAAGGATGATCTCTCCCGTATCAGGGTCGCAAATGTCGTAGTTGTTGGACGCCTTAAAGAATCCCACATGCTCTTTGATGAAGAACAGGTTCCGGTCCAGTGGATCACTCGCATTCAGGTGGTCGTATTTTGCGGAAGCTGAATAGTCATCGGCGATGGCCATCGACATGTCTTTCCCCTTTGTGCACCGGTCCCAAGATACTCCCCTCTGCATTCCGAGGACTCACGAGGAAATGTAGCTTGCCCAACGCGCGTGCCGCGTCGCTGCCGCGCAGACCGCAACAGACCGAACCGCCCATGACTGGCGGATATCGCGAACGAGAGGGACGTGAGACGTATTACGAAGGGGACGATTCTGCCGACCACCACCGTCCGGGTCTTTCAGCGCTTATGATCCGCGCGACGTGGGGCGTGTGCCGCGCGGGCGGTTGAACTCTGATTCTGGCCGCCACTGCGGCATCGTGTCCGCGTTGGCGATTCGCATTCCGGCCCACAGATAGAAGACAGCCGCGGTGCGGACGCCTTGCCAATCCCACTCAGGCCGGACGACGTCGCTCGGCTGGTGATAGTGCTGGGCCAGGAAATCGTCGGCCCGCCGCTTCACCTCCATCAACCCGACGAGGTTCCCGCCAACGGAGGCGAGCGCCCCGAGCACCCCACCGCGTTTGGGCTCGGCACCGTCAGGTGGCGGTGCGATTCCCAACCCAAAGACATAGACCGTGGGGACTCCCCGAAGCGCGAACTCGTAATGGTCGGAACGGTAGAAGGCGCGGCTCTCCACATCCAGATCGGGCAACGGTACCAGGCCGAGCTCCCGGGCGACCGCCATCACGGTTCCATCCAGATCGGAATGGCCCAAACCCACGACGACGACCGCGCGCAGTGGTCCGTAGGTGTCCGTGTCGATGCCGTCGAGGTTCAGGTTGGCGGCGAGCCTGGCCACCGGCCACGTCGGGTGTTCCAGCCAGTAGCGGGAACCAAGCAGCCCAATCTCTTCGGCCGTGGGCGCCAGAAAAACGACCGAGCGGCGAGGGCGGTGCGGCGACCGCGCCAGAGCCTCGGCCACGGCAAGCATCTTGGCCACACCCAGGGCATTGTCGGCCGCGCCGGGATGGACCCGGCCTTCCTGATCTTTTCCGTACGCGTCGTAGTGCGCACTGTAGATCACCGCCTCGTCCTTCAGCGCGGGATCGGCACCCTCCAACCATCCAATCACGTTCGGCGATGTGCGGGACTCGACGGTCAGTCGTAGCGACATCTGCGCCTGCTGGCCCAGCTCGCAATAAAACGGTTGACCCGCGCGGGCCTTGACCAGCGTGTCGATGAAGGACTGGCGTGACTTGGCAAAGAGCTTCTCCGCGCCGCTCCGCGTGACGTACGCGACGGGAGGCAACGCGCCGGACATGCCAGCCAAGGGCCGCGCCAGCGTCACCTGGTCGTCGGCACCCTGGTCGGTGACGTAAGGTGGCGCGGCTGGCTGATCGATCGCAACAATGATCCCGGCAACGCCGTACGTCGCAAGTTCCGTGACGGTCGGTGAACCATTGACCACCACGGCGATCTTGCCCTTGAGCATTGCGCCAGGGGAACCGTCTCCGGGTCGTCCGAGCACCGTTTGGGAATCGACACACACCAGGTCACCCTGGGTTTCAATGATCTCACTTTGCACGTACCTGGGCCGCGCGTAGAAGAAATCAGCGGCCGACTCCAGCGTCTGGTCGCCAGCCTGCAGCGAGGAATCGGCACGCATGCGGATCGCCTGGAACGTCATGGCCTGCAGAAACGTCCCCGCGTCGCCCAGCGGCTGAAGGCCGATCCGGGCAAAACGATCGGCAAGGTATCGGGCAGCCTTCATGCCACCCGGCTGCGCAGTCCCGCGGCCTTCCATGTCGTCCGCCGACAGCGCCATGGTCACATCGCGAATAGTCGCGACGCTGATGCGCTCGGCGGTCGCGGCATATTCCTCTGTAAGGGATTGACCCCATGCGGTCGAGAGAACCACGGGCAATGACGCCGCGAGCCTGAGGCACAACAAGATCACGCGAAGCGACTCCGAGAGCATCGCAGCAGTGCTTCGTGGCATCGAATCGGTTCTCCGTGTCATGTCGGTGGCAGACGACCACTCCCAGAATATGGTCCCCCGTCTACCGTCACAAGCTCACGGGAAGTCGAGGTCAGCAAGCCTTCCATCAATCCCGGCACACTGCGCCTCGTCGGCGGCGATACTGCCCCCGCGCAGCGCTGCTTGCCTGGTCCACCCCGTCGACCGCCGCAAATGGTCTCTGTCCGGCTTCGATCACGACGTGCCCCAGTGTGCAATCCCACCGCATGCTGAGCCAAGGGCCGACGGCCCGGTACAGCCTCTGCCGGGGCCGACAGGCCCCGGTCGAATGCTCTGTTAGAACTCCTCCAGGCCCGAAGGGCCGATACATGCCTGGTTGTGTCGGCCCTTCGGGCCTGATCGTCGTTGATTCGCCTCCTTACCGGTGGCTTGCGCCACCGGCAGAGGATGTACCGGGCCTTCGGCCCTGAGGAGTTTCTTGACCGTTGAGCCACAGGCCCGCAGGGTTGTCCGCTGCGCATGTCGCGCGTCTCGCGCTTTTTCTCAACCTTCGATCGTGATGGTCCGCGTCAGGCCTGGAAGGCCGACCGTTCATAGCCAAGGGCGACAGCCCTTGGTGGGTTGGCCCTCAGAAACGCCAGCCCTGGAAGGGCGACAGTTGTCTTCCCGCAGGAATGTACCTGCAACGACACGAGATCAGCTGCGACGAGCGTTATCTCTGGGAATGAATGTGTGTTGTGCACCGGCGACCTTGACGGTCGCTCTGCCAGGGCTCCGCGTTGAGAAACGCACCCGACACCAGGGGCGGCGTGCGTCGCTCCGCGACGCCCTGGCCCCTGGCTATTGACGGACGCCTCTGCGAGGCGTGCCCGCGCGTCCAACGCATTCGCTGCGCATGTCGCGGCTGTAGCGCGCGTCCATCACGGACGCACCGCCGCGCGGCGCTGCTTGCCTCGTCCGCCTCATCAACCGCCGCAAATGTCCCATTCCGACGCTCGCCCCACCGTATCACCCGCAGAACCTGGGCGCCTGCCGTGCGCTCGATCAACAACATCAAATGTGTGTTGTGCACCTGCGACCCTGACTGTCGCCCTGCCAGGGCTCCGCGTTGAGAAACGCACCCGACACCAGGGGCGGCGTGCGTCGCTGCGCAACGCCCTGGCCCCTGGCTAGGGACGGACGCCTCTGCGAGGCGTGCCCGCACGCCCAACGCATTCGCTGCGCATGTCGCGGCTGTAGCGCGCGTCCATCACGGACGCACCGCCGCCCGGCGCTGCTTGCCTGGTCTACCTCGTCGACCGCCGCAAATGTCCCTGTCCCCTTCCGCCCCAGAACGCAAGTACTCAGTCCTCGGCCAGATGAGGCGCGGTCCGCTTCAACGATCCCGACCGGAGACGCGTTGAGACACTGCCTTGACGATGCAACTGGCACGAAATGGAGGTAGCGAGATGGCCTGGTCGGGCTCCCAGTCACTTGGAACCAGACGCGTGTCCGCATAGACCCGTATTTGTTCCGCGGTGCAGCGCATGCGGAGCTTCAGCCGGTCTGCCGGAACGGCCGCGCCGCTCATATTCACCAGGTAAACGGCGTTTACGTCCGGTCCAGACCACTCGACGCAGCGAATCGAGCCATCGTCCGGTTCCAGCTCAATGAGCGGCGTGATCGTTGCGGCGGCCAGAGACTTAAGCAAGGCATCGTGTCCCTCGCGGCGGGCCCGACGCGTCGCCTCGGTCTCCTCTCGCCACAGAAAGAGCGGGGGAGTGTTGCCCGCGTGGGTGTCCCGAATCGGATCGCCGGCATATGCCTTTCCGTAGTCCGGCAGCGCGACCCGGGCGACGGATTGGTGCGTCAGAGGACGTCCGATCGTGTCGCGGTCGGCGAATCGTCCTCCGGTGATCAACAGACCACCTGCCCGGCCGTATGCGGCGAGCTGTTCCCGCACGGCGTCTGGCAAGCAGGCGCAGTCGGGAACCAGGATATAGCGATAGCTGCTGAGGTCCACGCGCCGCTGGTCGATCTCCCGCAGTGTAATCACGTCGCACGTCTCCTGCAGACTTTCCAGCAGCTTGTACCAGCCCACAAAACTGCGGTAGTCGTTCTTGAATCCTTCCGGATCGGAGGGAGTCGCGGGGAGGATCGGTTGCAGGATCGCGCCGCGCGCATGGATCTTCAGCCCCGCCATGATATCGACTGCCCGGCGTGCGTCGTCCAGCATGTGGTGCGTGTCGTTGAGGTCCATGTTGGGATAGAAGCTGTAATCGAGCACGGTGGGGATGTGCCAGGCGCAGTAGATGATGCCGGCCGCTCCGTGCTGCACGGCCGACTGGGTGATGCGATCCATCGTCGGGTAGCCGATGTGTACGCCCGAGGTGAAATCGACCAGATCCACCGTCCACATCGGCTTCCCGTATTTGCGCACCAGGTCGAGACAGGCGGTTACGCGATAAGGGTCGCCGTCTGCCGAACAGAGCTGCATGCCGAACCCGTCGATGTCGCGGCCGCGCATGGCGACCTCGTCCGGCGCAATGGCGCTGCGTTGCGTTTCATCCCACTCGGCGGGAAAGGCCCATGACATGGTGAGATAGGTGATCGTGGGCCGCGTCGCGTCGTGGCGTTTGAACATCCGGGCGAGACCGTTGATGTACTCGGCCGCCGTTTCCTGCCAGAACACCGACCAGTCGTGTACCGCCGCGTCCAGTTCCGCCGCGTCACGCGCACGCTGTTCAGCGGCCGGCACGGTGGCCTCGAGGCACTCGCCACCCGAGCGCCCCCCGGACTTCAAGTAGCGTGCCAGCACTCGTTCCCCGCCGCTCCAGTTCTGGAATCGCCAGGCGGCGGGCTGCTCAGCGCCGACTGCGATGTTCGGGTTGGGGGCCAGGTTCCCGCCGCCATCGGTTTCGCGGAACACGACGTCGTCCCACATCACCGTTCCGCTGCCCATAAACTTCAACAGCACCCAGGCCCGCCCGGCGCCCTTGGGGGCGGTGAAGACCT
>JALOQX010000261.1 GCA_025459265.1 Pirellulaceae bacterium | reverse complement strand
CCTGATCCTCGTCGAGTTCGCCGATCCCGACCCGGCCCGGGCGCGGGTCATCCGCGAGGCCTATACCGAGCCCGGCGGGCCGGGCCGGATCCTGGGCCCAACCGACTTCGCGATGCCGGTCGCGCCCCTGTGCCACACCGTGGAGACGGGCTGTCGCCAGTGGCTGGCCGCGACGACGGACGACGACCGCGTCGACACGAGGGCCGGGGGCGCGAGTTCACAGAGCGGCCCCTGACCCTTGAGGCGATCGAGCGGTTGATCTGGGCGCTGGGCCCGGCGATGAGCGCCGGCACCGACGATCGACGCATCGCCGGCATGGTGCGCCCGGCGCTCGATCACCTGCGTGACAGGGGAACGCAGCGTTGCCGAGCGTGGTGACCTCGGCCACCCTGGATAGACCCGGCCGGCGTCGTCGCGTCACCGTTGTTGTGGCACAGGCCCTACGCACGCGCTTCGCGTCAGCCGCCCGCAGCAGCCTCCGGCCTGTTCAGCGCCGCTGCGCCGTGCCGGCGGCGCGGGGATGCGACGGCTGCGGCCGCGAGCAGTGCCGACAGGATGCTGACGATCGTGATCGCAATGGCGATCGGCACCGCGTCGGTGTCGCCAGCCGCCGCCATGACCGCGAAGCCGCCCACGACACCGGCACCCATGAGCGTGACCCAGATGAGCATGGAAAACGCGAGGCCGCGAACCGGAGTCCGCCGCGCGAGGGCCACGCCGGCCACGGCGCAGAGCGGCAGGAAGAAGCCAAGGTCGAGAGCATAGACGGGATTGGTCGAGAGCCCGGCCTTGACGAGATCTGGCGGCAGCATGCCGGTCATGCTGGTGCTCGCGATCTGTCCCATCCACAGCGCGCCGAACAGGACCGCGACTGCGAGCAGGAGACCTGCCGAGGTGCGCCGGTAGAGGCGGTCTGCCGGCTCGGTGCCGCCGTCGACGACCTCGCGGCCGCCAATGACAAGGCTCCACAGGCACAACGCGAAGATCGCGATGTAGATGAGGGTGAGCGGGTTCATCGCCACGGCGAAGGCGAAGATCGCGTAGTTGTAGACGAGGTAGAGGAGGCCGGCTACAACCGCCAGACGGCCTGCCTCCGAGCCGACTCACTGAGACATCAGGGCCGCGCGGATCGCGGCCGGCCGGTTGGTCGTGATCGAGTCCGCCCCCAGTGTGTGGAAGTGGCGGGCATCGTCCGGGTCGTCGATCGTCCAGACGTGGAACTCCACGCCGCGAGCGCGGAGCTGGGCGACGAGCGTCTGGTCGACCACCTGACGATTACCCTGCGTGCCGAGTCCGTCGGCACGCAGACGGATGACAGTGTCCAGCACCGCGGCTGAGGACGGAGACCACGTGCCGGTCACATCATCTTGTTTATAGCCGGTCAGCCAGTACGCCTTGATGTGCGGCAGTTGTTGCCGGACGGCCTGGATCACGGCCTCATGGAAAGAGATCACGACGATCTGGTCAGGTGCCAGCCGGCAGTGGTCCAGTGCGTAATGCAGTGCCGGGAGCATTTCCGGACCGCATTTGATCTCAATGTAGATGCGTTTGCCGGGCGGCACGGTGGCCAGCACGTCGGGCAGCGTGGGAATGCGTTCCCCGCGATAACGTGCGGATTTCCAGCTCCCCACATCCAGCGTCTGCAGTTCAGCCAGCCGGCTCTCGGCCACCACCAGGTCGACGCCACCCGCCGTGCGCTTCGTGGTTGCGTCGTGCAGCGCGACGAGGTGTCCGTCGCGGGTCAGATGGAAATCCCCTTCGATGGCGTCCGCGCCGCGCTGCCAGGCCAGACGAAACGCCGCGAGGGTGTTTTCCGGGGCCTCGTCCGAGGCACCTCGATGGGCCACGATCATTGGGGACTCCGCGGACGGAACCAGGAGCGCGACAAGGACAAGCATCCCGACGCACCAGAGCCGGTCACGCCGCGGGATGCATGCCCCACACCGCTGCCGATAGAGCTTGGTCATTCCTGCTCTGCGTGTCATAATTGTCCCCGGCCATCGGTGGTGACAGGAGCTGTTGCGTGCGGAAGTTCTTCTTCCTCTCAATTCTGATTGGCGGTGCCCTGGCGGGCATAGTCTACTATCTGTGGCTCGTCGTGTCGGCGCTCTACCGGGACTGGCTCATGGGCCGGGATGTCGAGCAGATCCAGGCGGAAAGCGCGGCACGGCGCGAGCAGCGCCGTTTAGAGGCGGCGCGGCGGCTGGACACCGGCTGCGATCACCGGTTCGGCGAGGCTTTCGCGGGACTGCCGCCCAACGCCTGCCACAAGTGCGGCTTGGAGCAGACACGCCCGCCGGGCCCCTGCGACCACGTGTGGACGCTGGTCCCGGACGCAGTGCCCTACAGCTACTGCGCGAAGTGCGGCAAGCGGTATGTGAGCGCCGACGTTGGCGGTCAGTAGCGCACAGCCGCACCGTCAGCCTCCGCCGTGGAACTCATCGTCCGGCTGCTCTGCGTGCTGCACTCCTCCGTCGGCGTCCCGGGGAGCGTCCGGATCCTCGAGGATCGTGAGCACCTGCTTGAGCTCCTGATCGTCCACGGTCAGCGTGACCAGATAGGATCCGCTGCGCACGGTGCCCCCACGCGGGCCACGCGCCGGGCCGGCGCCCGCCTCCGCGCCGGCGGGCCGCGCCACGGTACGCCGTAGGTCCCAGGCCACGCGATGCAGCCCCGCCGTCGTGTCGCCGACGAATTCCGCCATCTTCTTTCCGGCGATGTCTGTGATCCGCAGTTCGACCGACCCGGCGTTCTTGCCAAGCGAGTAGTAGATCGCGGCACCCGCAGGGGGGTTCTCGCCCACGAACCGGCGCGTGCCGCTGGCGCCGCGCCGCGGCTGCGTCCGCCACTTCACGACCGCCTGCGGACGGTACAAGTGCACCGCCGCCGCGACCGTCTCGGGCGTCATCTGCCGCAGCGCCGCAATATCCAGGATCCAGATGCTGCGGCCGTGCGTCCCCGCCACCAGGTCGCCCACCGCTTGCGGCTGAGCGACTTCGTGGATGGCCACCGTGGGCAGATTGCTGTTGAGTCGCGTCCAGGTGCGTCCCCGGTCGATCGACGCGAAGATGGCGAACTCGGTCCCCAGATAGAGCACGTTTTCGTTCTCCCGATCTTCGCGCAGCACATGCACCGGCCCCGCCTGCGCCGGTAGATTGCTGCGCAGCGACCGCCACGTGACGCCGTGGTCCTCCGACGCGAACACGTAGGACTGATCATCATCCGAGCGGTGCCCGTCACACGTCAGGTACACACGTCCGCGCTGGAACCGCGACGGTTCGATCGAACTGACCCAGCGCGGTCCGGGCAGGAGACTTTCCAGCGGCTGGCCGGCCGGCTGTGCCGCCGTGGCAGCAGCCTCCTCGGGCGGCGCGTCGCCGGTGCGTCGCGCCGCGAACGCCACCGTGAACGCGCCGCCGCCCCCTTCGATCTCCCCCGCCAGCTCCGTCCCGGTGAGGACGCCGGTGACTTCCAGACCGCCGCGCTCGGTCTCGACCGACAGCGTGACCGTCTTTGTCGCGGCGTCGTATTTTCCACTGCCCGCGGCATCCGTGTTGGCCGACTTGAACGACCCGCTGATCGCGTCGGGCGGCGTCAGCCGCAGCACCATGGTGAAAACGCGACGGGACTCCGGCATCGACTCGCTTTCAAATCGGCCTTCCCACGTGCCGGACACGATGTCTTGCACCGCGGGCGGCTGCGCTTCCGCGGGCGGTGCGGCGTTCACCGCGGGCGGGGCGTTTTCCGCCGCCGGTACGCCGGCGGGAGTTTCCTGTGTCGCCACGGGCGTGGGGGTCGGCGGCTTCGGGGCCGGCGCGGGTGGCGGTTCCGGCGCCGGCGCCGGTTCCGCCGGTGCGGGTGGTTCGCCGGTCGGTGCCGGTGGCGATTCCGGAGCCGGCGCAGGTGCGGGTGGCGTCTCGGCCGGGGCCGGCGGTTGACCCTCGGGCGCTGGCGGCGCCGGCGGTGGCGTCTCGGTCGGTGCCGGTGGCGATTCCGGAGCCGGTGCAGGTGCGGGTGGCGTCTCGACCGGGGCCGGTGCGGTCGGTTGTGTTTCACCCGGCGGCGGTGCGGCCTGCGCCGCCGCGGCGCCGGCCCCCGAGTCAGGCGCCGGTTTCTCCTCGCGTTTGCCGAAGAGGTTCACCCACGTGTGACCGCCGTCCCGGGTGTGCCAGATCGCGCCGTCCGTCGTGCCCACGTAGAGCGTGCCGACATCCAGCGGGGACTCGGCCAGCGCGCTGGCGGTGCCGTCGTCCGTACGCGTGATGTCGGGCGAAATGGCCTGCAAGTTGTCCCCTTTGAAGGGCGATCGGAACACGTGGCTGCCCGCGCTGTAATAGATGCGCGAATTGTGGGGCGAAAGAACGAACGGGGTCTTCCAGTTGAACCGATAGGTCGTGCCGCGCGGCGGGCGTGGCCGCATCGAACTGCGCTCGCCCGTGCGGAGATTGATCCGCGTCGTGGCACCCCCCTGGCTCTCGGCATACACCTGGTCCTTATCCAGCGGATCCACCTGGCACACAAACCCGTCGCCGCCGCCGATGGAGAACCAGTCGCTGTTGACCGGTCCGTTGCCGTCACTGACACGGTGCGGGCCGCCCCAACTGCCGTTGTCCTGCAGCCCGCCGTAGACGGCGTAGTTCCGGTTCGGCCCGACCGCCACGTGATAGAACTGGCCGATCGCCACGTGGTTAAGATGGTCCCAGTGCAGGCCCTGATCGTGGGTCACGTAGACGCCGCCGTCGTTGCCCAGGATGACGTGCCGACCGTCGCGCGGGTCGATCCACATCGCGTGGTGGTCGACGTGCACGTCGTTGGCCGTGTTTTCGGACGTGAAGTTCTTCGCGCCGTCTTTGCTCAGGTACAGCTCGGTGCCCAACACCCACACGTGCTGCTCGTTGGTGGGGTCAACGCGGATCTGGCTGTAGTACATCGGGCGCGGGTTGAGGCTGTTGACCCGCTGCCAGGTGACGCCGCCGTCCTGCGAGTGGTACACGCCGCCGAATTCGTGGGCGGTGGGACCCTGTTCCATGTTTTCATTCTGGCCGCCCAGTCCCGCTGCGAACTTGCTGCGGGCACGTTGTTGTTCCTGAGGGGACACGCCGCGGCGCGGGCGCGGCTGCTTCGGTTCGGGATATTTTCCCAGCGTGATTTCCAGTTCCAGGCTCTTGCGGGCCCGCGAAACGCTCAGCTTCAGCTTGTCGCCGGCGACGTGCTTGTCGATGGCTGACTGCAGGTCCCGGTACGAGAGGATGGTCGCCCCGTCGACCGCGAACACGATATCTTCCGCCTGCAGACCGGCGGCCGCGGCGGGCCCCTCCGCAACCACTTCCACCACGCGCGCGCCGACATCCGCGTCCGCCCCGCGCAGACCGGCGTACCCCGCCTGCTCCGGGATCTGTCCGATCTTCTCCGATTCCAGGATCAGGTAGACGTTCTGCGGATTCTGTCGCGAGAAACTGATGCCGATCCGCCCCAGCGGGCACGCGGGCAGTCCCTGAGTCGCTTTCTGGAACGTGGCGCCTCCGTCGCGAGTCAGATAGACGCCCGATCCCGGACCGAACTTCTTGGCCGGATCGTTGCCGTCGAACCCGTCACGCTGGCGCTCGTAGGTCGCCACGAGCAGCACGTTCGGATCCTGCGGGTGCATCTGGACGTCGATGACGCCGGTCTTGTCGTCCACATAGAGCACCCGGTTCCACGTCTGTCCGCCATCGGTGGACTTGTAGAGGCCGCGTTCTTCGTTCGGACCCCAGAGCCGCCCGAGCGCTCCGACGTAGACGATCTGGGGATCCTGCGGGTGGATGGCAATCCGGCCGATCTGGAACGTGCCGCGCAGGCCCATGTTCTTCCACGTGGCGCCACCGTCGGTCGACTTGTAGACGCCGTCGCCCCAGGATGCGCTGTTACGCGGATTGGCTTCGCCCGTGCCGACCCACACGATCTGCGGATCGGACGGGGCCACCTGGACGTCGCCGATCGACACGGTGGCTTCGCGATCGAACTGATGTTCGAAGGTCGTGCCGTTGTTGACGGTCTTCAGGAGTCCGCCCGAGGCCGTGGCGGCCCACCAGATGTGCGGGTCTTTTTCGTAGACGGCCAGCGCGGTGATGCGTCCCGACATGTTTGCCGGGCCGATGGAGCGCCAGCGCAGGACGTTGACCCATGCTTCGGGCAGTGACGATTTATTGTCGTCGGTTGACTTGGGCTGTGCCGGCTGAGCGGGCGCGGCTGCCTCGCTCGGCGCGGGGGGGGCGCCGCCGCTTTCGGTTTCTTCCTGGGCGGCCAGGGCTGCAGCCAGCAGGAGGAGAATCGCAAACGACAGCGGGTGCCACAGCGGGTGCCGAGTCATGGTTGGTCTCCGACGAGAGGGTACAGGTCCCGGGGATGGCCCGGGTGCGGTTCGCGCCGCAGCGCGCCGCGGAACGCCACGCCGGGGCGCGGCAGTACCATCATCGTTGACCGGCCGCGCCGATGCAAACGGTCAGTTGTGGCGGATGAACAGGATGTCGCCGTCCCGGATGACGTAGTCCTTGGGCTCCTGCCGCAGCAGGTTGTGGGCCTTGAGCTCCCGTTCGCTCCCCAGCCGCACCAGGTCGCTCACCTGCATGACTTCCGCCCGGATGAAGCCGCGGGCCAGATCGGTGTGGACATTGCCGGCGGCCTCCAGGGCGGTCCCGCCGCGCGGGATCATCCACGTGCGGACCTCCTTGTCGCCGGCGGTGAAGAACAGCATCTGGCCGGACGTTTCCAGCACCGCCCGCAGCAGGCCGGCCCGGTCACCGGGGCGCACTTCCATTTCCTGGCAGAAGGCCTCCCGTTCGGCCGGCTCCATCTGTTCGAGCTCCGTTTCCAGGCCGAGCGAGAAGGCGAAGGCCGGCACGCCCGGCGGCGCGAGGGCCGCGAAACGTGCCGGGTCCTCCTCGGCGTCGCTCGTGTTCATGACGATCAGCCGCGGCTTCTCGCCGAAAAGCTGAAACGACTTTGTGACACGCCGCTGCTCCGGCGTCCAGGCGATCTGATGCAGGGTCTGACCTTGTTCCAACGCAGCCTGCAGCGGCACCAGCGCGGCGAGTTCGGCGTGCAGTTCGTCCTTGTTCGGACGCGGTTTTTTGAGCGATTCCTCCACGCGGGCGATCCGCCCCGACACGATGTCCAGGTCGGCGATCAGCAGATCTTCCTCAAAGCTGCGCAGGTCCGCGGCAGGATCGCTCTGGGAATCGAAGGCCGCCACCACGATCACCAGGCATCCCGCTTCGCGAATCATCGCCAGCCGCGCGGCGCTGCCTTCGTGCGTGCGACTCAAACCGGGCGTGTCGACCATCTCCAGCGCCGCCAGCGTGACCTTCTTCGGATGGTAGATCTGGCACAGCTCCGCGACACGCGGCTCGGGGACCGTGGCCATGGCCGACTGCGTCCTGTGGACCAGGACCGGGTCGGGTCGCTCACCGGTCAGCCAGTGGAACAGCGTGCTCTTACCCGCACCTTGATAGCCGATGATGCCGATTTTCATGTCGTCTGCTCGCGCTGGGCGACTGGAATACGCAGCGCGTCCCCGCAACCTCTGACCAGGATGTCCGGGGCCCATGACCCTCGGGCCGCTGATACAGTAACACAAGCGTGCGTGGGCGGATACGGCTGTCGTGCGTGGCCGCCGCAGGCAGGTGGGACTACAATAGCGGTGCCATGCCGCACCGAACCGAATCTGCCCTGTCCGACCTGCCGGCGATCCTGACGCATGTGTCGTCCGGCCGCCCGGCGGTCGACAAGCTGCCGGTCGTTGATCTCACCTCCGCGGGTCCGCTCCCGCCAGTTGCCCGCTCCGCGCGACCGACCGCACGAGTCGGACGCGCGGCAGTGGCTGCGTCTGCCCAGGAACCATCAAACGCCGCTGGCGTCGGGTCCGGCACGTTCTGGCTCGACGGCGACGTGTTGATGTGCGCCTGCCCGCGCTGCTGCGCGCCGCTGACTGTGCGACTCTGGTTGGCGCTGGCCGACTGCTGGCGGTGCGAGGCGTGCGTGGAGTTGACGCAGGAGCAGCAGGAGGAGGCACGGCAGCTGCTGGCCCGGCACGCCGCCGTGCCGCCGCCCCATCACGCCGCCGCCCG
>JALOQX010000260.1 GCA_025459265.1 Pirellulaceae bacterium | reverse complement strand
GCAAGTCAGCGGCCTGGAAGCCGCCGAGCGTATCGCGGCCATTGATCCGGGCGTTCGCGTCATTCTCTTTACGAACAACGCCGAGCTCTGTATGCGCGATCCCCGCAGCGATTTTGCCTCCGCCTGCATTGAGAAGGCGAGTGATTTCGCAGAACTGGAACGAGCCGTTCGCTCGGTCTTGGCCTCACGCAGAGGCAACACCTGGTTTCGCATCGGCCTGCCGCCGATCCACACGCACACGGCAGCAGGACCTCGTTGCGAGTCACCGGGAACGAGATAACCCGATTCCACGAGCACTTAGAAGCGCGAAAGGAGTCCACACGATGCTTGTGCTCAGTCGCAGAGTGGGCGAGGAAATCGTTCTGCCGGACTGCGGCGTGACCATTCGCGTGGTCACCGTTGCTGGAAACAGAGTCCGGCTCGGAATTGCCGCGCCCCCAGCCGTAACCATACATCGAGCGGAGGTGGTGCAGCGCATCCGCGGATCGTGCAATGGCACATCGGACGACGCAGACGGGGACGGCGAGCGGTTGCGGGTGCTTATCGCCGACGCCGACCGGACACTCTTGCTGTCCTACCGCGACGCTCTCGTCGCGGTAGGCTTCACCGTTGACGTGGTGGTCAGCGGTCTGGACTGCGTGGCGTACTTGCGTCATCGCTCCCCCCACGTTCTCGTCTTGGACCCTGCGATTCTCTGGGGTGGTGGGGACGGGGTGCTCACACTGATGCGAGAGGAGGGCGAGGTCCGTGCCGTGCCGGTGCTCGTCCATGCGTCGCCAGGCCACTGTGCTGCGCCGGAAGACATGGACTTTCCCGTATGCGCTCGCGTCTGCAGGCCGCTTCCTCCCGAACAGATGGCCTTCCTGATCCGGCAAATAGCCCACGACCGCGCGGCCGGGCAGGGAAGGTCCACAGCGGCCGACGGCAGTGCCGAGTGGCGTTATGACCTGAGACGCCGGATCGCGGCACGTACTCAGGGCCGTGTAGTTGGCCTGAAGGTCGAGGTGATTGATGGTCGTCTCATCGTGCAGGGCCGTTCGCAGTCCTACTACGGAAAGCAATTGGCATGTGCGGCGGCTTTGGACCTGTTGAAGACCCTCGACTCCACCCTCGTCACGGAAGTGGAATTGAATGTCGAGGTCCTCAACAGTCGCCAGTGCATCGTCAAGGCTACGAATGCGGGTGGCTGGCGACGAACGAAGTTAGCCCCCAGCCGCGAATAGCTGGAGGCGAGCTAACGCTCGAACTCAGCCACCCAACCCAAAGATCAAGTGTTGAGAAAGCACGAGGGGCGGTGCGGGGCCGAAGGTGGATACGGCGAGGCGGTTGTGTCGCCGCAGGAAAAGCCGCCCCGGCAGGCACACCCGTTCCGCATTGGCTTCGACCACTGGGGGGAACGCCTTATGGCCCTTTTTGCCCACAGCGCCGTCGCCCAGAAACGTCGGGACAGCGTCGCGTTGAGAACAGGCTGGCGAGGAAACACCTTTACCACGGTACTCTCTTGATGTGCGACGATGTCCCCGCTTGTCCAGGCAGGTCACCCTGCACAGACCACCTTCGCCCGATCACCACGAGAGCTCCGTCAGCTCAGCCGCGCGATGAGCGGTGCCAGGTGGAAGAACACGGGCGCGGAGAAACAGATCGAGTCGATGCGATCCAACACGCCGGCATGGCCTTGCACCAGCGTGCCGTAGTCCTTCACGCCGCGGTCGCGCTTAATGGCCGACATCGTCATCCCGCCGGCGAATCCCATGACGGCCACGATCATGGCCATGCAGGCCGATCCCCACACGCCAAACGGCGTCACCCAATACAGCAGCACACCGAACACGGTCGAACTGGCCACACCGCCGCACAAGCCCTCCCACGTGCGGCTGGAACTGATGTTGGGCGCGATCACGTGACGGCCGATCAACTTGCCCCAGCCGTACTGCAGGACATCCGCCAGCTGGACCAGCAGCACGAAATAGAACAGCAGCCCGGCCTTGCTCCCCTGCCAGGCCACCAGCTCCCCCGCTTCGTCACGCGTGTTGAGCGTCAGATCCAGCAGGGCCGGGGCGTAGCTGAGCGAATACACGCAGATGATCAGCCCGGCCAGGATCTTCGCGGATCGTTCCAGGAACCGCTTTGAGTCGTCGGAAAACGCGATGCGACTTGGCAGAATCAGCCAGCCGAAGACCGGGATCAGAATGCTGTAGATCGGATACCAGGCTTCGCCCAGCCCCACGAGGATATAGTGCGCGGGCGTGATGACGAAGAAGACCCAGAACAGGGTGCGATGATCGCTGCGCCGTGTGGGCGTCGTGGTGATGAACTCGCGGAGCGCCCAGAACGACACCAGGAAGAACAGTAGCACGGTGGCGTGATAACCAAGCAGAAACCCGGCGATCAGGATCGCCGCCATCATCCACCAGGCGCGCACCCGTTCGGTGAAGGCGCGGGCCAGGGCCGGGTGGACCGTCCCCTCCGGCTGCTTGCGCAGGAACCGTCCCACGATGGACGCGATCCCGAGGAGGGCCAGCACGACTCCCAGCAGCCAGTAGCTGCGCGTATTGAGCCAGGTCTCGACCGGGGACATCATCCCCAGGGTCCAGAGGGCCGGCGTGTGGAGGGGCGTGGCAACGTGCAGCATGCGTCAGATATCCCTCAGGCGTCGCACGGCATCGCGCGTGCGCTGCAGGAACTCGGCCTTCGTTTCCCCGTTTTCGAGCCACATCGGTGGGCCAATCGTGATGCAGCTCAACAGCGGCACCGGCAGAAACTCGCCACGCGGCAGGTCCGGCCGCTTCTTGCCCAGATAGTACAGGCCGCTCTTGAACTCGGCCATCTCCTCACCCGTGTTCCGCTGCCCTTCCGGGAACACGATCAGCGAGTACTCGTCTCCCATCTCCCGCAACATCAGGTCCACCGGGCTCTGGTGCACCTTGATCTTGCGGCGGTCAATCAGCAGGGCGTTGAAGTTCTTGGCAATGTGCCGTCGCACCCAACCCTTGTCCCAATAGTCCTTGGCTGCCACCGGCCGCGTCAGCGCGCGGACCGACTTCGGCAGACTCGACCACAGTACCAACGCATCCAGGTGACTCGTGTGGTTCGCGAAGTACACGCGTTGGCACGTGTCGGGCTGGCAATCAACCCAGCGGACACTTGAGCCGCTGAGCAGTTTCGCGGTGATGGCCAGCACGTTCGCCGTCAGAGTCATAGTCTATCGCAGACTTGTGCTGCCCGTTCCCACCGTCCGGCACGCCCGGCGCACCAGCGCCCCCCGGCGCTTCATCCTATCGTGACTCGTTCCGGGCCGGAAGACATCGGATTTTCCCGCCCATCGCGTGCAGGACCGCACAACGCCGCCCGGGTCGAGCCGTTGCAGGCGGCATACTCCGTACAGCCGTACCCGTCGCCCCGCCGACCCGACTGCGGAATCCTGCCGCGATCGCCGCTCCGTAACTGCCCGGCCCGCCCGCCAGCTCCATAAGCTACCCTTTTCCGGGCGCGGAGGATGACCCTGTGCCGGCAATCGGCCGGCTCGTGCTGTGTCAAGGCTGCGCATGCGGGTCCCTGGGGTCGAACGAAGTGAGCCCCCAGCTGCGAAAAGCTGGGGGCGAGCTACCGCTCGTCCCCAGCCACCCCCAAGATGCTCCCGAGATCATTCAATTCCGCTTGTCGCACGACCACCAGCCGGCAGCCGGCAGGTTCCGTGTCGACGCCGGATGACGCACGTTTTCTGTGAGAACTCACCTTATGGCCACCACTCTCTCATCGAACCGCCAGCACCTCGGCACTCGGCTCATGACGCACACGTGGTATGCCTGCTGCTGCGTCGGGCTGTTCGCCACGTTCGGCGCGGCATGCCCCTGCGGAGCCGACGAGTCCAGGACGCCGACCGCCCAGACGGCGGCGGCGGACGCACCGACGGCGCTGGCGGCGCTGCAGGCGCAGCTGGAGCAGGCGAAGGCTGCGCGGGACGCGAACGAGCTCCTGCTCGGCTCGCTGCAGCGCGCTGTGGAAGACCTCAGCTCGCTGGCCACCGTGCGCAACCAGGTGTTTGACGCATACCCGACCCTGCAGCGGCTGCATCTCCAGTGGTCGGACGTATACGCCCAGCGCCAGTCGCTGCTCGAAACGCTGCTGCCCGCCCACCCGCGCGTGCAGTTGTGTCTGGCCAAAGAAGAAGCCCTGCTACCCCATCTGCAGCGCGAACTGCGCACGGCACGCGACGCCGCCAGCACCGCCCAACCGCTGCTCGATGCCCAAGTGGCGGACCTGGCCAAACGTGTGACGCAACGCGCAGCGCCAGCCGAGTCCCGAACAGAGCCGGAGACGCAACCCCCGCATGCCCCGCCGCAACCGCCGTCCCGTCCGGCTGACCAACCGCAGCACCTGGCCGAGCTCGAAGCGCGCACCGCCGCTCTGGCCCGCGCCGAACAGGCCCTGGCCGCAGCGCAGGCACGCATCGCGGCGGCGGCGAGCAATACGCCCACCGTCGCCGAATCACCGCGCGGTGGCGACCCGATCCACAGGTACCTCGCCACCGGCATCACCGGCGGACTCGTGGCAGGCGGCTTCGTCGGCCTGGCACTGATACTTGTGACAGCGCGATTGACTCGTTCCGGCACGAGGCCAGCCTCGACCGTACCGGTGCCCCCGCCACGGCCACTGCCACGCGAGGTAAGCCCGCCAGCGGCGATCGCACCTGTCCTCGAGAGGACGAAACCGAGCGCGATTGTCGAACCCGTCCGGGAACAAAGCACGCCGGCCGTGCCAGCCGCCGCCGCGGCGATTGCGCCCCCACCGGAACCGCCCGCACCAGTTACTCCCGCCGTGACGGCGCCGACCGTTCGACCGCTCGCGGCACCCATCTCTCCAGTCGTGACAGTGCCGATCTCGGAGCTGAGTCCGTCTCCACGACGGCCCAACCCGCTCCCACCCCGCCCCGGCGCGCGGGCCAATCGTTCCGCGTCGCGGATGACGCTCAAGGATGCGCTCGTTCGCTGCGCGGAAACAGCCGCCGCCCAGAGTCGGTAACTTGTGCCCAAATGGCTGCCGGCTACCTCACTTCCTCGGCGCGCGGACATATGTTCTGATGTCAAGATGTCCAACGCGATTGTGCTGATGCTGGATCGTCTGGGAAGCGGCTGTCTCGGCCCGTACGGCAACACCTGGATCGAAACGCCCGCCTGGAACCGCTTGGCGGCCCGATCGATGCTGATCGAAACCGCGCTGGTCGACTCGCCACGTCTCCCAGTCGTGTACGACTCCTACTGGTACGGCCGGCATGCGCTCTCCGCACGACACGCGTTGGATGTTCCGCCGCTTGCCGAGCGACTGGCCGCCAGTGACATCGAGTCGTGGCTGGTCACCGACGAGCCACAGGTGGCCAGCCATGCGCTGGCCCGCGGATTCCATGAGCGTGTCACATTGCCTGGCGGCGAGGCTCAGGCAGCAGACCATCTCGAGCAGACGCAGCTGGCGCGCCTCTTTGCCACGGTGATCGACGTACTGGAGGAGGCGCGTCCGCCGTTTCTTATCTGGGTGCACGCGCAGGCCATGGAAGGGCCGTGGGATGCACCCTACGAACTGCGGAGCCGTCTGGCGGACGAGGAGGACCCCGAGCCACCGCGTTTGGTCGAGCCACCCGAGGCGTGGCTCACTGAGGACTGCGATCCGGACGAACTGCTGGGGTATCAGCAAGCGTACGGAGGCCAAGTCAGCTTGCTTGACAATTGTCTCGACGTCTTCCTGGAGGCCCTTGCGGCGAGTTCCGCGTCGGACACCACGGCACTGCTGGCCACCGCCCCGCGCGGCTTCCCTCTCGGCGAGCACCATTACATCGGTCGCCGCGAAGCCCTGCTGCACGCGGAATGGCTGCACGTGCCTTGGCTGTTCTGCGATCCCCGCGGCGGCGGCGCGGCCTTCCGGGCTCCGCACCTGGTCCAGCCGCCCGACCTGTACGCGACAGTGCTCGACTGGTTCGGCCTTTCCCTCCCGGCCGTGCCCATCTGGGGGCGCAGCACTCTGCCCCACCTGTTGGAGACCGAGCTCGCGGTGATACGCGAGCTCGCTGCTAGCACCCTGGGCCACGAGCGCGCCCTGCGTGTGCCGGCCTGGTTTCTGCGCCACACGATGACCGGACCGGCACAGCTTTACGTAAAACCCGACGACCGTTGGGAATGCAACGAAATCGCCGACCGCTGCACGGACGTTGCCAGCCGGCTGTCGGAGCTGTTGCAGGTGTTCGAGGCGGCGGCCCGTGCCGACGATCGCTCGGGACTGCCTGCGCTGGACGACCTGCTGCGTGGCGAGCTCGAGTGAGCCGAATTTCGGGGTAGTTCACTGTGACGCTCCGCGTCTATAATCCCCCCCGACCTTAACGTCTTGCTGGATCACAATATGCTCGGACAGGGAAGTCCGTCTGGCAACCGCGCAAGTTCTCTCAGCCTGCGCTGGTTGCGGCACGGGAGGTGCGCGACCGGCCGACCACTGGGTTGGTGGGTCTGGTGCTGTGCGCTCGTGGTGGCCGGCACTCTCCGCGCAGAGTCGACGGACCTGCAGCTGCGGGTGGCGTGGGGGGGTGGCCAGCCGCGTGCCTGGCAAGGCGTGCTGCGTGTCGCGGACGGCACGTGCAGTGAGTTGCGCTATCTGGGCGCGGATGCCGACGAGTCGGCGACGATCTATCTGGACGGCGCGGCAGTCATGATTCGCCAAGCGGCGCCGCGGGATTACGACGGATTTGATCTGCAGGTGACTGCAGCGCTGACCTCGACGCTGCAGTTTGAGATTGCCCCGGACGAGCATCCGGAAGAGACACGGCGAATCAACGTACCGCTGGCGGATCTGGTTTCCGGGTACTACCACAGCGAGCTTGACGCACAGGGCAATCAGCTGTTGATCCAACGCACGGCTGCCGACGTGCTGCGGGTCGCGTTCGACCGTCCGTCGCTCGTGTTTGCTCCGGGCGAGGTTTTCGAGTTTCAGCTGCAACCGCACCAACTGGGGATTGAGGACGGAGCGCTGTTGCGATTCCACCTGCAGTTGACGCCTGCGCGCGCTGAACAGACGTTGTGGGAGCAGCAGGTCGAGTCGACGCTGACTACGGCGGGGCTGACGCCAGCCCTGGAGCCGATCCGGGTCACACTGCCCAGCGACGAAGGTGTCTACGACGTGGTCGTGTCGGTCTATCGCAAGAAGACCATCCGCAACACGTTCGTGCGGGCCAGACCGGTGCACCAGCGGCGCGTGCAGCTGATCGTGATCGCTCCGCAGGCGCCGGCCGTGGTGCCGCGCGACTGGGAGCTTGTTGACACGATCGATCCGAAGAGTGCCCGGTGGATGGAGTGGCTCGCCCGCGTCCCCAAGCTGCCGCTGCTGCCCGATTTTCGCCAGGAGCCGCTGCGCAACATCAAGGTCGGCACGCGGCGGCATTTGAATCGCGACCTGGTCGAGCTGACGCTCGGCGGCTGGCAGGCGTACCCGCTGCCGGTGGCGGCCATTGGCCAGCCGCACGTTCTGGACGTCGAGTATCCCAGTGACGTGGAGCAGTCACTGGGTATCAGCATCATCGAGCCGAACGCGGTCGGCAAGGTCGTGCCGTTGGGGCTGGACAGCGGTGTCCACATCGCGCCGGGCGTGGCGGCAGACCAGCCGCGGCTGATGCACCATAAGCTCGTGTTCTGGCCGCGCACGGCTACGCCCCTGGTGCTGCTGGTGAACCGCCACGAGCGGCTGCCAGCCGTGTTCGGTCAGATTCAGATTCAGGCCGGCCCGCTGACGCTGCCGCCCGTGACGCCGGCCGAGGCGGACGCGGCGCCGTCGCGACTGCTGGCCGCCTACTTCGACCGGCCGCTGTTTGCGGAAAACTTTTCCGCGACCGAAGCGGCCGACGAGAGCGGGAGCCGCAGCCTCCGCGACTGGCTCACGTTCTACGAAGGTGGAAAACGGCTGGTCGAGTACCTGAAGTTCGTGGGTTACAACGGGGCCGTGCTGTGCGTGGCCCGCCAGGGGAGCAGCATCTATCCCAGCACGATCCTCCAGCCCACACCGAAATACGACACCGGCGCCTACTTTGCCACCGGCCAGGATCCGCGGCCCAAAGATGTCCTGGAAATGCTCTTCCGGCTGTTCGAACGTGACGGACTCCAGCTCGTGCCCGCCGTCCAGTTCTCGTCAACACTCGACGAACTCGAACAACAGCTCCGCAGTGATCCCGCTCAGGCCACCGGCATCCGGCTGACCGACGCGCAAGGACGTGCCTGGCGAGAACTGCAGTCAGCAGACCACGGCTCCGCACCGCACTACAACCCGCTGGACCCCCGCGTCCAGGCTGCCATGCGTCGAGTGCTCACCGAGCTGGCCGACCGGTACGCGCACCACCGTTCGTTCAGCGGGCTGGCCGTGCAGCTCGATCCGGACAGCTACGCCGTGCTGCCGGGCGAACCGTGGGGACAGGACGCGCAGACGCGGCAGCGTTTTGAGCAGGCACAGGACGCGGCCGTGGCGGACCGTACCGCGGACGCGACGGACAGCCGGGGGCCGGACGGTCGGGTGCGCGATCCACAACGCGCGTGGTTGACGTGGCGCGCCGGCCAGCTGGCCCAGCTCCATCAGGACTTGCTGGCCGACCTGAAGCAGCGGCGCAGCGATGCGCAGCTGTGGTTGCTGGGCGGAAACCTGTGCACCAGCCCCGCGGTCCAGATGCTCATTCGCCCGACGCTTCCCAACGAGCCGAATCTGCGCGCGGCCCTGCTGCAGCTGGGACTGGACCTCGACCGGTACGCGGACTCGAGCGGGATCGTGTTCTGCCGTCCCGATCGCACGGGCTCCCCCACGCCGCTGAGCCCGCAGGCGGTGAACATCAATCTGGCCACCAGTCCGGTGGTGGACGGCGAGTTCGCCCGCGTCCAGCCCGCCGCGAGTCTGCTCTTCCACGAGTCGCATCCTCTGGCGCTGCCGTCGTTCGATGCGGTCAGCCCGTTCGGCCAGGACAACACGCGGACCGTACTGTACACCCACAGTGTGCCTTCCGGCGCCGCGAACCGGCAGCAGTTTGTCCATCACCTTGCGCTGCGCGACACGCACTATCTGCTCAACGGCGGATGGATGCTCGGCATGGGTCAGGAAGATGCCGTGCGGCCCTTGCTCGCGACCTTGCGCCGACTTCCCGCCAGGCAGTTCACCACCGTCACACCGCAGACATCGGGACTTCCCTCGCAACCGCTGGTCGTGCGGACCCTCGCCCACGAAGCGTCGACGTACCTCTATGTCGTGAATGACTCACCCTGGGCCGTCACGGCCGAGGTCGATCTGCGAGCGGCCCGCAGCTGCGAACTGACCCGGCTGGGAGCGGAAACGTCCGAACCGCTGAGGTGGTCTGGCTCCGAGGCCACCTGGAACATCAATCTCGAACCCTATGACGTGCTCGCGGCGGTCGCCGGCTGTGATGACGTGCAGGTCGACACGTGGCGCGTCACGATGGACCGCGCGGACTATGCGCAACTGCGTCAGCAGGTGAATGAACTGAGCACGCGGGCCACCTTGCTCTCGCGTGCCGAGCGTCTGCCGGTGCTGGAGAACCCGAGTTTCGAACAGGCCCCGGATCGACTCCCGGGCTGGATCCACGTGCAAGGCAACGGCGTGACGATCGCACCGGACGCCGGCGAGCATTGTGAGGGGGCGCAGTCCTTGAAGATGGCCAGCCAGGGCCCCGTCGCGTGGATCCGCAGCACGCCCTTCAACCCGCCCAAAACGGGCCGGATTGCCGTCATGGTGCGACTCAAAATCGAAGATCCTCAACAGCAGCCGCCCCTGCGCCTGGCGATCGAAGGCCGACGACTCGACGGGACCACGTACTATAAACCGTTCAACGTCGTCCAGAATCCGCGCGCGCAGCCGCTGACCAGCGACTGGAGCCCCAAGCCGTTCGTCATGCTCGTCCCCGACCTGCCCACGTCAGAACTGGCCGACCTGCGCGTGGGGTTCGACTTGATGGGAGCCGGCACGGTGTGGATCGACGACGTGCAGGTGTACGACCGCTGGTTCCCCAAGAACGAGCGGGACGACCTGATGATCATGAGCGGCCTGGCGGCCCGCTCGCTGAGCATGGGTCAGCTGGGTGATTGCCAGCGGATCCTGTCGGGGTTCTGGCCGCAGTTCTTGCGGGAGCACGTGGAGCTGAGTGAAG
This sequence comes from Pirellulaceae bacterium, assembly GCA_025459265.1. Taxonomy (GTDB): domain Bacteria; phylum Planctomycetota; class Planctomycetia; order Pirellulales; family Pirellulaceae; genus JAAYDI01. The sequence continues at coordinate 706 of JALOQX010000260.1, read as the reverse complement.
CGCGCGTCGCCGCGCTGCCCGCCGAAGCGCCGCGCGACGCCCGCGCGTTCCCGCCTCCACAACCCGCCCCGGCACCCGATGGATCGGCAGCCCCGCAGGACAAGGACAAGGCCTCGATGCTGGACAAGGTTCGACAGCACCTCCCCGCGAAGGTCGTCCCGTTCCGGCTGCGCTGAACTCGTTAACCGGGCGGCCACAGCATGGGGCGGCCACCCAGCAGGTGGAAGTGCAGGTGCTCCACGGTCTGGCCTGCTTCGGGACCGCTGTTGCAGACGACGCGGAACCCGCGGTCCAGTTGCAGGTCGGCCGCCAGACGACTGATGACCATCAGCAGGTGCCCGACCACCGCATGATCTGCAGGCTGGAGGGCGGCGAGCGACGGGATGTCCTTCTTGGGGATGACCAGGACGTGCGTCGGCGCCTGCGGATTGACGTCCTGGAAGGCGAGGCAGTGTTCATCCTCAAACACGATGGTCGCCGGAATCTCGCGATCGATGATTCTGCGAAAGATGGTTTTGGTCGCCATGGGGTCCCTCGTTACACCGCTTCTTCGACAGGGAATTCGATGTCGCTGCGCGAGCGGCGGCGGCAGCGCCGCGCCGGTTTACTGCTGATCCATTCCTTGGTCAGGGTTTCAAAGACCTCGGGCGATTCGTAGCGGACGACGTCCTTGCCTTCCGGCATGGGACCGATCAGACCGCGAAAG
>JALOQX010000533.1 GCA_025459265.1 Pirellulaceae bacterium | reverse complement strand
GTTGAAGCTCGACCCCGAGGGTGCGGCTCGGCAGCGTGCGTGTCCGCCACCGCTCGGCGCCGCTGCACGCCGAACGAACAACGTGTTGCGCGTTTTGGATAGTCGGAGTGTTGCGGCCCGCGTGATGCGCCGGGCGAGCCACCTGATCCAGGTCGGCAACCGGTGTTTGGGAATCCTCTGCACGCCCATCAAGCACGGGGCTGAGTCTCAGCAGTCCGTGGCGCGGCAGTGCGACGGGGCCGCGAGGGATTGGCTGAGTTGTATAATCTTGACGTATTTCACCTGACGCGGACCAGTTGGGTGCCGCGGTACCCGGCCACACCGTGCCGGTCGCAAGTTGAGTGACGGAGGGGAGACCTGCATGACTGACTGCGCATGTGCTACGGTGCATCGAACGGGTATGGGGGCCATGATCCACGAACGAGGCACCGCCTTTCGAGTGTGGGCACCGAATGCCCAGCGCGTCGCTGTCGTGGGCACGTTCAACGACTGGGCCCCGGACGCTCATCCGCTGGAAACCGAAGGAAACGGTTACTGGTACGCCGACGTGCCCGAGGCGCGGGTGGGTCACGAGTACCGTTTCCTGATCGCGCAGGGCGACAAGACGTTGTCCCGCGTGGACCCGTATGCGAGGCAGGTCACGAACTCGATCGGTAACGGCATCATCTGCGACGCGCAATTTGACTGGGAGGGTGACACGTATCAGCTGCCTCCCTGGAATGAACTGGTCATTTATGAACTGCACATTGGGACGTTCAACGACCTGCCCGGCGGTATGCCGGGCACGTTTCGCGACGCGATAGCGCGCCTGCCCCATCTCAAGCAGCTGGGCGTGAATGTGGTGCAGGTCATGCCGATCGCCGAATTCGCCGGCGACTATTCCTGGGGATACAATCCGGCCCATGTGTTCGCGGTCGAGAGCAGCTACGGGGGTCCGCAGGGCTTCAAGGAATTCGTCAAGGCCGCCCATCGGCTGGGGTTGGGCGTGATCCTGGATGTTGTCTACAACCACTTCGGTCCCAGTGATCTGAACCTCTGGCAGTTCGATGGGTGGAGTGAGAATGGGTTGGGTGGCATCTACTTCTACAACGATTGGAGGAGCGAAACACCTTGGGGCAACACACGCCCCGACTACGGTCGTGGGGAAGTCCGCCAGTTCATTCGAGACAACGCCCTGATGTGGTTGGAGGAGTACCACGTCGACGGCTTGCGTTTTGACATGACGTTGTTCATCCGTACGGTGCGTCCGGGAGCGGATCTGCCGGAAGGTTGGAGTCTCACGCAATGGCTCAACTCGGAAATCCACGCGCGGTTCCCCGGACGAATTACGATTGCGGAGGACCTGCAGCACAACGAATGGCTGACCAAGGACGTGGACGGTGGCGGGGCGGGCTTCGGTGCCCAGTGGGATTCGAATTTCGTGCACCCGATCCGGGCCGCGGTGATCAGCGCGGATGATCGACAGCGTTCCATGGACGCGGTCCGTGACGCGGTCCGTGACGCGGTCTGTTTCTCGTACAACGGCGACCCTTTTGAGCGGGTGATTTACAGCGAGTCGCATGATGAAGTGGCCAACGGCAAGGCGCGGGTGCCCTCGGAAATCGACCCGCAGCACCCGCACAACTACTACGCGCAGAAGCGTTCCACCTTGGCCGCGGGTCTGGTGTTCACGGCACCCGGGATTCCCATGCTGTTTCAGGGGCAGGAGTTCCTCGAGGGGGGCTGGTTTCGCGACACCGTCCCCGTGGATTGGCATCTGCGCGAGGACTTCCAGGGCATCGTCCTGCTCTACCGTGACCTGATCGCCCTCCGCCGCAACCAGCACGGCCACAGTCGAGGGCTGTGTGGCAGGGGCATTCGTGTGCTCCATGTGAACGACGCACAGGACTTTCTGGCGTTCCATCGCTGGGACCGGAGTGGGGCCGGGGATGACGTCGTCGTGGTCGTGAACTTTTCCGCCCAACCGCGGGGCGGCTACGTGATCGGGTTCCCGCGGGCCGGGACCTGGCGTCTGCGTCTGAACAGCGCCTGGCGCGGTTACAGTGCCGTCTTCAGTAACCACCCGAGCACGGACGTGGAAGCTGTGCCAGGCGCATATGATGGGTTCGAGCATCACGCTCAGGTGAGTATCGCCCCCTACACGCTGTTGATCTACTCTCAGGACCCGGACGAGGTCGGTCGCGGGAAGTCGTGCGGGTGGGACAAAGGAGGGATCGAGGACGGTTGTGGAAGTCACGTTCGTCAATCTTCTGGGTGTGGTCGCGATCGCCTTTGCAGTACCCTTTGCGCTGGGCTTCTTCCCGCGCATCCGGATCCCATCGGTCGTCGTCGAGCTGGTGGCCGGTATCCTCGTCGGCCCGGCCGTGACGCCGACGACCCTCGCGCTCGGCGCAGTGGCCGTCACCCGGGCGGCGGCTCAATCGCAACTGGCGTAAACACCGGCTCGCCCAGTTCCTTGCGGAACGTGGGCTGCGCAGGCAAGGTGGGATCGTCCTGGTCGCGGTAGCCGCGGGCATCGCGGTATCCTCGCTGCATCGCCGCCTCGACCAGATTCTCCGCAAAATCAAGAATGCACACGTGCGGCGGCTCGGGCGTCATGGTGAAAACCACCACCTGCCGCTTGCTTCGCAAATCGACCGACTGCGTCTGTCGATGCAGCAGGCTGAAGGCGGCCGCCGCATTCTCAGCCAGATTCTGCATCGCGATGCGAGCCCGCGGTGATGATTCGATCAGAATGATGTGGGTGGCGCCCCAGAGCACGGCGGCCTCGATGGGGCTGTTGTGACTGAAGCCCCCATCAATCAGCTCGACCTGCTGGCCGGGCCGTGGGAAGTCGTGCAGGGTGCGCGGGGGAAAGATCGGAAAAACCGTCCCCGACCCCAGCACCGCATCCAGCAGAAGGTCGGGATGCCTTGCCAGGTTCACTCCGCGTTCGCCAAACGACGGCGGGGCATCCTCGGCGCGCGCGGAGGCGTAGAAATAGAGATCGTTGGGTAGCGACATCTCGGACTGCGCGAGGCTGCTCCCCGTAACTACCAGATCACGCGTCAGCAGACGGCGGCGCATGATCTGGCGGCTCACGTTCCTCAACTGACTGTCCTTGGCGGCAAGACCCTCCACGGGCAGTCCCGGCTTGTTCTGGCGCTGCAGATGGGCGTTCAGCAAGCGCGGAATGTCGCTGGACAATGCTCGCTCGATCCCTTCTCCTCCCGACAGCGTGCGTGCGCCGAGCAGGACCGTGGGCAGCTGAAGCATGGGCAAGCCCAGCAGCAGTAGACCCCACAGAAACGCCGTCCGCGGACGGACGCCCCGCCAGGTCAGACCACGGCTTCGCAGTTTGTGCTGCATCAGAAGCAGGATCACGCTGCCCAGGAACAGCACGCCACCACTCCACCACAGCCCGAAGCCGATCCAAGTCCAGAGATGATGCCACAGGTGATTCGTGCCCAGCCAGCGCCAGGGCACGTGCGGCACCGCAGCCACACCGGCATTCAGCGCCGCCAGGGCGAGAAGCGCTGTGCCGTCGACCCATCCCAGCCACGCGGCGTTACGCACCAACAGCCGCGAGAGGGCAAGGACGAGCGTGATTTGCACGACCGCAAACCACAGCCCGATATTGAGCCGCACGATCCACGTGGGACAGACGATCTGCCGTTGATCGAGCGACTTCCAGACTGTCGCCGCGTCGGCCCGCCCGTCGGCCGTGCTGGTAATGCCCAAGGCGATGGGGAGCGCATTGATCGCCCCTCCCGACGTGCCCGCCACGAGGGAAATGTCCAACGGCGCTTGCGGGTTCGCCTGCCTCAACTCGGCCAACTTCTCTTCCAGAGCGGCCACGACGCCCATCTGGTACGCGCACTTGGCCCCTCCGCCCGACAACACCAGCGCGATCCGTGGCAGTTGTGCGCGACTGTGGGCGAACTGCAGGAGCATCTCACCCAGTTCGTCGAGCGTAATGTTCTGTGCATCCTCCGCCAGCGACGTCAGCTGCAGCTCCCGGCACCATTGCCCGGCCTGATCGTACAGCGCCTTCCAGTTCGGCAAATGCTGGAACGTGCGGCCCGTCACGGCGTCTTCATGCGTCTCCAGCAGCGCACGCAGCGAATCGCTGAAGCGGAAACCTCGCTTGGCCACCACCACTTGTTGCGGCAAGTCCAGGCTGTCGAGCTGCGGGAAGTCGACGTTTCTCAAGCCGGCCACGGTCTCGGGCGCATCGGACAGGGCCTCATCCGAGACGAACGCCACACGGACTCTCCGGCCCGCGTCGAGTTTCAACTGCCGAAGTGACTCCAGCTCGCCATACGTGTAACGGGTCTGCGTGCGGTCCACCACCATCCCGGCCCGCAGCAACGCCAACTCAGGAGCAATGCGACCGGACAAGGAGAAGGGATGCACAAACAGATACTGCAGATGTTCGTTGTTCGCCTCCCGCTGCAAGTCGTCCACGGTGCGGATTGCGGAGTCCTCGCGGACCACACAGACGGCGCGATAGGTGACGTGCGCACCGGGCCGCCGCCGATCGGGTCTGGCCC
>JALOQX010000045.1 GCA_025459265.1 Pirellulaceae bacterium | reverse complement strand
TGACCTCGGGTCATGGGGCACGAAGATCATCGGCTACGGCCAAAACGGCCCCCCGGTGCTTGTCACCGGGGGGAAGAAGACCATCGGCTACGTGCGGCCACCACCACTCCCGGCGGCCGAGTCCCAGAGCCTCCACCACACCCGCGGCAGGCCGAGGCCGCCCCAGCCGGCGGTGACGGACGTGACTGGATCTTGTGGACAGGATGGACAGGATGTCCAGGATGAGCGCTGCGTGTCGTGTGGCACAGGTGCAGGTGCGAGCCGCCGGCGTGCAGCGCGCGGGCCGCCGTCCGCCTGCCGGCGGACTCTGGCCCGGCGGTTAAACAGATCCGCCCCTCTCGCCCTTACTCCCCTATCCTCCTGGGGAAGTATTTCCGTATCACGTGTGTACAGCCGAAATTCGTTCGGAACATATCCTCGATCCGGACCGACACACCACATGACATTTCCTCGAGATCCGTCCCCCGCCGATACAATGCACGCGCATTTGTCGCCGGAGAGAAACAACCGCAGCCACTCCTCTTGCTGTCTCATTGGGAGATGCATCGTCACTCTCGTCGTCTGGTTCCCACATGGCGAGCTCCTATCTGTTACCTTGTCTTCCTCGAAGTTCGCACTCCCACCCGAACGCGTCCGGCCCGCAGCGCCAGAAATCTGTTCCCCCTTCCCAGAAATCAATAGTGAAAATCTCCCCCGTAGCTTTGCAATTAATTCCACCCCAGACGTGGGCAAAAAAATCGGAACCTCTATATCCAGCCATGGAATAATGGGACCGAAAGTTGCGCATCCACCGAAATCGAAACCGCTGCCTGGACGACCAGTCCGGCCGCCATGCCTCTCAACTGCTTCCTCGCAATCAATACATACCGGGCCATTGAAACGCAAGTAACATGGCACGCCCCTGTCGCAAATCTGACGCTATGCTCGCTCGAGACCCGACAGGATCTCGTCGACCTCCTTTTCGCACTCGCCACAGGGCAAGTTCGATGCTTCGCAGCATGCCAGTAACTGCTGTTTGAATCTTGCCAGGTTGATCGCAAACTCCCGGTCGTGTCGTCGTCTTTCTTCCCGACACCAGTGCAAATATGCTTCAGGACTCGGGCCCGGACCGTCCAATCCCGATGGGTCGGTTGCATTCGTTGGACAGTCATAGGAGTAGCGGTAGCGATTGATGTCTGCTTCCACCGGATCCCGGCTCGCGAACCTCCCCGAGGCGGCGTGATACATCCGATGTCAGTTATCGCGTCGGGCGGTTGCGGCGTCGCGTCGTCGGCCGGTATCGCCTGGAGCTCACCAGTCCCACGAGCCGCCGACGCGCACGTCGGCGGGGAGCAGCATCGAGGCGCGGCGCGGTGCAAGAAACGCCAGCGGGCCCGTGGCCCGGGCCCGCTGGATCGGTCTCTGACGGAACGTGGCGAGGCGGATCAATACATGTCGTTCTCACCACCATGTCCGACCTTGGCCTTTTCCTCTTTAGGCTTATCCGCGACCAGCGCGTCGCTGGTCAGCAGCAGGGTGGCGACGCTGGCCGCGTTTCCCAGCGCCGTGCGGACGACCTTGGTCGGGTCGATCACACCGGCTTTGACGAGATCTTCGTACGTGTCGGTCAGCGCGTTGTAGCCCAGGTTGCCCTTGCCCTCGGCCACCTTCTCGCACACGATGCCACCATCCTTGCCGGCGTTGTCGGCAATCATGCTCAGCGGCGCCCGGCAGGCCCGCAGCACGATGTTGTAGCCGATGTTCTCGCCCTCGGTGACGTTCTCGCCGGGCTTGACCTGTGCGGCCGCTCGCAGCAGGGCGACGCCGCCGCCCGGCAGGATCCCCTCTTCCACCGCGGCGCGGGTCGCGTGCAGCGCGTCCTCGACGCGTGCCTTCTTCTCCTTCATCTCGCTCTCGGTGGCCGCGCCGACGTTCACCTTGGCGACGCCGCCCGCCAACTTGGCCAGTCGCTCCTCGAGCTTCTCCCGATCGTAGTCGCTCGTGACGTTCTCGATCTCACGCCGCAACTGGTCGATCCGCCCCTTGATGTCGGCGCTCTTGCCCGCCCCTTCGACAATCGTCGTGTTGTCCTTGTCGATGATGACTTTCTTGGCACGGCCGAGATCGCTCAACGACACCGAGTCGAGCTTCACGCCCAGGGCTTCGAAAATCGCGGTGCCACCGGTCAGAATGGCGATGTCTTCCATCATCGCCTTGCGCCGGTCGCCGTAGCCGGGCGCCTTGACGGCACAGCACTGCATCGTCCCGCGGAGCCGGTTGATGACCAGCGTGGCCAGCGCTTCGCCTTCCACGTCCTCGGCCACGATCAGCAAGGGCCGACCCTGCTGGACGACCGATTCAAGCAGCGGGACCATGTCCTTGATGCTGCTGATTTTCTTCTCGTAGACCAGCACGTAGCAGTCCTCCAGGACGCACTGCATGGTCTGGGGCTCCGTCACGAAATACGGGGAGAGATAGCCGCGGTCGAACTGCATCCCCTCCACCCACTCGACTTCCGTCTGCAGGCTCTTCCCCTCGTCGACGGTGATCACGCCGTCCTTGCCGACCTTTTCCATGGCCGTGGCCAGCAGGTCGCCGATCTCGCGATCATTGTTTGCGGCGATGGAGGCCACGTTGGCCATCGCGTTCTTGTCCTTCACCTTGATCGACATGCCGCGCAGCTTGTCGGTGATGTCGGCCACGGCCTGTTCGATGCCCAGCTTCATCTGGACGGGATTCACGCCGGCGACGACCGCCCGCAGCCCCTCGTTGAAAATGGCTTCGGCCAGCACGGTGGCCGTGGTCGTGCCGTCTCCCGCCACGTCACTGGTCTTGCTGGCCACTTCGCGCACCATGCGGGCGCCCATGTTCTCGTACACGTCCTCCAGGTCGATCTCCTTGGCGACCGTCACACCATCCTTGGTCACGGTGGGCGAGCCGAAGCTCTTCTGCAGGATCACGTTCCGACCCTTTGGACCGAGCGTGACCTTGACCGCTCGCGCCAACTTGGACACACCCCGTCGCAGCGCGTCGCGCGCTTCCTGATCAAATGCAATCATCTTGGACATAGGTATTTTCTCCCGAATATGCACGTCCGAGGTCCGCGCAATGGATGCTCGCGCCTCGCAACGCGTCTGCCTTGTAACCACCTGGCTCGCGGACGTCAGCCTTCGAGAATCGCCAGGATGTCGTCTTCCCGCATCAGCAGCAGTTCCTGCTCGTCGACCTTGAACGCCTCGCCCGCATAGCTGCTGAACACCACACGATCGCCGACCTTGACCTGCAGCTTGCCGCGGGTCCCGTCCTCGAGCAGTTTGCCGTCCCCGACGCTGATGACCGTGCCGCGGGCCGGCTTGTCCTTCGCGGAGTCGGGCAGCACGAGACCGCCCGCGGTGCGTTCCTCCGACGACTCCCGCTCGATCACCACGCGGTCCCCCAACGGCTGCAGCCGGATCTTTTTGCCGGTACTCTTCTTGGTCGCAGTCGACATATGCGGTCTACCTCCCTTGGTCGATATCGATGATCTCTGGCGCGCGTCGCTCGCCCGCCGCCCCCCGTCGGGCCGGCCCGGGCTGCCAAATTGGTGCTCTCCAGTGGCTGTGCCCCGCTCCAAAGGCAACTTCCGCGCCAATCTGCCGGAGATTTCGGCCCGGAGTCCTTTTCCGCAGGCTTTCGCCGACCGCCGCCGGGGCGCCATCGGCTTGTCCGGCCGCGACGGCGAGAGCGGCCAGCGCGCAGGCCGCCGGTGAGGCCCTGCCATTTTGGCAGCCCTCCGGCACCGCGCGGCGTGGCTTGTTTCACACGAGTGTCCCGTGCAGAATATGCCTTGGACCTGCCCGTACCGCCGTCGCGCGGGGGACGGCCGGGCCCGGCGGGCGTCCGGAACGATCTTTCACCATGGCTGCAGGTGGTCGATGCCAATACGAGTTGCTTGTTCTTGTGGGCAGCAGTTTGCTGCCCCGGACGAATTGGCCGGTAAGCGGGTCAAGTGCCCCAAGTGCCAGGCCGTCCTCACGATCCCGTCCTCCCAGGCGCCGGCGGCGCCGTCGGGGAAGGCGGTGTCATCGCTTTTGGACGATGCGGGGATGCGCGCGGGCGTTCGGCGTTGTCCGGGATGTGGTGCCGAAATGTCCGAGGCAGCCATTCTCTGCGTGATGTGTGGCTACGATACGCGGTTGGGCCACCGACTCAAGACGCGCATCGGTACGGAAGTCGTGGTGGACGAGGAGGATCTCGGCGAGCTGCCGACGCACGGGCACCCGATGCTCGACGCGGCCGAACGCCAGATGGCCCTGGACAAACTGGAGCAGAGACGGCTCGCCACGGGCGCCCCGTGGTGGATGATCCTGCTGGCCTTCCTCGGGCTGATGGGCTTCGCCGTCGGCATGGTCAGCATGCCACAGGAGAGCGTTTTGGAGAACTCGGGCGTGGCGCTCCAGGTGGGCGGCGGGCTGCTGGCCGGCGTCTACTTTCTGCGGTTGCTGTTCTCGGCGTTCACAGAGTCGCTGCTGCAGGGGCTGATCTGTCTCGTCCTGCCGCCGCTCTATATTGCCACACGGTGGGACCGCGTCGCCGGAATTGTGATCTACCTGGCTATCGGCGCCGCACTCGTCGGGCTCGGGATCGGCTTGCTCCAACTGGCTCCCCTGTTCAAGGGGGACAAGGAGACCGCGTCGCAGCTGCTGAGCGTCCTGCTGAGGGTGCCCATCGTCTGATCGCAGCAAAGCGGGTCAGGCAGCCGCCTACGCGCTGCAGCGCGCGGGCACTGTGTGCCGCCGGCGGCGGCGCATGTCGTCACACGGCGTACCGCGGCTCAGTCGTCCAGCGCGAAGCCGATCCGGACGGTGACCTGCCATTCGGCCACCTGGTTGTTGTCGATGCGCCCGCGCGTCTCCACGACTTCGAACCAGCGGAGCTGGCTGGCGATCTGGGTGGCCCGGGCCACGGCGTTCTGGACGGCGTCCTCGACGGACGTCGCGGACGTGCCGGTGACTTCGATCTTCTGGTACACGCGATTCGGCATCGGGGACTCTCCTGAACTGAAGCTGCGTATCGACCGCCCACCGGGTCCTGGCTGTAGGTGCCCCACGTGGCGGACGCGGCTGCCGGTCCGGTGCGGCAAGGGCTTTCCCATGATAGTCGCGCGGCTCAGCGGCGGGGAGTCGGGTGGGGGGATTCTGTTCAGCGCTGGTGCCAGTACGCGGGCAGATCGGGCAGCGTAGCGCGCAGGATCTCCAGGATATTCGCGCGATCCATGGCCGACAGGTGCTGGAACGGCTCGGACTGATCCTCGCCCCGCAGGACGCTCCACATCCGTCGGAGCACCCGGTCGCGCACCGGCGCGGGCAGCGCCGCGAACGACGGGGAGTAGATCAGGTAGCTGCAGGGGTAGCGGAACAGCCGCGAGTCGAGATCGAGCTGCCGCAGGCTGCGCCCCTGCGCGTCGCACGGTCCTCGCTGCGCGAAGTCGGCCGCAAACGAACTCGTACCGCGCACCGGGGCCGACAACGGCGCCTCGTCGACCAGCAGCAGGGCGGCGACCAGCTTGTCCGCGGCGGCATCGAGGCGGCGGCGCACGGAGTCCGATTCCACGGCCGGGTCGGTCCCCAGGGCCGCGCTCATGATCTGTGCGTCGCGCGCCGCCAGGCGCGCGCTGTAGTTGGCGGCCGTGAGCCGATTGTGGACCAGCAGTTGATGCTCCAGCACCAGCAGCGCGACCAGATCGCTGTGCGGCGACAGATAGGACTCAAGATTCAACCGCTCGCGCAGGTCGACGACGTTCGCGCCGGCTTCCACTTCCAAGTCCTCCGGCCGGCCGTCGGTCGGCAGGAACACGTTTCCCATGTGCCGTTGTGCGCCATGCGTGCCGGTCACATACCAGCCGCCCCAGCGTTCCCGCAGCGGGCTGCGATAGTCCGTGCGAAACGTGCCCGCGCTCAAGACCGGCTGGCCGCTCCGGTCCGGGAACACGGAGCGGACGAGCAGGCCCGGCACGCCCTCGGTGTGGGAGGACGCGTGACAGACCAGGCAATTATGCGTCTGCCGCTGTAGTCGAGGGTCCTCGAGGGGGTGTTGATCCAGCGTGTAGAAGATGGTCCCCTGTTGCGGATCGATCGCCGCAATTTCCAGCACGTCTCCGCGCGGCACCCAGCCGACGTACACGTCGTCGTTGAAGTAGAGGGCACGCGGGCGACGCGGTGTGATCTTGGTCTGCTGCAGGCTCGTCTTGGAAAACACCAGCACCTGGGACGATACGGGCACGTCCAGCGCCTGCAGGAAGGCGGCCAGGTAGCCGGTCGGAGCGGCGTGTGCCAGGCGCGCTTCGCCCGCCGCCAGGCGCTCCTGGAACTGCGCCACGCGGTCCTGGACAGGACTATCGAGATAGCTGATCGGCGGCTGCTCGTAGTCGACCTGCGCCCACGCCGCACAGGCCAGCCAGCAACTGCATGACCAGACCAGCGCCGCCGCGGAGCGTGACGTCGGAATTCTCAAACGCATGGGCAAGGTCCCTGACCCGCAACCGATCACTCCGCTATTCTATCCTGCGGGGCGGTCGGGTGCACGTGTCGAGACCAACAGCCGCGCGGACGCAGCCTCCGTGAACAGGTCCGCAGCGGATGGCGTGGGACAAGGGGCGCGAGGGTGTTGCGCGAACACGAGACGCGGATTCGAGTACGGTACCAGGATGCGGACCCCATGGGCCTGTTGCATCACGCCAATTACTTCACGTACTTCGAGATCGCTCGCACTGAGCTGCTGCGCGCCTCCGGCGGCAATTATCGCCAGATGGAGGAGCAGGGCACGTTCGCAGTCGTCGTGAAGGCCGAGTGTATATACCACAAGCCTGCGCGGTATGACGACGAGTTGACCGTCCGCACGATCATCACCCGTGTCACCGCCGCAAAGATCGAACACGAATACGTCCTGTCGCGCGAGGCGGAGCGGCTGGCGACGGCGCGCGTCACCTTGGCACTGGTCGACCGCACGGGCGCTGTCCAACGCGTTCCGGAGTGGCTGTTCGCCGAGTTCAACTGCGGCTCCTGACCCCGTGCCAGACCGCGCCGTGCGCCGTATAATGAAGGCCGTGTGCGGGCTGAGCCGGGCGGTGCGTCATCGGGCCTCGGGGCTGAGAGTCGGTTGTGAACGCGCGATTCACCGAGTCGTTGATACCCACGGCCATCGCGGTGCTCGGCGCCGCGGTGATCGGCCTGTGGCTCACCACCGGCACGCCGCAGGACCTCCCCCTGCGGCTGGCTGGACTGGATCAACCCGCCGAGGCTGGTGCGCGGGGAAAGGAACCTGCCTCCGCCCCCGTGGCAGGCGCACCACAGGCTGGTCCGGGGGCTCCCTCCGCGGTGGCGGGGACCTGGCCCTGGTTCCGCGGGCCGGCGCGGGACGCGATCAGCCGCGATCCGGTGCGCCTGGCGCGCAGCTGGCCGCCGGAAGGACCGCCCGTGTTGTGGACTGTCACGCTGGGAGAAGGCTACGCCGGCGCCGCCGTCGACGCGGGGCGCGTCTACGTGCTGGACTACGATGAGCTCGCAGGCGCGGACACGCTCAGGTGCCTGTCCTTCGATGACGGCCGGGAGATCTGGCACAACAGTTACCCGGTAGCCGTCATGCGCAATCACGGCATGTCGCGCACCGTACCGGCTATCCTGGGCGATGCCGTGGTGACCATCGGCCCGCGCTGCCACGTGGCGTGTTGGGATGCCAATACCGGCGCGTGCCGCTGGCTGATCGACCTGGAACTGACTTACGGGACGGTCGTGCCGCGTTGGTATACCGGTCAGTGTCCCTTGATCGACCAGGGGCGGCTGATCCTGGCACCCGGTGGTCCCGACGCGCTGTTGCTGGCGGTCGACATCGCGACCGGAGAGCCGCTCTGGCAAACGCCCAATCCGCTGCGGCGCACCATGACGCACGCCTCGGTGGTACCGCTCGAACACCTTGGCCAGCGGATGTACGTGTATTGTGCCAGCAGTGCAGTGGTTGGTGTCTCGGCCGACGACGGCCGGGAACTCTGGCAGTCGACGGAGTGGACAGAACAGTTCGCCACATCCCCCTCGCCCGTGGTCTTGCCCGACGGCCGGCTCTTTCTGTCCAGCGGCTACGGCAACAAGGTCGGCAGTCTCGTCCTGCAACTGCTGCCCGGTCCCGACGGCATCGTCGCGCAGAAGGTCCTCGAGCTGACGCCCCGGCAGTTCAACTCGGAGCAGCACACCCCGGTGCTCTACGACGGGCATCTGCTGGGCGTCCGCAAGCACGGCGGCGGGCCGCTGGTGTGCCTGGACCTGGAGGGACGCGAAATCTGGACCAGCGGGAAGGATCGCTTCGGTCACGGTCCCTACCTGGTGGCCGACGACCTGCTCTTGGCGATGGGCAACGATGGGGAACTGGTCATGGCCGAAGCGAACACGACGGCGTATCGTCCGTTGGCGCGCCACCGCGTGTTTGCCGACGGACACGACGCGTGGGCTCCCATGGCGTGTGTGGCGGGTCGCTTGATCGTGCGCGACATGACGCGCATGGTGTGCCTTGACCTTGCAGCGCGCGAAGGAGGTTAACCCGCCGATGGCAGAACCGAATCGACAGACAGCACCTGACGCGGCGGAGGCGGTGCGCCCGGCAGCTGGCTGGGTCAGCGGCAGGATGGCGGGCGCAGTGGTGGCGGTCGCGCTGGCGGTCGGCGCCTATGCGCTGACGCGACTCGACAGCTGGGGGGAACAGGCGACGTCCGTGCCGGCCCGGCTCCAACTGGATCTTGGCGCGCAGGCGCAGGTGCCCGCGGAGGCGATCGGGTACACCGAACAGGGATCGCTGCCGACGCACGTGGAGGAACCGCGTGCGCTCGTGGCTGCGCCGGATGGTACGCTCTATGTGGCGGGCGATCAGGCGGTGGCTCACGTAGCCGCCGACGGCGTCCTGCTCGCGACGCTCGCGCTGCCCGAACCGCCGCGTTGTCTGGCCGCGCTGGCCGACGCGGCTGGCACGGTCGAGCGACTGGTCGTCGCGGGCGACCGGCGCGTGGTCGTCGTCAGTCCCACCGGTGCAGTTCTGGGTCAGTGGCCCGAGCTGGCAGAGAAGTCGGTGATCACGGCGCTGGCCGCCACACCACACCACGTGGTGGTCGCCGACGCGGGACTGCGCGAAGTACGCATCTGTGACCTGGCGGGCACCGTCCAGCAGCGAATCGGAACACCGGATCCCGATCGCAACATGCCCGGCTTTGTCCTCCCCAGCCCGTATTTTGATGTGGTCTGTGGCGACGACGAGACATTGTGGGTCGTCAACTCCGGCATGCGGCGGATCGAATGCTATTCCCTCAGCGGCGAACTGCAGTCGATGTGGGGTGAGGCGAGCTCGGATCTGGCGGGCTTTTTCGGCTGCTGCAATCCAGCGCATCTGGCCCGGCTGCCGGACGGTCGCTTCGTGACCTCGGAGAAGGGGATTCCCCGCATCAAGGTGTTTTCCGCTATTGGCGAGCTGGAGACGGTGGTGGCCGGGCCGCGCGAACTCGGCCTGAACGCCACCGCACTGGTGGACGCGCGCGGTGACGCGGTCGGGCGCGCCTATGACGTGGCGGTGCGGCCGGACGGGGCCGTGCTGGTGCTGGACACGAAACAGCGCCGCGTGCGGGTCTTCCAACCGCGGGCGGAGGGGAGAGATCCAACATGAACCATCTCCGGACGCGGATGGAGAATCGGCGCACGTGGCTGACCACATGCCTGCGCGGTGCCGCCTGCGCGGGCGTGGCCGGCACGATCGGCCTGCTGGCGGCGCGGGGACAGGTGCGCAGCTGCCCGCGCTTAGACCAGCGCTGTGGCGACTGCCCCGACCTGGTCGCGTGTGCCCTGCCGCCCGCGGCCGTAACGCGCCGCCACAGCGCACAGAAAGGGGGCCGCTGATGGCCCTGATCGCTTCTGCCGATCGGCGACGGTTCCTGCGCGATGCGATCCGCGTGACCAGCGCGGTGACGCTGGGCACGGGGGTCGGGTTCCTGGCGGGTCAGCGGGGTCGCCCGCAGGATCTGCGCTGGCAGCTCGATCCCGACAAGTGCGTCGGATGCGGCAACTGCGCCACCAAGTGCGTGCTGGACGAGTCGGCCGTCAAGGCGGTGCAGTGCTTCGACATGTGCGGCTACTGCGACATCTGTACGGGGTACCTGGCGACGGACTATCAGCAGGTCGACACGGCGGCCGAGAACCAGCTCTGTCCGACCGGGGCGCTGGTGCGGCGGTTGATTGAGGAGCAGGCCGGGCAGCGTTTCTACGAGTACACGATCGACACGCCGCTGTGTATCGGCTGCGGCGTGTGTGTCAAAGGCTGCGCGCTGATGAACGGCTCGTTGTATCTGCAGGTGATGCACGATCGGTGTGTCAACTGCAACGAGTGCGCGATCGCGGTCTCGTGTCCGAGTCGGGCCTTCGACCGGCTCCCCGGGGAAACGCCCTATCGGTTGAAACGGCAGGCGCTGGCCCTGCTGCAGCAGAAGGCCGCCGGGCCCGGGCAGGACGCGGCGCGGGCGTTTCTCGAGCAAGTGTACCAGCCATGAAACCGTGCGTGCGGATGCTGATTGCCGGTCTGCTCGTGCCGCTGTCGACGACGACGGCGGCGGCGGAGCTGATTCCGACGCCGTCGTTCTCCGATCACGCGATTCCGACTGCCGAGGTGCCGCACGCGGATCCGTCGTCGTGGCAAGCCCTGGATGTCGGACTCTTGACCATCGCGCTGGTCCTGGCCACCTATCTGGCCCTCGTCCGGCGGTCGCGGCGGGGGATGCTCGTCCTGACCGTCGCCTGCCTTGTCTGGTTCGGATTCGTCCGGCACGGGTGCGTCTGTTCGATCGGCTCGCTGCAGAATGTCGCGCTGGCCTGCGCGCAGAGCGCGTATGCCGTGCCGTGGAGCGTGCTGGCCTTTTTCGCGCTGCCCCTGATCTTCACGCTCTTCTTCGGACGGACCTTCTGCGCCAGCGTCTGTCCGTTGGGGGCGATGCAGGAGCTGTTGGCCGTGCGACCGCATCCCGTGCCCCGCTGGCTCGACCAGTCGCTGGGGCTGGTGCCGTTCTTCTACCTGGGTGCGGCAATGGTCTTCGCCGCCACGGGGACGGCATTCATCATCTGCCGCTACGATCCGTTTGTGGCGTTCTTCCGGCTGGGAGGGAACGCCAACATCCTGGTCTTCAGTGCGTGCGTGGCGATCGTGGCCGTTTTCGTCGGTCGCCCGTATTGCCGCTATCTCTGTCCGTACGGCGCCGTGTTGGGGCTGCTCTCCCGCGTGGCCAGGTGGCACCTGCGGATTGTGCCCGGCGAGTGCATCACCTGTCGCCTGTGCGAAGAGGCGTGTCCCTACGGCGCGATTCACCCGCCGACCGTGCCGCAAACGCCCCAGCAGCGGGCGCGCGGGAAGAAGGCACTGCTGGGCACGCTGGCCGCGGCGCCGCTGATCGTGGCCGTCCTGGCCTGGCTGGGAACGTGGTGGGCCGTGCCGTTGTCCCGCTTCCATCCCACGGTGCGTCTGGCGCAGCAGGTGCAGCAGGAAGAGGCGGGCGAGACAATCCAGACGACGTACGCCAGCGATGCGTTCCGCAACACCGGCCAAGGGCTGGCACGGCTCTACGACGAGGCGATCGCCCAGCAGCAGCGTTTCGTGCGCATCGGCGGCTGGCTCGGAGCCTGGATGGGCCTCGTGCTGGCCGTCAAGCTGATTCATCTCGCCGTGCGTCGGCGCCGCACGGACTACCACCCCGAACAGGCCGGCTGCGTTTCCTGTGGGCGCTGCTTCACGTCCTGTCCGGTCGAACTGGTGCGGCTGGGATTGATCCGCGACGTGTCCGAGATGGTGAAGGAACCGGCGGCATGAGGTGGACACTCACGTATCCCACGCTGGTGCGATCCGCCTATGTGGCTGGCCTGTTCTCGCTGGTCGTCGCCGTGCTGATGGTGCTGGACTTCGCGGGCCGCGGCAAGCTGGAGCTGTTTGATACGCCGGAGTACCTCGCGTTGCGAGCGGAGTTGCGGGAACGTCCGGCGGACGAGGAGACACGTCAGACGCTGCGCGCACTGGATCTGCACCTGCGGGAGCAGTACTTCCGGAATCGTCGGTTCCTGGCCGTCGGCATGTACCTGCTGCTGGGTGGCGTGACGCTGACTTTCGTCTTCGCCCGGTGGGCTGCGGCGCAGCGACCACACGCCTACCTGCCCGGCCCGGTCGACACGAGCCGCGATCGCGAACGGGTGGAACAGCGTGCTGCCGCCTGGGCGGCGGCCGGTGTCGTCGGCGTCCTCGCCATGACACTCGGCGTGGTTGCCCTGCGCATTGCGCCGATTGCCCCGCCGACCACCCTGACGCTAGCGTCGGACACAATCCCGCCCGCGCCGTTACCACCCGCCGGCAAATCGGACGGCCAGCCGGCCGCGGCGCCAGCGTCGGCCACCGACGCAGCGCCAGCTGCAGCGGCGCCGACCGACGCGGCACTGCCGGGCTATGAAGTGTACCGGACCCAGTGGCCGCGTTTCCGCGGCCCGACGGGGTCGGGTGTCGCGCGATTCGACGAGATCCCCACGACCTGGAACGGGCCGGCCGGCGAAGGCATCGGCTGGAAAGCGGCCGTCCCGCTGCCCGGGAACAACTCGCCGCTGGTGTGGGAACGCCGAGTGCTGCTCTCAGGCGCCACGGCAGACGAGCAGGCCGTGTTCTGCTTCGACACCGAGACGGGCGAGCTCGTGTGGCGACACGACCTGCCCCCCACCCGGCCCGAGGCCGGGGAACTGGAGGTGATGGAGGCTACCGGGTACGCGGCGCCGACCACCGCAACCGACGGCGTCCGGGTGTATGCGATATTTCCCACGGGTGATCTGGTCGCAGTCAGCCTGGACGGGCAGCGGGCCTGGCACAAGTACCTCGGTCTGCCCAAGAACTCGTACGGACATGCCAGTTCGCTCGCCACGCACGAGGACCTGGTCATCGTGCAGCTGGATCAGGCTACGGCGCAGGCTGGCCTGTCGCGCCTCCTGGCCGTGCGCGGCGCGACCGGCGAGATCGCGTGGGAGGTGCCACGACCGGTACCGGCCAGCTGGGCCTCGCCGCTGGTGGTGGATCAGGACGGACGCTGGATGATCATTACCGCCGTCAACCCCTGGATCATCGCCTACGCTCCGGCTGACGGCAGTGAACTATGGCGGGCGAAGTGTTTGGGCGGGGAGGTCGGCCCATCGCCGGTCTATGTCGATGGGGTTGTGTACGCGGCCAACGAAATGGGCGGGTTCGCCGCGGTGCGTGCCGACGGCACTGGCGACGTGACGGATACGCACATCCTCTGGACCACCGACATCGACGTGCCGGACATCGTCAGCCCGCTGGTCACGGACCAGTTCGTGGTGCTGGTCGCCCATGGGATGCTCGGCTGCTTTGACCGGGCGGCGGGCGGCCCCGAGGCCGACCCGACGGTGCCGCGCGACCCGCTCTGGGAAGAAGATCTGCTGGCGGAGATTTCGTCCTCACCCAGCCAGGTGGGCGACCTGGTCTACGTGTTTTCCGAGGAGGGGAAGGCGTGGATCCTGCGACCGACGCGGGAGGCGTGCGAGCGGGTGGCGGAACTGGAGCTAGGCGAGGCGGTGAAGGCCAGTCCGGCGTTTCAACCGGGCCGGATCTACGTCCGGGGCGAGAAACACCTGTACTGCATTGGAAAACCTTAGGTGCCGGTCTGTGCATGATTACGACCGAACTTGATCTCAGCTACGTCGAGCAGATTGTTGCCCAGTGCGGCACGGGTCCGGACGCGGTGATTCCGATCCTGCAGGCGGTGCAGCACCACTATCGGTATTTGCCGGAGCGCGTGCTGCAGCGCATCTGCGAGCTGACTGAGATCACACCGGCCCAGATCACGGGTGTGTCGACGTTCTACACGCACTTCCGGCATCAGCCGCTGGGTCGGCACATCGTCCATGTCTGTCGCGGCACGGCGTGTCACGTCAAAGGTGCGGAGTTGGTCCAGGACGCCGTGGCCCTGCAGTTGGGCCTGCAGCCGGGTGAAGACACGGACGCGCGCGGCGAGTTCACGCTGCAGCCGGTGGCCTGCCTGGGTTGTTGCACGCTCGCGCCCGTCGTGCAGGTTGATGACACCACGCACGGCCGGGTGACGCCGCGCCGCATTCCGGAGCTGCTGGCCCAGGCGCTGCGGACTCCGGCGCCTCGTCGCGCTCGGCCCCTGTCCCCGCGGGCCGACGCCGCCGGGGCTGCAGGCGAGATCCGCATCGGGCTGGGATCGTGCTGCCAGGCGCAGGGCAGCGGACTGGTGCACGACGAAATACTCAGCGTGCTGCAGGAGGCAGGCGTTTCGGCGGCCGTGAAGCGCGTGGGCTGCATCGGCATGTGCCATCAGACGCCCTTGATGCAGCTGGTCACACCCCAGGGCGACTCGGCCTTTTACGCCCACGTCCAGCCACCGGACGTGCGGCGCATCGTGCTGCGTCATTTCCGTCCCCGCAGCCTGGTGCGTCGCGTGCGCTACGGGTTGTCGCAGTGGCTCGATCGCTGCTACTCGGACGAGACGACCGACGCGGCCGAGACGCTGGGGCTCAACCTGCGCGACCCGCCAGTGTGCGCGTTCCTGGGACCGCAGAAGCACATCGCCACGGAGTGCTGTGGCGACCTCGACCCGCTGGACCTGGACGAGTATCTGCGGCATGACGGCTTTGCGGCGCTGCGCCGCTGCGTCCAGGAACTCACACCGCCCCAGATCGTCGACGAGGTCGCGCGCAGCGGCCTGCGGGGGCGCGGTGGCGGCGGATTCCCCACGCATCGGAAGTGGCACATGGCGCTGGAGGCCCCCGGCAACACGAAATACGTCATCTGCAACGGGGACGAAGGCGATCCCGGCGCGTTCATGGACCGCATGCTGCTGGAGTCCTTCCCGTACCGCATCATCGAAGGTATCGCCATCGCCGCGCACACGATCGGGGCCCGGGAGGCCATCTTCTACATTCGCGCCGAATATCCGCTGGCGGTGGCCCGGATCCGGGAGGCGATCGAGCGGTGTGAGCGACACGGCCTGATCGGCCGCGAGATGCTCGGGAGCGACCTGCACCTGCAACTGCGGATCATGGAAGGCGCCGGCGCGTTTATCTGCGGCGAAGAGACGGCGCTGATCCAGTCGCTGGAGGGACATCGCGGCACGCCCACCCTGCGTCCCCCCTATCCGGTCGAACACGGACTCTGGGGATACCCCACGCTGATCAACAACGTGGAGACGCTGGCCTGTCTCCCCTGGATCTTCCGGCACGGCGGCGATGCTTTCGCGCGGCTGGGGACCGGGACCAGTAAGGGCACAAAGGTGTTTGCGCTGGCCGGCAAGGTCCAGCGCGGCGGGTTGATCGAAGTGCCGATGGGGGTCACGATCCGGCAGATTGTCGAGGACATCGGTGGCGGGGTGCTCCCGGGACGCACGTTCAAGGCCGTCCAGGTCGGCGGCCCGTCCGGCGGTTGTGTGCCCGCCGCGCTGGCCGAGACGCCCGTCGATTACGAAGCGTTGGTCGCCGTGGGCGCCATCATGGGCAGCGGCGGACTGGTCGTGCTGGACAACACCGACTGCATGGTCGACATTGCGCGGTACTTCCTGCGCTTCACCCAGGACCAATCGTGCGGCAAGTGCACGTTCTGCCGCATCGGCACCAAACGCATGCTCGAAATCATGGACCGGATCTGCACCGGGCAGGGGCGCAGCGGGGACCTCGAGGAACTGGAACAGCTCGGACGCAGCGTGGTCGCCGGGAGCATCTGCGGCCTGGGCAAGACGGCCCCGAATCCGGTGTTGTCAACACTGCGTTATTTCCGCGAGGAGTACGAGGCGCATTTGCGCGGCACGTGCCCCGCGCACAAGTGCACCGCCCTGATCCGTTACCAGATCAACCGGGACTGCATCGGGTGCACGCTCTGCGCCCAGCACTGCCCGGTCAACGCGATCCCGATGACGCCCTATCAGGTGCATCGGGTCGACCTGGAGCTCTGCACCCGGTGCGATACGTGCCGGCAGGTCTGCCCGACCCATGCCGTGGACATTGTCTCCTGACCCTGCCGGAACCAGGCGATCCCCATGCTCAACATCACCATCGACGACCAACACGTACCGGTGCCCGCTGGTGCCACGATTCTGGACGCAGCCGAGCAGTTGGGCATCGAGATCCCCACCTTGTGCTTCCTCCGGGGATACGAGCCCTCGACATCCTGCTTGGTGTGCGTGGTGCGGAATCGGCAGACCGGTCAATACGTGCCAGCCTGCGCCACGCGGGTGGTCGATGGCATGCAGATCGACAACGCGACGGCCGAGGTCAGTGCGATGCGGCGCACGGCCCTCGAACTGCTCCTGAGCGACCACGTCGGCGACTGCCTGGCGCCGTGCTACTTCGCTTGCCCAGCCCACATGGATATTCCGCTCATGCTGCGGCAGATCGGTCAGCACCAGATCCGCGACGCGATTGCCACGATCAAGCAGGACATTGCGCTGCCGGCCGTGCTGGGCCGCGTCTGTCCCAAACCGTGCGAGAAAGGGTGCCGACGAAACGCCGCGGACGACCCCGTGGCCGTCTGCGAACTGAAGCGCTACGTCGCCGATGCGGATCTGGCCAGCGACGACCCGTACCGTCCGGCGTGCCGGCCGGACACCGGCAAGCGGATCGCGATCGTCGGCGCCGGGCCGACCGGCCTGGCGGCGGCTTACTACCTGCGGCAGCGCGGTCACGCCTGCACGCTCATCGACCAGGCCCCGCGGGCCGGCGGGCGATTGCGGCGCGAACCGGGCCCGGATGAGCTGCCCGCGGACGTGCTCGATGCGGAGATTGATCAGATTCTGCGGTTGGGCGTCGACACACGCTGGAATACGCGCCTCGCGACGCAGGCGGATCTCGAGCAACTGGCCGCCACGTCCGACGCCGTCCTGCTCGCCTGCGGCGTGACCGACGCCGCCCAGATCCAGGCCTGGGGGCTGCCCGTTGCGCGGCGCGGTCCGGAGATCGATCGCAATACGTACCAGACACCGCGGGCGGGCGTGTTCGCCGCCGGCAATCTGGTTCGCGGCAAGGCGCTCGTCGTGCGCAGCACCGCCGACGGGAAGGAAGTGGCGCAGACGATCGATCAGTACGTATCGGGTCGCGAGGTGCGCGGGCCGGCGCGGCCGTTCTCGTCGCGCATCCACAAGCTGACTTCCGAGGAGATCCAGGAGTTCGTGTCGGGAGCCGGTGCGGCGTGCCACACGACCCCCGCGCCCGGAACCAGCTACCATGGTGAGGACGCCGCCGACCAGTCGAACCGCTGCCTGGCCTGCGGCTGCGTGGCGCATGGCAGCTGCAAACTCGAACGCTACGCCATCATGTACCAGGCCGACGCGTCGCGCTTTGACGGCGAACGACGCCCGTACGAGGTCATCGGGCGTGCGGCCGCAGTGCTGTTTGAGCCGGGCAAGTGCATCAAGTGCGAACTGTGCGTCAAGATCGCGGCGGCCGCCCGCGAACCGCTGGGACTGACCTTCGTCGGGCGCGGCTTCCACGTGGAACTGCAGGTCCCCTTCGGGGGCGCGCTGGATCAGGCCCTGACGCGTGTGGCGGCGGAGTGCGTCGCGGCGTGCCCCACCGCGGCGCTCCACTTCCGCGATCCGCACGCCGGCCCTCACACGCAGTAAGGGTAGCGCTGCGGCGTGTCGAGCAGCCGGTTGGCCTGCGCGTCCCCCACCACCTGCTCGCCCTGCGCGTCCCACGCGAGTTTCCGCCCCAGCACGTACGACAGGTTGGCCAGAATACACAGCGTCGCGGTGCGGTGTCCGATCTCGATGTCGACCGCCGGCAGGTAGTCCGGTTCGCGGATGGCCTTGAACCAGTCGGCCATATGGTTCTTGTTGAAGTCGTCGGGATACTCGTTGGTCCGATACGGCTCGTACCCGCCCGGCGGCACCACGAACTGAACCGCCTCCGGCTCCGCAGGCTTGTAAGCCCCCTCCCATTCGAGGATCAGCCGCCGGCCCTGGGCGCCCCAGAAGACATTGCCGAACTCGAGCTGGCCCAGCTTCTCACCCGGCTGCTCCCATACGAGTGTCCAGGCCGGATCGCGAAACTGAAACGTGGCGCGCATGTCGACCGGACAGTCCCACAGTCCCCGCGGCGGCGCGGCACCGGTCGCCTCGACCGTGAAGTCGCGGGGTCCGTCGGCATTCATGCACCAGAGAATCGTGCTGAATTGATGCGCCCCGCGATCGCGGATCTGCCCGCCCCCCGACTCAAGAAACCAGCGGAACGTGCCCGGACAGTAGGCGGTGTTGAACGGCCGGTAGCGCAGCGGCCCGAGCCACAGGTCCCAATCCAGTTCGGGGGGCGGCGGCGTGTCCGGCTGGTCACCGCCCACCGGATTGGCGTAGTGCCAGCAGGTCACCTTGTCGACCTGCCCGACGATGCCGTTGCGAATCGCGCGACAGGTGTAGTACGCGCCCCAGCCCGTGCGTCCCTGCGCGCCCACCTGCACCTTGCATCCCGCCGCGCGGGCCGCGTCAACCATGGCGCGACCTTCCCGCACGGTCACACTCGCCGGCTTCTCGACGTATACATGCTTGCCGGTCTGACAGGCGTGCACGGTCTGGACCGCGTGCCAATGGTCGGGCGTGCTGATGACGACGGCGTCAATGTCGGTGCGCTGGCAGATATACCGGTAGTCGCGGTAGGGCGTGACCTCACTTCCGGCGGTTTCCAGCGCCGCCGCCACGCGCCGCTGGTCCACATCGCACACGGCGGCAATCTGGACACGTCCTTCCGCACGGAACTCGGTCATGCGCTGCAGATGTCCCAGTCCCATGCCCCCCACGCCGATGTGGGCGACCACGAGTCGGTCGTTTGCGCCGGGGCGTCCACGCCGCGCCAGGGCGGACGCGGGGACGAAGTACGGGACGCCCAAGACGGCGCCCGCCGTGGCCAGGAACCGACGCCGCCGCATCCGCGGTGTGCGTGTCATGTCTGCATCTCCCAGGTGTCGGAACGTCCCGCGCATTATCGGTCCTGCGCAGTGCCGGAGCAATCATCCGAGGCAGGATTCGGCCGCGGGCCGGGGACAGCGTCCGGCGCAGCGCTGCCGCGCCCGCCGCGGTCCGGCGCGCGCCACGCGCGCAACGAACCGGCATACCGCAACAACAGCCCGGTCAGGATGAGTAGGCCGCCCACGTACGTCCACCATCGCGGCGGTTGATACGTCGGCTCGCCGTGCCAGGCCACAAACACCCAAACGGGCACGAGAATCGGCTCAAGTAGCGCGATGCCGGACGCTTCGTGCCCGGCAATGGATCGCACGCCGCGCGCGAAGAGCAGATAGGGCAATCCCAGCTGCAGCATGCCGAACGCCGCAAGGTAGACGAGCTGCCGTCCGCTGGGCCAGGGTCCGGCGGCGAGTGCGAGCGGGCCCAGCATCACCGCGGTCGCCAGTAGATTCAAGCTGATCAGCCAGGCCGCATCTTCACCGCGCAAGTGCCGTACTCCGAGGACCACACCGGCGAAACAGAGTCCGCTGAGCAGTCCGAAGATCACGCCCGACCATTGTTCACCGCGCGCCTCGCACAGCAGAATGAAGCCGACGCCGAGGATGCCGCAGATGACGAGCGACCAGTCCCCGGGCTGGATCCGTTCCCGGAACCAGACCACGCCCAGCAGAAACACCCAGGCCGGCGCCGTGTTCTGGAGCCAGATGGCATTGGCGGCCGTGGTCCGCGTCATGGCCGTCAGATAGGTGTAGTTCATCGCGGCAAAACAGAGGGCCAGGGGCACCAGAGCCACGCGCCAGCGCGGTCGCCGGATCATCGGCACCAGCAGCAGGCTGGCAAACAACGCGCGCCAGAAGGCCAGACACAGGCCACGCTGCTCCAGCGGCCACGACTCAAACGTCGGTGCCTTGGCAAAGAACCCGCTCGTGCTCCACAACACGGCTGCGGCGAGCACCAGGAGTCGGCCGCGGAGCCGCGCCGCCGAGGCGACTTCCTGCGCAACAGGGGAAATACTCATCGATGTCCTCGCAGCCGCCGGCAAACCCTGATACCATATGGGCCGATGGGCGGGTCCGGGAGTGGTGGACTTGTCGAACCGGCGCGCTCCCATGAACCAGCTCAAGGGCTATCGGCTGTACGTGCGATTGAGTGCCTCGCAGACGCGACGTCGCTTGCGCGGACACGGGTTCGGCGTGCGCAAGGTGCACAGCGCAGGTCGGTCTCAGGCAGTGATCATCCACACGGCGACCGGACAGCATCTCCGGGAGCTGGAAATGCTCTTCCACGACGTGCGGGACCCGTCTTCCGCGACCGGCGACGCCGGGCCGCCCGCGAATCCGTGAGCGTCCGTGCGGCACACCACACGACGAGCGGTGCGCGATGAAAAAAGCCTACGATTGCATTGTGATCGGCGGCGGACACAACGGCTTGATCGCCGCCGCCTACCTGGCCCGCGCGGGGAAATCGGTCGGCGTGTTCGAGCGACGGCATGTGCTGGGCGGTTGCGCCAGCACGGAATCGCTCTGGCCGGGCTACCGCGTGTCCACGGCGGCCTACGTGATCAGCCTGCTACTGCCCGACATCATCCGGGACCTGCGGTTGAAGCAGTACGGGCTGGAGATCCTGCCGCGGATCCCCTCTTCCTTCACGCCGCTGCTCGACGGCCGCTCGCTCACCATGGGCGCGGACGAAACCGCCACCTGCCGCGAGATCGCCAAGTTCAGCCCGCGGGATGCCGACGCGTACCCCCGCTACACGGGGCAGTTGGAGCGGATCGCCGGCGTGCTCGAGCCCGTGCTCGCCGCCGCCGCGCCCGATCCGCTCCCCGTGCCGTCGGAGCTCCGCCGCATTGGGATCGTGAAACGCGTGCGGGACACCGCCAGGCTGTGGGAGCTGTATCGCGTGGCGGGCCAACTGGGTACCGAACTGCCGGCCGCCATCGAACTGTTGGCCGGTGCTGCCCGCCCCATTCTCGAGCGGTGGTTCGAGGCCGAAGTGCTCCGCGCCACGCTGGCCACCGATGCGATCATCGGAGCTTTCGCCTCCATTTCCGCGCCGGGCACCGCCTACGTCCTGCTGCATCATGTGATGGGCACCGCCGGCGGCGCCCGCGGCGTGTGGGGCTACGTGCGCGGCGGCATGGGCGGACTGGCCGACGCATTAGCCCGCGCCTGCGAAGAATTGCGCGTGGACATCCAGCGGGAAACGGAAGTCAACCGCATCGTGACCGACGGCAACCGCGTCTGGGGGATCAGCCTGGCCGACGGACGGACCGTTGAGGCGCAGGTCGTGGCCTCCAGCCTCGATGCCCATTGGACCTTCGAGCGCCTGCTCGATCCCACGGTGCTCCCCGACGTATTTCGCCAAGCGGTGGCACACATCGATTACTCGTCCGCTTCGGCCAAGATCAACCTGGGTCTGGGCGGTCTGCCGAACTTCCCCGCCCTGCCGTCCTCCCATGTGGCGCCGCACCACCACGGTACGATCCACATTTCCCCCACACTGGATTATCTCGAGCGGGCCTACGACGATGCCAAGTATGGATGCGCCAGCCGCGAACCAGTGCTCGAGATCACGATTCCCTCGAGCGTCGATCGGTCGATCGTGCCGGACGGTAAACATCTGATGTCGATCTTCGTGCAGTACGCGCCATATCGACTCGCCCACGGTCGACGATGGGACGACGAGAAAGAGGCGTTCGCGGATCGCTGCATTGAGCTCCTGGCACGGTACGCGCCGAATCTGCCAGGCCTGATCGAGCATCGGCAGGTGCTGAGTCCCGTCGATCTCGAACAGACCTTTCGCCTCACCGGCGGCAACATCATGCAGGGAGCCATGCACCTGCACCAGCTGTTCTCGCTGCGCCCGGTCCTCGGTTGGGCCGACCACCGGACACCGGTTCCGGGCCTGTACCTCTGCGGCGCCGCGAGTCATCCCGGGGGTGGGGTGATGGGCGCCTGCGGCAGAAACGCCGCCACGGAAATCCTGCGCGACTACTGAATGGCGTGTCGATAACAGAAGTCAAACATGCACGTGTGGAGCGGTGGCTGCGGTCTGCAACCCTATCTTTGGCGCGGGGCCAGTGCTAAACTAGTCGGTTCGCTAATGTATGGTGGATCGATCCGGGATCTGAGCTGATGAACGGCAATTCTCCTGAGGCCACCCCTGGCGCTGAAGACGAATCGGCACGCAGACCGCCCGCCAGTCCAGCCGCAGTGCCGCCGGAGCCGGCGGGATCGCACGCGGGCGGTACCCCCGGTCTGGCCGCCCCAGGAGCGCCCGCCCGGCCGCGGATTCAAGTGGGCTCGCGCCGCGAACCCCGACCGACGGCGACCGCAGATCGCGCCTCCGAGCACCCTGCGGCCGACCCCGCAGCGGCAGCCCCCCCCACAGCACCTGAACCGCCCCGTACTCCCGTGCGTCCCCCGTCGGTGCGCGAGCCGCTGTCACCGGACCTCGAGCAGGCACTGGCCGCCGCACTCTCGGACACGTCGCTCGAGGAGATCCTCATCGGCGGGGTGAGCGAAACGGCGTTCACGACGCTTGAACCCGAGTCGCGGCACCGCGCGACACTGGCGCGGATCCACGGCGACAACGTGTTCTTCTCGCTGGGCGGGCGACACGAAGGCGTCGTCTCCCTGCGGCAGTTCCCGCAGCCGCCGGCGCTGGGCAGCCAGTGGGACGTCATCGTCAAAGGTTACCACGCCGACGATGGACTCTATGAACTGGTGATCCCGGGCGCATCGGCACACGTCGAGGACTGGTCGGATCTCGTCGAAGGTGCCATGGTGGAGGCACGCATTACCGGCGCGAACACGGGCGGGCTGGAATGCAAGGTGGGGAATATTCGGGGGTTCATTCCGTCGAGCCAAATTGCCGTGTTTCGCGTGGAGGATTACGCGGAGTACCTGGAACAGAAGCTGCTGTGCGTGGTGACCGAGGTGAATCCGCGCCGCAAGAACCTCGTGCTCAGCCGGCGGGCCGTGCTGGAACGCGAAAAGGAAGAGGCCCGTCAGGCACTGCTCAACTCGCTGGAAGTCGGCCAGGTTAAGGACGGGATTGTCCGCAAGATTCGCGACTTCGGCGCGTTCGTCGATATCGGCGGAATCGACGGGCTCGTACACATCAGCCACTTGAGTTGGGAGCACGTGAACCACCCATCCGAGGTGCTGCAGGAGGGCCAGCAGATCCGCGTGAAGGTCGAGAAGATCGATCTGCAGACCGGCAAGATCGGCCTGTCGTACCGGGACCTGCTGGAACATCCGTGGAACCGCATTGACGAGAAGTTCCCGGTCGATGCGGTCGTCACGGGGACGGTGTCGCGGATCGCGAAGTTCGGGGCCTTCGTCAAACTTGCGCCGGGCATCGAAGGGTTGATCCACATCTCCGAGCTGTCTCACGCGCGGATTCCGAACGTCGCCAGCGTCGTCTCGGAAGGCCAGCAGGTGGACGTCAAGGTGCTCTCCGTCGACCCGGCCGCACAGCGCATCGCCTTGTCCATGAAGGCCGTCCTCCCGGCTCCGGCGCCGGAGGAGGAGCTGCCGCCGGCCGACACGACGCCCGAACCGAAACGCGATCGGGCCAAGGAGCGGCAGGCGCCCCTGCGGGGCGGCATGGACCGAGCCAGCGGCGGCGATCAGTTCGGACTCAAATGGTAACCGCAACCTTTTCTGACTACAGTGACTACACGGAGTGAGGAACAATGAGTGCCGTCGCCCACTTGACCGATGAGAACTTTTCGTCGGAAGTACTCCAGTCGAATCAGCCCGTCTTGGTCGACTTCTGGGCCACCTGGTGCGGGCCCTGCCGGCAGATCGCCCCCATGATCGACGAACTGGCCGCGGAATACGCCGGGACCATCAAGATCGGGAAACTCAACATCGACGAAAGCCCCGGAATCGCCCAGGAATACAAGGTGTTCAGCATCCCGACGCTCGTCGTCTTCAAGAACGGGGAAGACGTGCAGCGCTTCGTGGGCGTGCAGCCCAAGGCACGCATCAAGGAAGCCCTGGACGCGGCCAGCAGCTGAACGGTGTGGCCGCGTGAAGACGGCCAGCCGGCCGCACCGCCGACGCTTCCGCCTTATTCGGTATCCAGCCAGTTGGAGCTCGGCGCGATGCGGGTGAGCTGATCGCGCATGAAGCGTTTGATGCGGTGGGTGGTGCGCAGCTGCAGAACGCGCTGCAGCAGCTCGCCGGCCTGCGCCACCGTGACGTGCGAGGCCAGGTCTTTCATCGAGGGGATGAACGCCGGGCTCATGCTGAAGCTGCGCAGTCCCATCCCGACCAGCAGGACGAAGGCGCGCGGCTGGGCGGCCATTTCTCCACACAATGTGAGCGGTTTGCCCGCCCGCACACAGGCCTCGACCACCCGCGCCAGGACGCGCAGCACCGGCGGCGCCAGCGGCTGGCAGAGGTGACTGACCTTGGGATTGTCGCGGTCCGCGGCCATCAGGTACTGAACCAGGTCGTTCGACCCGATCGACACGAAGTCGACGGCGTGCAGGAGCGTGTCCACCGAGATCGCCGCGGCGGGGACTTCCAGCATCATGCCGATGTCGGCCTCCACGTAGTCCTTGTGCTCCTTGTCCAGCTGCTGGCAGGCTCGCCGCACCATCTTGCGGATGCGATGGACTTCCTCCAGCGTGGTGATCATCGGGAAGAGGATCCGGACCTTGCCGCGTTTCGAGCGGGCGAAGGCCGCAGCGCGGAGTATGGCCCGCAGCTGGGTCAGGAACAGCTCAGGGTGCTCGAACGACAAGCGGATGCTCCGCCAGCCCATGAACGGGTTGGCTTCTTTGTGTGTGTGCCCCAGGTACGGGACAGTCTTGTCGCCGCCGATATCGAGCGTGCGGATGGTCACCTCGTGCGCCGGCGTGGCGGCAATGATCGCGCGGTAGGTCTTGAGCTGTTCTTCCTCGTCGGGCACGTCGGGGTGCGTCAGGTACAGATACTCGGTGCGAAACAGCCCGACCCCGCCCGCCCCCATGGCCTTAGCGGCTTGAGCGTCCGCCAGGCTGTTGATGTTCGCCTGCAGCTGCAGCGCCACGCCGTCGGCCGTCACCGCGGGTGCGTCGCGGTTGGCCGCCAGCTCGTCTTTCAAGTGAAAGAACTCCCGCTCCAGCTTGCGGTAGGCCGAGCGTGTTTCGGCGTCCGGATTGATCGCCACGTGCCCGTCACGGCCGTCGACAATGATCGTGTCGCCCGTATTCACGTGCCGCAGAATGCCCGGCACACCCGACACCGCCGGGATGCCGCGACTGCGGGCAATGATCGCGGCGTGGCTGGTCTGACTCCCCGCCTGGGTCACGATCCCCTTGACCTCGATGTTGCCCAGCGCGACGACCTGCGACGGGAGCAGTTCGTCGGCGACGATGATCAACGGGCCGTGGACCGGCTGCGGCGTGCCGCGCCGGGTCACCTGGCTCAGATGCCCGTTCAGCCGCAGGACGACGTCGCGCACGTCGTTGAGCCGTTCGCGGAGATACTCGTCCTTCGTCCGGGCAAAGAGCGACGTGTACTCGTTAATCAGCCGGTGCAGGGCGCTCTGGGCCGTGAGCCGTTCCTTGGCAATCCAGGTCCGGATCTTGTCGGAGAACGTGGCATCGCGGAGGATCGATTCGTGCACGGCGAAGATGGCGGCTTCCGCGTGACCCACCTGCGATTCGACCTTGGCCTGCAGGGCGCGCAAGTCGGCCATGGCCCGCTCCCGCGCGGCCTCGTAATGGTCCAACTCGGCCGTGACTTCCTTGTCTTCGAGACACGGCGTCTCGGGATCCACGTAGATCTCGTGGATGCAATAGGCCGTTCCCACCGCCACACCGGGTGAAACCGGGATTCCTTTTCGCATGCTGCGCAATGTAGCAATCGGCCGCCGCGTTGACAAACGGTTTCCCGGCCCGCGGCGGGTCGCCCGCGGTGCTTCTAAGTGGCGGCGAGGCGTCAGCTTGCGTCGCGTGTGGGGCGGGCGGGGCGGCGGTTGTAGGCGCTGCAGCAGCCGATTATACTGTGGTGCTTTGTGGAGGCGAACATACTGTGAGATTCTCGTTGATCGACCGAATCACCGAGTTGCGTGAGGGGGAATGCATCACGGCGGTGAAAGTCCTGACGCTGGCCGAAGAATATCTGGCCGATCACTTCCCCCGCTTCCCGGTCATGCCCGGCGTGATGATGCTCGAGTCACTCTTCCAGGCCGCGGCCTGGCTGGTGCGGAAATCCGACGGTTTTGCGCATGCCCTGGTCGTCTTGCGAGAAGCCCGCAACGTGAAGTTTTCGAGTTTTGTCGAGCCGGGTC
>JALOQX010000259.1 GCA_025459265.1 Pirellulaceae bacterium | reverse complement strand
AAGAAGCAGCAGCTGGTGCCCTACTTCATCGCCAGCCATCCCGGCAGCGATCTCGACGCCATGATCCACCTGGCGGTGTTCCTCAAGCAGAACGGCTACCAGCCCGACCAGGTCCAGGATTTCATTCCGGCGCCGATGGATGTGGCAACCGCCATGTACTACACGGGCCTCGACCCCTTCACCAAGAAACCGGTCCACGTGGCGCGGCACCTGCGCGACCGCAAACTCCAGCGTGCCCTCATGCAGTTCTTCAAGCCGGAGAACTACTTCCTTGTGCGAGAGGCGCTGATCAAAGCCAAACGGTCAGACCTGATCGGGGACGGCTGCGACTGCCTGATCCCCGCGCGGCCGCCGCGCGAGGCGCTGCAGCAGCGCCGCGCCGACGCGAATGACGCGCTGCGCGGCGAATACGTGCATACCGTCAGGCCGCACACCGGCCAGGACCGGGGCAAACGCAAGGAATCCCGGCACGCTCCCGCACCCGGTTATCGCCCCGGACGCCCCGGCCAGCGTCCGGCGACAAAACCTCCCGGCAAAAGACGTCGGCGACCAAAGGACTGACTAACTGCCGCGCCACTGCTCCAGCAGGTCGACCACCGCCTCGATCACGCGCTCACCGGTCCCCGGTTCGGCGTAACTGTGGAAGCCGGTCCAGACCTGGTAGCCGCCCAGTCGATGCCCTTCCCGATCGGGCAGGTATCCGATCCAGTCATTGGAGAGTTCGGCGATGAACGTCTGGGGAAAGGGAGACCGACGCTTGAGTTCCACGCCCAGGCCGGTGAAGTACTCAGCGGGCACGCCCACCAGCACGACGTCGCCGATGCGGAGCGCCTGGAGCCATGTCGTCCGTTCCTGGCCTTGCAGCGGCGCCAGTTCTTTGCGCATCGTGCGGAACACGTCAATGACCCCTTCGGCTCCCCCTGGGATACGTTTCGTGCAATACGCGGTGACGGCGGCCTCTTCGGTATCTTCGTCGAACTGGCGTACGCGAAACGAAAAGGGGATTTTCGCGGCGGCAAGACACGGCTGCGGCTGCAGCGTGGCTTCGGCCAGCGCCGTGCGCACGGCGGTCTCGATGCGCTGAGCCGCCTCGGGCGGTTCCACGTTGAGTCGGTGCGTGGACCCCGACGCTCCTTGCAGAAAGCACACGGTGCCGCCGAGTTCCCGTTCAATACTCTGAGCTGCCATCCCGTAGAACGCCGGCGACCGGAAATTGCCGGTCAAGGCGCCGATCGTGTGCGTCGAGTGCCCGAAGATGAGCGCCAGGTTCTTCCCTGCGGGACTGCGAAACGCCAGCACCGGCAGATCGGGGTCGAAGGGACCGGTAGGCCGTACCTGATCGTCGTACGACCCCACCCAATAGATGGTGTTGTCCGCCAACAGCATGCGGCTGTTCTGGCCAACGGTTGCTTCCTGGCCGCGCTGGAAATAGAAAGCCGCGTCGGTAAGCTGCTCGTCCGCCTGACGGACAGCCTGCAGGATGCCACGTTGCACCTCGCGACAGAATGTCGCGTCGCGGTCGTACCCGTGCACACGCACGGTACTCGGCGCATGATGCGTGTGTGTCGTGTGCACCAGCACATGTGCGCCGGGGATCCCGCAAGTGGACTCGATCTCGGCGACGACCGGGTCCACCAGATCGCGCGTCAGCATGAGTACATCGCAGCTGACGACGGCAACTTTGGTTCCCTGGCGATCCGCCAGCACGACGGCGGTGGCGCGCAGTTCGCCCTCCTGGCCCTGCACCGTGCGAGGGCCGATCCCGCCGGCGATGACCATCGCATCATCCGCCTGGAGCGCCACCGCAGCCGCGCCGACCCGCAGAGCTGCCGGCTCCGTCGCATCGCTCGACTGCACTACCAGGCTGACGCACAGGAGGCTCCCCAGGAGCACGGTGCAGACACATTGCATGACGATTCTCCCTGTAGGGCTGGGCCGGTGGCTGCCGCACCACGACTCACGAGCCGACTTCGGCGAATGCCACCACGTAATTCTTGCCGTAGTGTTTGGCACACTTCGGACACGTTGTATAGAAGAAATACAGATTTCGCAACGGCCGACCCTGGGCCTGCACATACGCCTGCATGTCGCGGCACCAATGGCGAGCGTCGCGATACGGACCTTCAAAGACCTTGGTCAGAAACGTGCCGGAGAGCGTGACGTTCTCGGCTGCGGGCACTTCCTTGGTCACGGCGAAATAGTGTTCGCCGCGCCAGGGGGTCGGGTCGGTCGAGAGCATCAGGAATGTGCCCTGTGGAGCTGCCTCCGCCGCGGCGATCTTCGCCCAGGTGCGTTTGACCATGGCGCCCATGTTCAGCGGAACGTGCAGGAAGTTCACGGTCGTCGCCCGCACAAACCGCCAGTGGTCGAAAACGAATTCCTGCTTGTCCCAGGGCGCGGGGTCGAAACGCGGACAGCAGCCGGTTTCGGACTGGTCGAGATTACACGAAGGAAGAGCTGTGCAGACCATCGGAACACCTCCCTCCAAGCACGAGGCCGGGACATGTCCTTGCCGCCCCGCAGCAGATACACTGGACCGGGTGACCGCCACCTGCGACATCCAGCAGCTATTAGAGCGTCTCGACGCGCCGCCATCAATTCAACTTCCAGTCTCTCCCCGAGGAGCAGCCGCCATGAACCATTTGCGCTTTTCCCAGTCGAGTTGTCGCGTGCCCGGTCTGTCGCGTCGTCAACTGCTCGCGGGCCTGATGGGCTCTGGCGCTGCCTTGTGGTTGAGCGGCCGGCCAGTCGCGTGCCGAGAGGGAGATCGCCGTGACGACGGCGGCCTGGTGCGCCGAGAAAACGAACGGCCGGGTACCCGGGACTGGCTGCTGGAGAAGACCGGCGTGGATCCCGCCACCCGGTATCGCTGTCCGTGGATTGAAGGGTACTGTTCTCGCACCAGTGTTCGCGCCGGCGAGACGATGACGATCCACGTCAGCACGAATCCGGTCTCGCGATTCCACATCGACATCTACCGCCTGGGCTATTACGGAGGCGCCGGCGGCCGGCATCTGCTGCGGTTGGGTCCGTTTGAGGGAAGCACACAGAGAGACCCGGAGATTGGCCCGCGCCGTCTGCGCGACTGCCAGTGGGAGCCGTGCACGCAGATGACGATTCCGGGCGAGTGGCTCAGCGGCGTGTACGTCGGCAAGCTCACCGCCGAGCGTGAGGGGTGGCAAAGTTACGTGATCTTCATCGTGCGTGACGATCGCCGCGCGGACTATCTGCTCCAGTGCTCGGACACGACCTGGCAAGCCTACAATCGCTGGCCCAACCAGTTCGCGCTCTACGACGACGGCCAGAACGTCTGGTACTGGGGCAATCAGGTCGCCGTGAGTTTCAATCGACCCTACGGCAAGTACTGCCAGATTCTCGACGCGCCGCTGTCGACCGGATCGGGCGAGTTCTTTCTGTGGGAATTCCCGCTGGTGTACTGGATGGAACAGCACGGTGACGACGTGACGTACATCTCGAATCTGGATACGCACGCCGATCCGCAGGGTCTGTTGCGCACGCGCGGTTTCATCTCGGTCGGGCATGACGAGTACTACTCGATCGAGATGTTTCGCCATCTGCAGCAGGCGATCGCCGCAGGGGTCAACGTGGCGTTTCTCTCGGGCAACACGTGCTGCGGCCGGATCGAATTCCAGCCGGACTTTCGGGGAGCGTTGCGCACGTACGAGCGGGTCGATTTCTACGGGCCGCGCGATCCGCTGGCCATCGCCGGCATGGAGACGCTGCCACACACCAGTCCCAGTTCAGGAGAGCTGGTCGGCGCGCGCAATCTGGGCCCGTTCACGGGCGGCGCGGATTGGATCTGCCGCCAGCCCGATCACTGGTTGTTCGAGGGCACCGGGATGCAGGCGGGCGAGGGAATTCCAGGACTCGTCGGCTGGGAGTGGCATGGCGACCCGGCCGACATTCCCGGTCTGGAGGTGGTGGCCGATGGTCCGACGCAGTCAGCGCCCGGCCAACCCAACGGCGGCCACTATACGGCCACGATCTACCCCGGGCCGCGCGGGAATTTCGTGTTCAACGCCTCCACCTGCTGGTGGGCGGACGGCCTGTCCGAGCCACCCGGCTACGTGCGCCCGTCGGTCTATACGACGCCGCAAGGACCCGATCCGCGCGTGCAGCGCATCACGCGTAACGTGCTGGAGCGCATGCGCAGCTGACAAGCGAATCGCTGACAACCGGAAACGAGGAGCATTCGTGCTCTTCCCCCAACCTTCCCTCGCTCACGCTTCGGGTTACTATGTCTTGATGGCTGCGTCTCGAAGTGGCCCTGTCCAGTGACGTGCTTCGCGACTCCCGCCGACAACACTCCCAGAGCTGTCCGCACAGTGGCGACGTTGATTGACGGTTACAATCTGTTGCATGCCGCGGGCCTGCTGGGCCGCGGCATTGGCCCGGGCACGCTCGAGCGGGCGCGTTCCAGCCTGCTCAAGGCGCTGGCCGCATCCCTGCCCGCGTCGGAACTCGCCTCAACCACGGTCGTCTTCGACGCCAAAGGAGCGCCGCCCGGACTGCCGCGCGAGGAAACGCGGTACGGCATGCGCGTCTGCTGGGCCGTGGGCTACGAAGACGCCGACGCGCTGATGGCCGAGCTGGTGCGACGAGATTCGGCCCCGCGGCGACTGGTCGTGGTTTCGAGCGACCATCAGGTTCAGCGCGTGGCGCGGCGTCGCCGCGCCACAGCCGTCGACAGCCATCGTTGGTTTGACCAGCTGCGGCGATGCCAGGCGCGTTCAGCGCCGGCAGATGACGACGATTCCCCGAAGACGACGGGCGTTGCGACCGACGCCGAGCTGGCGGCGTGGCTGGAAGCCTTTGGCCAATAACTGATCACCACCGTGTTGCCGGTAGGGAGTGGTGGCATCGTAACCTGCAGGGTCCGTCCATCACGCCAGTTGTCGGAGTCGCAACGGTAGCGCGGCGCGCTCTCAGCGCGCGGCCAGGGGTGCGCCGCGTTCCAGTCGGTTCGTGTAGTCCGGCCAGAGGGGACAGTTAAGATCAATCCACGCTTTGATGGCGTGCAGCTCATCCCGGCTCAACTGCACCTTCGCATGGTTTGCGTCGCGAAGCACGTCCCACAGGCGGCTGCGGAGCGTCCCGAACGAGAGCGGCTGGGCCTTGTAGTGCTGCAAGGACCAGGTCCAGTCGAAGTAATCGACCCAGCCGCCTTCGATCAGACCGCGGAAGGAGACGGGCACGCGCTGGGCGTCTCGCGTTCCGCGCAGATCCAGCGGCGCGTCGGGAGTTCCCGCGTGGCAGGAGACACAGTGGGCGTCCCACACAGGCTGCACAACTTGTTCGTAGGAGAATGCGCCGGCACCCCACGGGGGCGCGTCCAGCTGGCGGGGTGGATGCCGCAGTGCGAGCGGTTCGTGAATGGCCGGGGCGGCGCGGCGGTCCTCGTGGCAGCCGATGCAGCTGCGGTGTTCGCCCGGCTGGACCTGCACGACGCTGCGCATCCGCTGCAGCTCGTTGAGCTCACCATCGAGCAGCTGAAAGTAGAGCACTTTTCCGGCCGGGGCGAGGAAATCGGCCGAGCCGTCCTCGGCCACAGGCGTCGTGCCCCACACTCCCTTGGCCACAAAGCTGGGCCAGCCGGCGGGACCGCTCACATGGTGCACGGGCGTGGCGTAGTAATCCTGAAACGGTTCGTAGTCGCGGCGATACTCACCCGTGGGCAGCTGAGCCAGCTCTGCGCGACGCTCCTCCACCACGCGAAGGTACTTGGCCGCGCCCCGCGGGACGAAACCTTCCAGGCCGCGATACACATCCGTGACGGTGAATCGGCCCAGGCCAGCCGATGCCAGCTCCGGGTCCCGCGCCCCGGCCAGGATCGGTGGGCGGACGCGCGGCTGTAGCGGCTGTGGACTCATACTCCCCATGGCCGGATCGAGGTACAGCAACTCGCGATTGCCGTAGCGATCGATGACGTAGAGTCCAAACAGGTCGGCCGGGGCGTGGCTGACCAGGAAATGGTCCCGCGACACCGGCATCGGATCGCGAAAACACTCATAGCGCGCCCAGCTCATGTTGTAGTGCGGCCGCACGTCGGGCGTGATGTTGGTGACGGCCTCCGAGTTGAGACGCGGTGCGGCGGGATCGTACAGTTCCTGCCCCCACACATCGTTGCGCGTGACGATCCGTCCCGGATCAAACGTCCGCCGCGCCAGATCGATCAGGCCGATCGGGCCGTTGTGGTCACCGCCATGCGAGAAGAGCGTGCAGACCAGTTCCGTCGTGTCCGGTACCTCCCGCGCGTGGATGTAGCAGTTCGGCGTGTTGTTGCCGAAGATCAGTTCGGGGTGGGTCCCGTCGGGACGGATGGCCCAGAGCGTGTGTCCGAAATCCGCGCCTTTGTCGAGGTACTCCGAGCGCGTCCAGAGGATGCGTCCATCACGCATCATCGACGGCGTCCATTCGCTCAGATTGGCGAACGACAGCGGCTCGATATCCGAGCCATCCGCCTGCATCCGGAACAGGACGTAGGCTTGCGGCCGCCAGCACAGGAAGCGGGCCTTGCAGCGCGTCGAGCAGAACGCGACGCCACCGTCCGGCAAGGGGAGCGGGTCAAAGTCATGGAAGGGACCGTGAGTCAGCTGGGTGAGCTGCTGGCCGCGGACGTCGACCGACATCAGGTGCCAGTAGGACTCCCAGCCGGTCACTTCAGGAGTCTGCCGCCGGTAAGCGAAGTAGACGGTCTGCGCGTCATAGTCCGCCACGGGATCGCGGGCGATGCCGGCACTCGCGTCGACCAGTTGCTGCAGCTGAGCATGTTCCGGGTCAAGCCGTCCGTCCACGTCGCAAGGCACGTGGAGCACGCAGATGCCGCCGCCGGGCCGATACTGGGAATCGAGCACGTCGCTGTAGTTGTGCGAGGCCAGCAGCGGGTGCCGCTTGACGAAGAGGACCTGCTGGATGGGCGTGAGCGCAGGATCGCGGAAGAACAGTCGGCGTTTCGCCCGCCGCGCATCGAAGTACAGCTGATCAGCGGCCGGAGTCCCCTCGGCTGATGCGGCGACTGCCGCGTCACGTTGCCGCAGCTCCGCGGCCTCGCAGCGCTCCTGCTCCACGTCCAGCCCGGCGGCGTGCAGACGTTCAATCATCTCCTCAAACAACACGATCACACGCTCCGTGGCCTGCAGCCGGGCCAGCCGGCCCCAGTACGGTCCACCGCCCGGCACAGCCGGCCGTTCGACCTGCAGCGGCGAGAGATGATCGTCCGGCGACATGCGCTGCCACGTGGCCCGCTCACAGCGAAATGCGTATTCGAGCAGGCCGTCCCAGGTCATCGGGTCCGGCAGCTCGGCGGGCGGCAGGTACCCGTCCGCGCGCGGCGCGGGTCGCTCGGCCCGCGCGACGCTGCGCCACTGCGTGCCGTCCTGCGACAGTTGCACCTCCACCACGACCGGGACCCGATCGCGATACTGTCGGGCCCGATCTCGTGAGATCACCACACGGGCCACGAGCGCGGGCGCGGGCAGCTTGACTTGAGCCCATTCCACGCCCGTCGACGCGGCAATCCAGCTATGGTCGTTGCCGTACACGCCGTCATTCAGATGCGGTACCGCATGCTGCCGATATCCCGCCAGGCATGACGATGCCGATGCTTCGGCCCCACACTCCGCCAGCGCCAAATTGGTCTCCGAGTCGGGACCATAGACTTCCAGCTCGTCGATGCACGGTTCGCCGCCGCTGCTGGCGTGAATCACCAGCCGCACGTACGCCGCTTCCTCGGCGGCAAACGGAATGGCGTACGGCTTGTCAGCCGACCAGGCCCGCGGCCCGTAGAACGCCACCGCCAACCACCCGCCCAGCGCCAGAGCACACATCGTCCACGCTTGTACCGTCGCCTGCGGCGCGCGTCGGATTCGCAGCATCATTCTCCCCTCCCTCTCAGGCTGGTCAGCCGCTTGACGGCACGAATGGAACGGGATGCGGTTACCCGAGCAGTATAACGCACGAGCACTGCGCGTGTCTCTTGCGAACCCTGGTTGATCGACCAACGGGGACGTCGGACCGCGGTCGAGGCGCGCTGGGTAGGGCGAGGCTCCTGCCGGGAGGGCGAGGCTCCTGCCGAGCCGCGGGAGGGCGAGGCTCCCGCCGAGCCGCGGGAGGGCGAGGCTCCTGCCGGGAGGGCGAGGCTCCCGCCGAGCCG
>JALOQX010000258.1 GCA_025459265.1 Pirellulaceae bacterium | reverse complement strand
CGCCCATGCTCACCCAGCGCAAAGCCGTTGTCGCTGGTGAATAGCAGCAGCGTATCGTCGAGTTGCCCGCTTTCCTGCAGGGTGTCGTAAATCCGCCCCACACTCTCGTCCAAGGACGCGATGCAGCCGAGATACGCGCGTACGAACTTGCCGTAATCCCGCTGTCCGTACAGGGGTCCACCCAGCCCATGCCAGGTGAAGTAGGATGCCTCCAGCCACTCCGGCATGCCGTCCGCCGCCCGATACCGGTCGGCGTTCGCCGGGCGCACGACCTGCTCGTTGTCGAAGGCATGTTCGAATTTCGGTTCAGGAACGATCGGGCCGCCATGGGGCGCCTTGTGGCCCACGATCAGCAGCCACGGCTGCCGATGCGGCCGTCGCAGCCAGTCGACGGCCGCGTCGGTGATGACATGGGTATAGTAACCCTTGAACACGCGGCGTTGGCCGTTGACGTTGAACTCGTTGTCCCAGTAGTTTCCCTGCCCGCGATGGCTCATCCAGAAATCGAAACCGGGCCGCTGCCGGTCATCGTCCTCGCCCATGTGCCATTTGCCGATGTACGCCGTGGTGTAACCGGCCTCCTGCAGGCGGCGCGGGTAGCTGGGCAGGTCCTGCGGATAGTCCGTGAAGTTGTTCAGCACTTTGTGCCGGTGGGCGTACTGGCCGCTCAGAAATGACGCCCGGCTGGGCGAACACAGTGAGGTGGTCACGAAGACATTGGCAAATCGCGCCCCTTCGGCGGCCAGCCGGTCGAGATGCGGCGTGTGGAACCACGGAAAGAGGGCCTGACGGCCCTGCTCCCGCTGCACGACCCCGAGCGTATCCCACCGCATGTCGTCCGCCATGATGACGACGACGTTCGGCCGCCATCGCGATGGCGCGTCCTCGGCGCTGAGCCTGTCCCGCGCCACGAGCAGCAGGAGGACGGCGCCGAGCATCCCGGCCAAAGTCGCTTGCCTGGTCATGACGTGGTCTCCTCCTGGCACTTCGATCGTCTGCCAAACGAAGTCCCGTTGCACAGCACACGTCACGATTGTAGCAGAGTATACCCGTGTTGTGGGGCGCTTGCCGGGCGGACTAGAATGACGCGGCGCCTGCCCCTCGCAGATAACTGGCGGATTCGATTGGCGCCTCTTGCAACCAGCACCAACACAGA
Source organism: Pirellulaceae bacterium (assembly GCA_025459265.1). GTDB lineage: Bacteria > Planctomycetota > Planctomycetia > Pirellulales > Pirellulaceae > JAAYDI01. Next base: position 7,045 of record JALOQX010000258.1, on the reverse strand, counting down.
GGAGTGATGGCGTGAGTGACACCAATCGTCGACAATTCGTGCAGGCGACGGTCGCGTCGCTGGCGGCCGCAAGTCTGTTCCCCCGTGCGCTGGCAACGGAACGCGCGAGCCCAGACGACCCTGCCCTGACTGTGGCCCTGCCGTGCGGCGAGGCCGTTGCCGCACCATGGACCGGTAGCCCCTTGAAGCTCTCGTTTCGCATCGGGTCTGCGCAATGGCTGAGCGATGCTCAGTGGCGTAAGCTCCTGGACCTGCTCGGCGCACAGCGGCCGGCGTGCGACGAATTGAGTCTCTTTACGCACGAGGCCATGGGCTGGTTTGGCACGGTCGACGAGATGACGCGTGACGCCGAGTTGATGGCGCGGCGCATTCGCGAAGCGCACGCGGCCGGTTTTCGCTCCGTGGGTATCAACGTCCTTTGCACCATGGGACACGGCGACCCGGTAGGTGAGTGGTCGCCTGAGTTTGTGCTGCCGCCGGCCGTCGGTCACAATGGCCAGCAGTCCACGCATTGCCCATGTCCGAACAGCGTGCCGTTCCGCGAGCACATCCAGGCGAAGTATCAGCTCTTCGCGCAGGCCAAACCCGATTTCCTCTGGGTGGATGACGACGTGCGTGCCACCCACCACGGGGTGACCTATCCCTGCTTCTGCCCGCTCTGTCTCGCGACCTTCGGCCGCGGCAGCGATCGCGCAGAGCTTGTCCGACGCCTGAACGACCCCGCCGAGCACGAGCTGCGGCGGGCCTGGGTCGAATTCAACGCCACAACGATTGAGAGCCTGTGCCGCGATATCAACGCAGCCGTGCGGGCAGTGGACCCGAACATCGCACTCGGACTGATGACGATCGGCTCGAGTCACTCGACGTACGGCGGACACGCGCTCGACCGCTGGACGGCGGCCCTGCAAGCTGTCAAAGGGCGTCCCGGACACGGGTTCTATTCCGACGAGACGCCTCGCGGCATCTTCCACAAGGCGCTCGACGTCGGGCGCCAGGTTCGCGACTACAGCCCCAGTGTGACGGAGATTCAGTACGAGCTCGAAAACTATCCTTACGTGGCGCTGGACAAAGCCGATCGCACCGTGCTCAACGAGGTCTACCTGGCGCTGATGATGGGCTGCAACGGTGCTGCGTTCAACGCTCTCAAAGGGGCGGCCACCGGGACGCTCGACGACTACCAAGGGCTGGTTGCGGCGATCGCTGCCGAGCGTCCCGCCTGGGAAGCACTGGTCGACCACGTGGCGGACTTGCCCGCGGTCGGGTACTGGCCGGCCGACGACAACGCGCTGATGGGCAAACGGGGCGTCGATGCCTCAGGTTGGTTCTGGGAGGGGGGGGTGTACAACATCCACCAGCCGAACGCACTCGTGGAGATGGGCATTCCCCTGACGCCGATCCGCAGCGCAAGCTGCGGCACACTGCTGGCCGGGAAGATCGCCGAGGCCTTCTCTGACGCCGAACTGCAGTCGCGGTTGTCGCGCGGAGTGCTCATGGACACCTGCACGCTCGAAGTGTTGTGGGCGCGGGGTCTCGGCGAGTTCACGGGCGTGCGTCCCGGCAAGCGTGTGCTGGGCGGCGCGGTCGAGACACTGACGGCACACGCCCTCAACGGGAGATTCCAAGGCGACCATCGGGACGCGTTGATCGAGTCGACGGATAACGTGCGCGTCCTGGAGCTCGTGCAGCCTGGCGCGGCCGAACTCGCGCGACTGACCGGCTACGACGATCGTGACCACGGGTGCTGCCTGAGCGTGTACGAGAATGCTCTGGGTGGCCGAGTTGCCGTGAGCAGCTACGTCCCCTGGCGACGACTGGGCAGTCTGTGCAAGCGGAGCCAGTTGACGGAACTGGCCGATTGGCTCGCCTACCAGAAGATGCCGGTGCGCATCGAGGCCTTTCGGCGCGTGGCACCTTTCGTTCGCATGAGCGCCGACGGACAGCGCTACGCCATCGTGCTGCTCAATGCGACGCTCGACCACGCTCAGCCTTTCGAGCTGCGCGTGCGCGCCGCGGCGCGCAACGCCGTGCTCCAGTCGCGGGACGGCACCGTGCCGCTGGCCGTCACACCGGGCAGCGGCGAGGTGTGTGTGACTGTTCCGCAATTGCCTCCCTGGCAGCCGGCCGTGATTCTGGGGAGCTGACTTCAGCGGCGCAGACTGATCCGCTCGACAAAACGCTCGATCGCCCACATCAACCGCAGACCCAGCGGCAGCCGCGTGCCGGGGTCCAGGACCGCCGTCCGCAATTGCTCCCAAGTGAGACCGCGCACTTGTCGCAAGTCCACACCACGCAGGTCGGCCCCGATCAAGATCGCCTTCGTCATGTCCGTAGGCAGGCGTCCCGTACGAAGCGCTGTGGCGTCGATCCTCCGTCCGATGTCAGAATGATCCATGCTTGTTTCCACCCATAAGAATAATGATGAACGTCCGACCAAGGCGGCCGTGGCGCACAAGGTGCAGCATTTCATGTGCCAGCGCCCGCAGTATTCAATTCGTCATCCGAAACCGCTTGCCCATCGTCGGTTACGCGTTCCTGACCGTCCCCCGAGGGCCGCCTGCGCGCGGGCGCCCCTCCCGATTCGAGACGGTCGTCCGCAATCGGGAAGCGGTGTCGATCGGAAGAAGGCAGGGACGACGAAGTGGCACGCCAACGCCGTTACAATGGAGCGCGTGTGAGGTGCACGGGAGCCTGCGTAGGGGCTGACGAAAGCCGCGTTCCTCGGATGAGGTAAACGGATGCGTGTGGTGTCGATTGTCTCGCTCGTGTTGATCTGCGCGCCTGCGGCGATGGCTCGTGCCCTTGACAATGACACCGTCGTCGTGAGGGACATCGTCTACTACGGCAAACGGGTTCCCGATGATTACGCACGGGACCGCTGCCGATTGGACGTCTGGCATCCGCGCGGCGCGTCGGGATTTCCCACGTTGGTCTGGTTTCACGGCGGCGGCTTGAAGGAGGGCGACCGGCAGAGCGGAGCGGGCGTGGCGCGGCGATTGACCACGGCGGGAATTGCGGTCGTGCTTGTCGACTACCGTTTGTCGCCGCAGGCGACATGCCCCGCCTATATCGACGACGCTGCCGCAGCCGTCGCGTGGACGCTGCGTCACATCGGCCGGCACGGTGGGGACCCGCAACGGGTGTTCGTCGCGGGACATTCGGCCGGTGCGTACCTGACGGCGATGGTCGGGTTTGACAAGCAGTATCTGGGTCGCCATGCCAGGGACCCGAGCGACCTGGCGGGGCTGATACCGGTCAGCGGGCAGATGTTCACGCATTTCACCGTCCGCGAAGAGCGTGGAATCGCGGCCACCACGCCGCTGATCGACGCGCTGGCGCCGGCCCACCATGCGGGTCCGGATACACCACCTTGCCTGGCCATCGTGGGCGACCAGGACTTGCCGACGCGTCTGGAGGAAAACCTGTATTGTGCGGCGGCTTTTCGCGCAGCGGGGAATCAGCAGTTCACCTGCCAGGTGTTTGCCGGACGCGACCACAGCACGCTCGTCTCGCGATTCGAGGAACCGGACGATGCCGTCGCCGATGCGGTGATCCGGTTTATCCAGACGGCTCCGCCAGCCGAACGGCCGTGGCCGCAGGCGGATCGGCGCGCCGACGTGGATGATCACGGAGTGCTACGGTGGGAGGAGACCGGCGAGGAAGTGGCGCTCTTCGGCGTCAACTACTACACGCCGTTCTGGCACAATTACCCGGACGTGCGTCAGGTCGGTGCCTCGCATAAGGAAGTCATCGATCAAGACGTGTTGCACTTCGCGCGTCTCGGACTCGACGCACTGCGACTGCATGTGTTCGATCGGGAGGTGAGCGATCAGCAAGGGAATCTGCTCGAGAACGAACAGCTCGACCTGCTCGACTACCTGATCGCCCGGGCGAAACAGCGCGGTATCTACACGGTGCTCACCCCGATCGCGTGGTGGCCTGTGCCGGGCAACAGCCCGGGATTCTCCACCCAGTTCACGATGCAGCAGATGACTACCGACCTCGAGGCGCGGCGTCTGCAGACGCGCTATCTGGAGCAGTTTCTGAGCCATGAGAACGCCTACACAGGTCTGTCCTATCGCGACGATCCGGCGATCGTGTGCCTGGAACTGATCAATGAGCCGCTGTATCCGGCGAACACGACGGACCAGCAGGTGGTCGACTACATCAACACGCTGGCGGCTGCTGTCCGCGCGACAGGGTGTCGCAAACCGATCTTCTACAACGGGTGGTGCGACCGCCTGGAGGCGGTGGGGCAGGCGGACGTGGACGGCGTGTCGTTCGGCTGGTATCCGAGCGGCCTGGTGGCCGGACGATCGCTCCGCCGCGACTTCCTCCCCTTGGTCAACGAGCATGGCGGGAGCAATCCGTGGAATCCCTCCATGCGTGCACCGGCCATCGGCAAGCGTGCCAAGCTCGTCTACGAGTTTGACGCGGCCGACATACCGGGGAGTTACATGTATCCGGCGATGGCACGCGCCTTCCGGGCGGGAGGAGCCCAGATTGCCACGCAGTTCCAATATGACCCCCTGCCTCTGGCCCGCTTCAACCAGGGCTGGCAGACGCACTATCTCAATCTGGTCTGCACTCCCCAGAAAGCGGTCAGCTTTCTGATTGCCGGCGAGGCCTTTCGGCACTTGCCTCGCCTGCAAGACTATGGTCCCTATCCCGCGAGTTCGCGGTTTGACGGGTTTCGCGTCAGCTTTGACGAGGATCTTAGCGAGCTGGTCTCACCGCAGGAGTTCATCTATTCGAACAGCACGACCACGGTGCCTCCAGCAGTGGACAAACTGATGCGCGTGATAGGTTGCGGTTCGTCGCCGGTGGTTGATTACCCGGGTTCCGGCGCATACTTTCTGGAGCGATTCGGACCGGGCACGTGGCGGCTGGAGGTCTATCCGGATGCGGTGTGGGTCAACGACCCGTATGGTTCGCACAGTTTGTCTCGCGAGGTGGCACGGATCGCGTGGCGCGCGCGGCCGATGCAGATCCGCCTGAACGACCTGCGGGAGGATTTCCACATCACGCCACTGGATGCCGGCAACATGTTCACACCGGTGGTGGAGGCGGGACGATTCCTCGTCCGGCCCGGCGTCTATCGGGTGAGTCGCTCGCGGGAATCGGACGATCACGCGCCGCGAGAACCCTTGGCCGCCCGCGTCAGGCTGCGTGAATACGTGGCGCTGCCGGACCTGCATCCGACCTGGGCGGTGCGGCACGAACCGCCCGCACGGTGGATGGCCGGCAGCGATCTCCCCGTGCAGTTTGTCGTGGCGGGCCCGGTCGATCCCGATCGCGTGATGCTGGTAGCCGACGGGTCCGACTCGGAGGCTTCCCGCCGTATCGAGTTGACCGCGGACGGTCCTTATCACTTTGCGGGCGTCATTCCCGGGTCTTGGCTGACCGAAGGGGAGTGGGACTATGGGCTCGAAGTCTCTGTGGCGGGCGCGGTGCAGTCGGTTCCGGACATAGCGGATGCGTCGGCAGCGTCGCCAACCTGGCACATCGACGTGGTGGCGACCAGCGCGCCGATGATTCTGTTTGAAGCTGGACGGGACCCCGTGAAGCCGTGGGGTAGCGTGCCCCTGTCCCATCGGCTCGTCGCCGGGGAGGGCGGGGAACAGGTCGTGCAGATCGCGGTGGAGCGATTCGATCCGCCCCCGAGCGCCGTGTCGTTTCGGCACGAAGTCGACGAGCGGTGGGATCCCTGGCGCAAGATCCTGGACGAGCGTACGGCATTGATCCTACGCGCCCGGGCTCAGAGTTCGCAGACGTCTGCGGTCGAGGTCGTGTTGCTGGAACGCGACGGGGCCGCCTGGGGTGTGAATGTGCCGGTGTCGACCGCCTGGCAGGACATCCGCGTGCCGCTCGACACGTTCCGTTACTTCCCACACTGGGCGGGCACACCGACCGACCGTGGTCATCCGGGCGACCACGTGCGGGTGGGTGACCTGGCGGCGGTCAGCGTCTGTTTCGGCGCCTGGCTCTACCCGGATCATGCGGCGCAGCCGCACACGATCGAGGTGGCGCGCGTCTCCGTGGAATGAGTGGGACGCGACGAGCCCATCTCCAGCGAGACCACGGCTGACCAGCACGACTACCACCGACCCCGTGTCGATTGCGACCAGGTGAGTCGGTATGGTGACGACCGTCACCCCAGAGGAGTGGACAAGGAATCCTCCATGAACAGTGCGTCTGGACAGCAATGGCGAACTTGACTCCTGGTGTCGACCGCCGAAGAATGAGGCATGAGTATGAGTCGGACTCGGCTTCGGAAGCTTAATGCTTGGCTCTTCGCGTTTGTGCTGGCAGTGCAGCCCCTGGGCGCGAATGGCCGTTGTGCGTGCGACGAGTCACCTCAGCCCTCCTGCCGGTGCGTAACCCGCGATATCGCCGGATGTTGCAGCGTACAGAAGCGCGAGACGACGGGGAACTGCTGTTCTCCTGTCGGCTCAGAGCGTCTGCCGTGCCCATGCTGCAAACCGGCGCGTCATGATCCGGCGAAAGAGCCCGAGGCGCGGCCGGTCGCACTCGGCATGAGGGGCCTCGGACCGCGTGGGATCGCTGAGGCGACGGTGCATCCGGCTTGCCGCGGACCGTTGGACTTGCCGGTCCCCACGCAGAGTCGGCTCCATGCGGCGCTGTGCGTCTGGCGGAAGTAATGCCCTCGTGACGACAAGTCAGGTCTACCTTGTTTCACTTGTTCATGAGGGCCATATCATGTTTCGGAAGATCTGTGCGGCTCTTGCCGCGATCGCGTTGATCGGTGCGCTGCCATTCGCGGTCAGTGCACTGTCCACGTCGGATCAGGTTGCCGCTTGTTGTGCCTGTTGCGGCCCTGCGTGCGCTTGCAGTGACTGCCGGTGCGACGAACTGGGCTGCGCCTGTGCGGCGAGCGGGCCGTGCCTGTGCGCGGCTGAGTGTCTTGATGCCGGCGGCTGCCAGCACGGCTGCGGCCACTGACGTCGGGTAATTGCCGCCGCTCCTGGCGAGAACCAGGAGCGGCGGTCTTCCCGTTCACGGAATCCGGCCGATGGTTCCCATCGCT
>JALOQX010000532.1 GCA_025459265.1 Pirellulaceae bacterium | reverse complement strand
GCGGATCACGATCGACGGCGAGGCGAAGCCGCGGTTTCACGGCACGGGTCACGAAGACGAGTACCAGGGCGGATGGTCCAATTTCTGGCTCACCAATCCGTATTCGTTGCCGCTCTTCGGCGAACCGAAAACGGCACACGATTGATCGAGGTCAACGAAACCCTACGGCGGTGCCACGGAAACGCGGAAGAAATGAACCCCGACGCCGGTCATCGCATTCCCGCCGGCGGACGTGTCCGTGAAGGAGCCGATGATGTGCCCGTCACTCGTCACGGCAGGACAACCGCCCAACGCGTACAGGCAGCCGAACTGTTCGGTGCTCAGGCCGTAGTCGTGCCACGTGTCGCCGTTGTCGCGACTCACGATGCAGGCGACTTGTCGCGAATGGATCGGGGTCGAGGCAAAGCAGTACAACGGGCTGGCCGGTCGCTCCAGATCCGCGGCGAAAAATCCGTCAAGCCGGCACATCCACAGGTTCTTGCCGCCGACGCGGGGATAGATGTCCCGCTCCCGCTGGCCGGTCGCGAGATCATAACGCACGTAATGTTGCCGGGGCTCTTCGGTCTGGGCCAGGTACAGGAAGTGCAGCTTGCCGTCTTTGGCCAGCATGCTTGAAAGCCAGGTGTGAACCTCGAACTCGTCCTCGAGGCTTACACGATCCGCAGGCCCGGCGTCGTCGGCAACGATGGGGGGCACGAGAGCCGTTCCCACGAGGGTCTGCCAGTTGGCGCCTCCGTCGGGCGACTTCATCACGTGGATGTCCCAGTAGAGATAGACGCCGTGCTTCTGAGTCGTCCAGGCGGCGTAGAGTGTGCCGTCGCGGTCGAGGTGCAGCAGGGGATACTGGAGCGCTGCGTGGGGTCCAGGGCTCAGGAGCTGGATCGACGACGTCACCTTGCCATCCAGGTTCATGACGCTGAACGTGTTGTTCGCGCTGAAATAGTACAGCCGGCCACGTGGTTCGTCCAGCTCCATCGCGAACTTGCCATGGCTCGTGCCCGGGATCGCCGACACGGACGGCGTCGCGTAGCCATCTCGCGGCGAGAACCTGTACAGGTAGGAGTGGCCGTCCGACCAATCCGGTCGCACGAGGTACAGGTTACCATCCCGGTCGGTCTCGAGCGCCGGCGGGTTCGTCGCATGCGTTGCCTCGAAGACGGTGTCGAATGTCTGGCCCCCGTCGCGGCTGCGCGACAGTCGCCACTGCTGCGCATCATAGGCCTCGTTGCGCCGGCGAATATGGGTGAGAAAGACGCCGTGCGCGTTGCTCACCACCTTCTGGTTGTGGCTCTGAAACGTCCCGTATCCCGTGGCGTCGGCATCCACGCAGGATGTGAGGATCGGCACAAGCTCCCTTTCGGTGGACTCCTCGCACAATCCCGTGGTTCCGGCAATCTGCGCGGGGGCGGGAGCGGCCAGCAGAGTGGTGAGGACGACTGCGGCTGTCACTCGGATGCACGGCCGTTGGAGCATGTGTGATCTCGCTATTTGCGACGGACGTCCAGTACCAGCACCATTATGACTCCCGCACCGTTCGCGACAATCACACTGATGCCAAACAGGTTCTTCACTGAAGACGGAGAATCGACTAGACTCGTGTCATGGATGTGGATCGTATTCTCGCCACGATGAACGACTCGCAGGTCGACTATCTCCTGATCGGCGGCATGAATTTCCTGCTGCGGCATGAGCCGGTCCTAACGTTCGACGTCGACCTGTGGATCGACGATCAGGAGACGAATCGCCGCCGTTGCGAGCGAGCGTTGCAGACGCTCGACGCGCAATGGGGTGAAGCTGACGGCGACTGGGGAGATGTGGCGGCGCGGGATCCCGGGTGGCTCGACCGTCAGCCGGTATTCTGTCTGACCAGTCCGAGTGGTGCGATCGACATTTTTCGCGCGGTCGCGGGCCTGACGGATTGGGCGACGAGCCGCGCGTGTGCATCGCGAGATGCGACGGCAAACGGTACGGCCTTCTGGGGGCTGAGCGACGAAGACATGTTGCTGTGTCAGCTGGCTTTGGAGGAGCCTTACCAAAAACCTCAGAGGATCGCGACTCTCCAGCGCGTATTGCGGGAGCGACAGCGTGGCGACGATGCGTGATTGGATCGTCTGGGAATCGGCCAAGCGACTGCGCCACTGGGACCGGGCCGAGCAATGGCGCGTGTTGCAGCAGACGATCAGCTGGGCCGAGCGGCAGGCGAAAGATCGGTCATAATGCCTTCCCGGTCCGGGCGAAAGCCGAGAGCAGACGGCGATTACGATCGTCGTTATGCCGGCGCAGCAGCTCGAAACGCCGGTCGTGAAGACGATGGGGACAGGTACATTTGCCGCGCGGAAGGAGGCAGAATGGGCAGGTGGCTGTGTAATGCCAACAAGAATCGCCGACAGATGACCCGTGCATGTCCTCTTCATCAACCGGTTGTGGCGACGGCATCATCAAGCGAGAAGGAGACGACGATGGACATGCCAGTCGCCGACCACGGCGGACACCCATGCCCGGAAATGAGCGCGTCGCGACGTCTCGCGCCGCGGAGGCAACCAACCTGTTGACCGCAGCGATCTGCGCAGACTACCCGTCGGTTGCGACAAACGTGCCAGTCCCCGTATCGTCTCAACGTCTGCTATTTGCTGTCGTCCCGCCAGTCAATCACGACTCCGTCCACGCTGGTGCGATGGCCCTCACGAGTCTCCGCCCTGCCCGCGGGCACCA
>JALOQX010000257.1 GCA_025459265.1 Pirellulaceae bacterium | reverse complement strand
TCCCGCGGCTCGGCGGGAGCCTCGCCCTCCCACTCCCGCGGCTCGGCGGGAGCCTCGCCCTCCCGCGGCTCGGCGGGAGCCTCGCCCTCCCACTCCCGCGGCTCGGCGGGAGCCTCGCCCTCCCGGGTCGCCTCGCCCTCCCGCTGAAACGAGTGTTCGGGGCGCATCGACAGAGGTGTGATCGCCTCTATCTTGCTGGGATGATCGGGGGATGTCAAATGCGGTTATGGGCGGCGAGCGCGAGTGGTCTGTGACTGCAACTTGTTGCATTGCTGACAGTTGTATCTGGGGGAGGAGCATTCTCCGCGCGAACTGCGGCGGGCACTTGGCGTGCGGTCGCCCTTGCCCGGCACCGCTCAAAAAGTCCCGCGTGCCGTCCAACTCCCCGGAGGTCGTATCGTCCCGCACGGCCGGCGATCGAATTTTCATTTGCGGTTGCAAAACGCCGCGACGTCGCTACATTGATCTACTTAAGTTGTTAACAGTGTTGTACGTAGCGACAGTCCTGACGGACACCGGCTCAAGGAGTATTCTGGGAATTTTCGAAGTGGATGCTGTTGGTAGTTGGCCAACTGGTACCGAGCGAGCAGTCAGTGGCGGGTGACACGTAGGTGAATGGCCGGCCGGACGCAGCAGAGAAACGACGGACGCACATGACGATCACGAAAGAGCGGAAGAACGAGATTATTCGGGACTTCAGGCACGACGAGCAGGACACGGGCTCACCTGAGGTGCAGATCGCAATTCTCACCACCCGGATCAACAGCCTGACCGAGCACATGCGCACGCACTCGAAAGACTATGCGAGTCGGCGCGGTCTTCTCGCGATGGTCAGCCGCCGTCGCCGTCTGTTGGACTATCTCCGACGGATCGAGCCGCAACGCTACTTGACCGTCATCGGGCGGCTGGGAATCCGCAAGTAGAGGTTGCTCCGCCGTCTGCCTGGCGGATGCTGGCCCGACGGTTCCCGTCGAGGGGCGCGGATCGCGCGGCCGGACTCTGGTGGCTACCGAGAATCGCGTTTGCCGAGCCACTCGGCCGGCGCTGTCGCAGCATCGTTCCGGATGTTCTCGGTCGTGGTGTGCACGGCGGGGCGCAGAAGCAAAGTTAGGAATTTGGACGTGAAGGCAAGAGTAGAAAAGCAGATTGGCAAGCACATTCTCTCGATGGAAACAGGCCAGTTGGCCCGCCAGGCGGCGGCCGCCGTGGTGGTCCAGTATGGAGGCACAGTGGTCCTCAACGCGGTGACGAGCGGACCGCCGCGGCCGGGCATCGATTTCTTCCCGCTGATGTGTGATTATCGCGAGCGATTTGCGGCGGCAGGCAAGTTTCCCGGCGGGTTTCTCAAACGCGAAGGGCGTCCCAGCACGAAGGAAACGCTCACCGCCCGCCTGATCGATCGCCCGATTCGGCCGCTGTTTCCGGACGGATATATGGACGAGATCCAGTGTCAGAGCGTGGTGCTCTCGAGCGACCGGCAGAATGACGCCGACGTGCTGGCGATGAACGGAACCGCGGCCGCGCTGCTGTTGGCTCCCCTGCCGTTTCTCGGTCCGATCGCCTCCGTGCGCATCGGGCGCATCGACGGGCAGTTTGTGCCCTTCCCCACGCACGAAGAACTGGAGGAGAGCGAACTCGATTTGATCGTATCGGGGACAGCCTCCTCCGTGGCCATGATTGAGGGGTTTGCGCGGGAGTTGCCCGAAGACGTCATGGCCGAGGCGATTGACTACGCGCATCGTCTGGTCCAGGACGTGATTGCCATGCAGCAGGAACTCGCGGCGCAGGTGGGGGCGCGCAAGACCGAGTTCGTACCGCCGGCGGATGACGGGTTGTTCGGCCAGCTCCACGGCCGCTACTACGATGCGCTCAAGTCGGCCAAGCAGACCGAGGGCAAACTGGCGCGGGCCGAGGCGGTGCGGGTGGTGCGCGAACAGGCGGTGGCGGAGACGATTCCTGACCCGGAGGCGGAAGGGGCGCCGCAGCGGGCGGCCTTCGATACGGCCTGGCATCGGCTCGAAGCCCGCGTGACGCGCGACTTGATCCTGGCCGGCACGCGGCCGGATGGACGCGGCTATCGGGAGCTGCGGCCCATCCAGTGCCTGGTGGATGTCCTGCCACGTACGCACGGTTCGGCGGTGTTTCAGCGCGGCGAAACGCAGGCGCTGGTGACCGTGACGCTCGGCACGGCCCGCGACGAACAACGGGTCGATGGATTGGCCGACGAATACTCCAAGAAGTTCATGCTCGACTACAACTTCCCGCCGTTTTCGGTGGGCGAATGTCGACCCATCCGCGGTCCCGGGCGGCGCGAGATCGGGCATGGGGCGCTGGCCGAACGCAGCGTCAACCCGGTGCTGCCGGACCCCGAGGATTTTCCGTACACCGTCCGCGTGATCTCGGACATTCTGGAATCCAACGGTTCGTCGTCGATGGCGTCCGTGTGTGGCGCGACACTCGGGTTGATGTCGGCCGGGGTCCCCATCACAAACCCGGTGGCGGGCATCTCGGTGGGGCTCGTCCAGGAAGCCGACGACCGCTGGGTGCTGCTGACCGATATCATCGGCGATGAAGACCATTACGGCGATATGGACTTCAAGATCGCCGGCACGCAGAACGGCATCACGGGCATTCAACTGGATCTCAAGATCAGCGGCATCAGCCAGGAGATCATCCGGGCCACCATGGCCCAGTCGCGGGAAGCGCGGATCGAGATCCTCCGCAATATGCTCAGCACCATCTCGCGCCCCAAGGACAACATTTCGCCGTGGGCCCCGCGCCTGGTGCGGACCAAGATCGACCCGGACAAGATCGGGGCACTGATCGGTCCGGGCGGGAAGAACATCCGCATGATCCAGGAGACGACCGGCACCGTGATCGAAGTGGAAGACGACGGCACGGTCATGGTCGCCGGCAGCAGCAAGGAGTTTGTCGATGCGGCGCTGGCGCAGATCGAAGCCTGCACCGCGACCGTCCAGGTGGGCAAGATCTACACCGGACGCGTTTCGAGCATCAAGGACTTCGGAGCGTTCGTGGAGATTCTTCCGGGGCGCGACGGCTTGTGCCACATCAGCGAGCTCTCCGACGGGTACGTCAGCAGCGTCGCGGACGTGTGCAGCGAGGGGGATGAAATGAAGGTCATGGTCATCGGCGTCGACGACCACGACCGGGTCAAGCTCAGTCGCCGGCGCGCGTTGGAGGAACTGGGGGTCAAGGACGATCTCGTATCGGCCGACGCCGGGGACCGGGGGGAGCGGGCGGACCGGGGCGAGCGTGGGGAGCGTGGGGAGCGCGACCGGTCGCGGCGACCGCGCGGGGGCGATCGCGGGGATCGCGGTGGCGACCGCGGACGCCGGCGAGATTGAGCCTGGGATGGGGGACCGGCGTGCCGTGACTGATGCCGCGCTGGATGGCGATGCCGCCCGCGAGTCGTCGGCGGACCACGCGCAGCTCGTATCCCACTACCACGAACTGGCCCAACTGGCTGGGTCGCTCGCGCACGAGATCAAGAATCCGCTCTCCGTGATCCGGATGAACATGGATCTGCTGGCGGAGGAGCTGGCCGCGGCGGAGACGCCGCGCGAGCGGCGTGCGCGGGCCCGGATCGTGATGGTGCACGAACAGTGCACGCGGCTCGAAAAGCTGCTCAACGACTTCCTCAAGTTCGCCCGCGTCCGCTCGCTCGACCTCGTCCCGGGGAACCTGAATGAGCACCTCGCCGCGGTCCTGCGTCTCTTCGCGATCCAGGCCAGCGAGGCGGGCGTGCGGATCCTGCCCCACCTGGACAATGAACTCCCCAGCGTGCTGCTCGACGGGGAGACGATCCGCGCAGCGCTGATGAATCTGGTCAAGAACGCCCTGGAGGCCATGCCGGACGGCGGCGCCCTGACCGTCATCACGCGCATCACGCGCAGCGGCGTAGCACTGGACTTGATCGACACCGGCGTCGGCATGGATGAACGTACCGCGCTGCACATGTTCGACGCGTTCTTCTCGACCAAGCAAGGCGGGTCCGGCCTGGGACTGCCCACCGCCCGCAAGATCATCGAAGCGCACGGCGGCCGGATCAGTGTGCAGAGTGACGTCGGACGCGGCACCAAGTTCACCCTGGAATTCCCCACGCCGCGGCGAATCTGATATTATCGGGGACATGTCTGCGCCTGCGACCGCCCCGGAATCCGCCGTCCGTGTCCTGATCGTTGACAACGATCCGGCGCTGGCTCAGACCATGGCCGAAAGCCTGGAACGGGTGGGCTACCCGTGCCGCGTGGCGACGTCGGGGCCGGAAGGTGCACGTCACATTGAACAGGATGCGTACGACGTGGTGATCACCGACCTGGTGATGAATGACGTCGATGGCATGGAACTCCTGGCCCGCGCCAAACAGCGGCTGCCGGATGCCGAGGTGATCATGGTGACGGGGCACGCCTCGGTGCCGCTCGCCGTGGAGGCGATGCAGCAGGGGGCGTTCAGCTTCCTCGAAAAGCCCATCACGCCGAACCGGCTGCGGGCCGTGACGCAGCGCGCCGCCGACGCCGTCCGCCTGCGGCGCGATAATCTGGAACTCAACAAGCGACTGGACGAACGGTTCGGGTTCGAGGGGATCGTGTATGCCAGCGACAGCATGAAACGCGTGATGGAACGCGTCAAACGCATCGCCCCCACGGATGCCACGGTGCTCATTACCGGGGCCAGCGGCACCGGCAAGGAGCTCATCGCCCAAGCCATCCACCAGAACAGCCCCAGAAAAGGCAAACGCCTGTTTCCGCTCAACTGCGCCGCCGTCGCGGAGAACCTGGTGGAGAGCGAGTTGTTCGGACACGTGAAAGGGGCCTACACCGACGCCCGGACCGACCGGGTCGGCGCCTTCGAATACGCCAACGGCGGGACGTTGTTTCTGGACGAGATCGGGGACATGCCGCGTGCGACGCAGACCAAACTGCTCCGCGTGCTGGAAGAAAACAGCATTATGCGCGTCGGCGACAACAAGCGGATTGACGTCAACGTCCGCGTGCTCTCCGCGACCAACCGCAGTCTGGAGGAGGCGATTGCCCAGGGCGAATTCCGGGAGGATCTCTACTACCGCCTGAAAGTGGTTACGGTCCACCTGCCGGCACTCGCCGAACGCCGCGAGGACGTCGTGCCGCTGATGGAGCATTTCCGGCGGCAGTTCGCCAAGCATCATCGCAAGACGGTGGACCGGTTTTCGGCGGACGTGCGGCGACGGTTCTTCGAATTCCATTGGCCCGGGAACGTCCGGCAGCTGCGCAATGCCGTCGAGACCATGGTGGTGCTGGACGGCGACGCGGTGCTGGACGTCGACGATCTTCCTCCGGAGCTGGCGGCCGCGCGCCCGGCCGCCCCGGCCGGGCCCGCGTGTCTGGACCAGTTTGTCGGCCAGCCGCTCGACGCGTACGAGAAACATGCCATCCAACAGACGCTCAAGCTCACCAGTGGCAATCGTGAGGAAGCTGCACGCATCCTGGGGATCGGCGTGCGGACGCTCTACCGCAAGCTCGAAAAATACGCTCTCCCGTGAAGCGAGAATCGATGTCCCGCTGTGCCTCTCCGCCCGACATCCGCGTGTTGCCCCCCGGCGTCGTCAACCAGATCGCCGCCGGGGAGGTGATTGAACGGCCGGCCAGCGTCGTCAAGGAACTCCTGGAAAACGCGGTGGACGCTGGGGCGACGCGGGTCGACGTGTCGGTCGAGCAGGGGGGGAGCAGCCTGATCCGGGTGAGTGACGACGGGTGCGGCCTGCGCGCTGACCAGCTGCCGCTGGCCGTGGCGAGCCATGCCACCAGCAAGATCCGCGATGCCGACGATCTGTTCCGTGTCCGCTCGCTCGGGTTCCGCGGCGAGGCGCTGGCGTCGATCGCCGCCGTGAGTCACCTGGCGTTGCGGAGTCGGCCCGGGGATGCCGGGGCAGGTGCCGAACTGGAGGTCCACGGTGGACACGCCGCCGACGTGCGCCCGTGCGGCTGTCCACCCGGTACCACGGTGGAAGTCCGGCAGCTGTTCTTCAATACGCCCGTGCGACGCAAGTTCCTGCGCACGACGCAGACCGAGATGGGCCACACCATCGAGTCGTTCACCCGCGTGGCGCTGGCCTGCCCGCAGATCGCACTCAATCTGGCGCATAACGACCGGCCGGTGTTCGCACTGCCGGCGGTCGATCGGTGGCTGGAACGGATTGCCGCGCTGTTCGGGGCCGAGGTGGGGGACAGCCTGATCTGGGTGGAGAGTCGCCAGGACGACGTTCACCTGAGCGGGTATGTGGCTGAGCCGTCGGTCAGCCGCGGCAACAACCGCCTGCAGTACCTGCTGCTCAACGGCCGCTACATTCGCGACCGGTCACTGCAGCATGCGCTGAGTGAGGCCTACCGTGGACTGCTGCTGGTCGGACGGTTCCCGGTGGCGTTTCTGCGGATGGACATGCCTCCCGAGCTGGTCGACGTGAATGTGCATCCGGCCAAGCTGGAGGTGCGGTTCGCCGACGGCCGACAGCTATACAGCCAGTTGCTCGGGACCCTCCGCGACAAGTTCCTCACGACCGATCTGACCGCCCGCGCGACGGTGCCCGCACCGGTGGGCCAGGCGGCGGAGCACGGGCACGATCTGCACGCGGCGGCGGCCCAGCAGTCGGCCGTGGTTGAGTGGGCGCGGGGGGGCCCGCCGGCCGCACCGCTTCCTCCTCCCCCCCTCACCCGCCAGGTGCCGCTGCCGCTGCCACCGACCTCCGTCCCGGCATTTCGTCCGTTCGGGTCTCACGACTCCTCCGCGGCAGCGCCTCTGGCGGCAGCCCGCGACACCGAGACGCAGCATACGGCGCGCCGCGACGCGCCGCACAGCGCCGCCTCACATCGCTCGGGCGACGGATTGCAGATTCACAATCGCTACCTGGTCACGGAGACCGAGGACGGTCTGGTGGTCATTGACCAACACGCCCTGCACGAGCGGATCTTGTACGAACAGCTTCGCCAGCGTGTGCTCGCGGGCACGCTCGAAGCACAGCGCCTCCTGGTGCCCGAACCGGTCTCGCTCTCGCCGCCCGAAGTGGCCGCCGTACTCGAGGCACGCGACTTCCTGGCCCGCCTGGGGATCGACGTCCAGCCGTTTGGCGGCGACACGCTCCTGGTGTCGTCCTACCCGGCCATGTTGGCCAATTTCCACCCCGCGGACATCTTGCGCCAGGTGGTCGAACAGTTGCTGGTGGTCGGCCGGTCCCCCGACCGCCGCGATTTGCTGGATGAGTTGCTGCACATGATCTCCTGCAAGGCGGCGGTCAAAGCCGGGGATCGGCTGTCGCGCGAGGAGGTCCACGCCCTGCTCGAACAACGTCACCTCTACCAGGACACGCACCACTGCCCGCACGGGCGCCCCACGGCTCTGGTCTTCACGCAGGCGGAGCTGGACAAGCGATTCAAACGCCTGTGATGCAGAGCCGCACGGACGTAGTTAGAATAGAGGGCACCGAGCCCGCGGAGCCGCCCCCGGACGCGCTCCGGGCCTTCGCCAGGTCGTAGTCTGGATACGCCGATGATTTGCGTGAGCATTGCGCGGGGTCGCCACCGGCATGTGATTGCCGAACATCGGCACCTCGTCGAACAAGGTGCGCAGCTGGTCGAAATCCGGCTGGATTACATCCGCCGCCAGATCAACCTGAAACGCCTGTTTCAGGATCGCAGCTGCCCGGTCATCGCCACCTGCCGGCGACTGGAGGACCAGGGAAAGTGGGAGGGGAGTGAAGAGTCGCGGCAGATGCTGCTGCGCGCGGCGATCGCCGAGGGCGTCGAGTACGTGGACTTGGAGGCTGACATCGCCGGGCTGATCCCGATCTACGGCAAGACGAAGCGCATCGTCAGCCTGCATAACTTCCGCGAAACCCCGGAGAACCTGGAGGAGATTCACACGCGCCTGGCCCAGCTGGATGCGGATGTCATCAAGATTGCCACAATGGCCAATGAACCGCACGACAACGTCCGCATGCTGCAGCTGGTCCGCAACAGCTCCATCCCGACGGTCGGCATCTGCATGGGGGAAATCGGCATTCCGTCACGGATTCTCGCCGGCAAGTTCGGCGCGCCCTTCACCTACGCCACCTTCCACCACGAACGAACGCTCGCCCCCGGTCAGCTCAGCTTCACGCAGATGAAGGACATCTACCACTACGACGACCTGCAGGCGGCCACCAGCGTGTACGGTTACATCGCGGATCCGATCGGG
>JALOQX010000256.1 GCA_025459265.1 Pirellulaceae bacterium | reverse complement strand
CGACTCTCCGAGTCGAGCCAGCACAGCTCGGCGAGCCGTGCGACAGGGATGCTCTTCTTGGCGACACTTTGCTGCCCCTGCCTTCGGGTATTTCGGGCTGTGCGGCAGGCAGCTATAATCGCCGCGACCGTGCCCTGCGCCCGCACTTTCTGTATCCCTTGGACGAACGTTGGGGGCCCGATGCGTTGGCGGCAATTCTTTCGACGCAAGCCGCTGGAGATTCTGCTGGCCGAGATGGCGGGCGAACACCGGCTGCATCGCGTGCTCGGCCCGGTATCGCTCACGTCGCTGGGGGTGGGCGCCATCATTGGCGCGGGGATTTTCGCCATGACAGGGCGCGTGGCGGCCGAGGACGCGGGGCCCGCGGTGGTCGTCTCCTTCATGATCGCGGGTGTGGCCTGCATGCTGGCCGCCTTCTGCTACTCGGAATTTGCGGCGATGGCGCCCGTGGCCGGCAGTGCTTACACGTACACGTATGCGACGCTGGGCGAGTTGTGGGCCTGGATCATCGGATGGGACCTGGTGTTGGAGTACGCCATGTCCTGCAGCGTGGTCGCGGCGCACTGGTCTCACTACCTCGACGAGTTTCTGTGGATCAGCTTCGGCTGGAACATTCCTCCCCAGTTCCTCTCGGATCCCTTCACGCCTGTGCTGGTGCAGGGCGTGCCGGTCCAGGCCTACGTCAACCTGCCGGCGATCCTGATCATGGCGGTCATCACGGCGATCCTGGTGGTGGGGATTCGTGAGAGCGCGCTGACCAACGCGGTCCTGGTGATCATCAAGCTGGTCGTGGTGCTCTTCGTCGTCGTCCTCGGCTGGCGGTATGTCGATTCGTGGAACTGGACGAGCGTGCCGGTCGAGCAGCGGCAGGTCTCGGACGTGACGGACTATCTGGAGCGTCATCCGGCTGTGGCGGCGCAGGTGCCGCCCGGCACGGTCGGGCCGTTGACCAGCGGCACGGCGCTGTTGGAGCAGCACCCGGAACTGGCCGCGTCGCTCAGCAGCGCCGAGCAGTTGGCGGTCCAGCAGTTGCCGCACGAGGCGCACAAGTGGGGGCTGCTGGGCGTGCTGGGGGTAAGGCAGTGGCTTCAGCCGCTGGACGAGGCGATCCGCAGCCCGTTTTTCCCGTACGGTTTTTCGGGGCTGATGATCGGGGCGGCCCTGGTGTTCTTTGCCTACATCGGGTTCGACTCGATTTCCACGCATGCAGAGGAGGCGGTGCGTCCGCAGCGGGATGTGCCCATCGGCATCCTCGCGTCGCTGGTCATCTGTACGGTGCTGTACGTGCTGGTGTCGGGGGTGATCACGGGCATGGAGCCGTACCCGGAGATCGATCTGGAGGCGTCGGTGGCCGCCGCCTTTCGCAAGCGGGCCGAGTTGGACAGCAGCCCGCTGCTGCAGGCGTCGGCGTGGGTCATCGCGGCCGGTGCGCTGGCGGGTATGTCGAGCGTCCTGTTGGTCACGTTCCTCAGCCAGGCGCGGATCTTTCTGGCCATGGCGCGCGACGGGCTCTTGCCGCACAGCATTTTCGGCGTCGTGCACAGTCGCTTCCGCACGCCTCATCGATCGACGCTGTTGACCGGGGCCGCGATCTGCCTGGTGTCGGGCATCCTGCCGATCCGCTTGCTGGAAGAAATGGTGAGCATCGGGACGCTCATGGCGTTTGTACTGGTCTGTGCGTCGGTGCTGCTGCTGCGGATCACGCGACCGGATGTGCATCGGCCGTTCCGCTGTCCGGCGGTGTACCTCGTCGCGCCGCTGGGCGTCCTGGTGAACCTGGCCATGATGGCGTTCCTCCCGATCGATACCTGGCTGCGGCTCGTCATCTGGCTGGCGCTTGGCTTGGCCATTTACCTGGGTTACGGTTATCGTCACAGCCGCATGGGACATGAACTTCAGCGCCAGATGCAGACGCAGGGGTTATCGCCGACCGACGCGCCGTTGACCTCGTAGCACCCGGTGGACCGCCCGGGCGGCACCCGCGGGGCGGAGAAGGGATGGAGAGCCATGTCGACACCTGAGCTGGGTCATGCCGAAACCTGGGCCGATCGCTGCATGCGACGGGTGTGGCGCCGCCCGCCGGAGTCGCCGGCCGAGAGTGCCCGACGGCGCGTCACCGTGTATCTGATTCCGTACGTGTTCATGTTGTACATCCTGGCGTATCTGGACCGTGTGAACGTGTCGGTGGCGGGGCTGCACATGGAGCTGCCGCCCAGCGAAGGAGGACTGGGGTTCTCCAAGGCGGTGATCGGTTTCGGCGCCGGCATCTTCTTCTGGGGCTACTGGATTCTGGAGGTGCCGAGCACCCTGAGCGTCCTGCGGTGGGGCGCGCGGTACGTGTTTGTGCGGATCCTGGTGCTGTGGGGCCTCTCGTGCATGCTGATCGGGACGATCGGCACGTCAATTTCCAGCGGCATCTTCGCCTGGCTGCCCCCGATCAGTCTGGATGCCGGCCTGGTAACGGGTCTGGACGCCCTCACCAACGGGCTGTTCGGCTGGTTGTTCGGCCTCTTCGGCCGCGAGACGCCTCTGACGTGGTTCCGCGGACTGGCCGAGTTCTACAATGGTCTGCCCAGCGAGCCGATCAACCAGTTCTACTTCTTCCGGTTCATGCTCGGGTTCTTCGAAGGGGGCTTCTTCCCGTCCGTCATTCTGTACCTGTCCTTGTGGTTCCGCGCGGCCGACCGGGCCAAGGCGATCGCCAATTTCATGGCGGCGATTCCGGTGGCCACGGTGTTCGGACTGCCGCTCTCGGGGTTGTTGCTCCACCTGAACTGGTTCGGCTGGCCGGGCTGGCGGTGGATCTTCATTCTGCAGGGCGTGCTGCCGATCGTTGCCGGAATCGTGACGCTGTTTGTCCTGCCGAACCGCCCGGAGAACGCCAAGTGGCTGCGGCCGGACGAACGCGCGAGCCTGTTGGGCGAGCTGCAGCAGGAGGCGTCTTCGAAGGCCGGGCACCTGAGCATCAAGATCCTGTTGTCGCACTTCGGGGTCGTGATCCTGCTGACCGTTGTGTATTTCTGTCTGAATGTGTTCAGCTATGGGCTGAGCATGTTCATGCCGGCGATCATCAAATCGCAGTCGGGCGCGAGTGACACGGTCGCGAGCATGCTGGCTTCCGTCCCCTACGTCATGGCACTGCTCGGCATGCTGCTCAACGGCTGGCATTCGGACCGGACGGGCGAGCGGGTCGTACATGTCTCGATCCCCTTGGCGCTGCAGGGCGTGGGCATCGCCATCGCGGCTGCCACGGACGGCCTGTGGATCTTGCCCGTGCTGGCGATCATTCTGATCGTCGGGCCGACGCTCTACGCGCATCTGCCGGCCTTCTGGCCGATTCCGACCATGTTTCTGGGCGCCACGGCGGCGGCATCGGCGATTGGCTTCATCAACATGGTCGGCAATCTGGGCGGTTTTGTCGGTCCCTACGTGGTGGGACGTTCGGCGACCGAGCACGCCACGTTCGCCAACGCGCTCTATAAGCTGGCCCCGTTCCCGATCGTCGCGGCCGGCGTCATCCTGATCGTGGCGCTCTACCGGCGCTCGCGGCCCAGCCGCGCGGCGTGAGCCGACGCGGCGCACCAGGTGTGTGGTTACTGCAGCTGGCCGAACCAGCCGCGTCGCACCATCCACTTGGCCAGCTCGAGCACGGGTGAGACGGTGGCGGCCAGCAGAATGATGATCGCCCAATCGATGGCGGGCAGGCTGTAGGTGCCGAACGGTTCGTGAAGCCACGGCACGTAGACGACCGCCGCCAGCAGCGCCAGCTCCCACGCGATGGCGCGGTTGAGCCACTTGTTGGCCAGCGGTTGGTGCAGCACGGAACGGCGGTCGGAGCGGAAGTTGTAGGCTTTGAAGAACTGGATCAGCACGAGCGAGACGAACGTCATCGTCATCGCCTCGTCGCTGGTGCGGTCAGAGCGGAGTGCCCAGGCGAAGAGGCCGAGGTTGACGAGCGTCGACCAGAGGCCGCCGATGGTCATCAGCGCGACGACAGGCCGCGTGAAGATGCCGGTGCGCGGATTGCGCGGTTTGCGGCGCATCACGTCGGGATCGGCGGGATCGACCGCCAGGGCCAGGGCGGGCAGGCCGTCGGTGGCCAGGTTGACGTAGAGGATCTGCACGGCGCTGAGCGGCAACGGGAGCCCCACCAGCGTCGCGCCCGCCATCAGGCCGATTTCCCCGACGTTGGACGAGAGCAGGTACATCAGGTACTTCTTGATGTTGCCGAAGATGCCCCGCCCCTCTTCCACCGCCGCGACGATGGAGGCGAAGTTGTCATCGGTCAGCGTCATGGCGGCCGCTTCTTTGGTCACGTCGGTGCCGGTCAGACCCATGGCGATCCCGATGTCGGCCTTCTTGAGCGCCGGCGCGTCATTCACGCCGTCGCCCGTCATGGCGACGATGTGCCCTTTGTTCTGCAGCGCGTTCACGACGCGCAGTTTGTGCGCGGGCGACACACGCGCGTAGACACTGATGTCCTCCACGGCGTGGTCGAAATCCGACTCGCTGAGCGCCTCGAGTTGCGCGCCGGTCATCACGCGGCCGCGCTTGAGCAACCCGAGTTCGGTTGCCACGGCCTGCGCCGTCAGCGGGTGATCGCCGGTGATCATCACGGGCCGGATGCCGGCCAGTTCGCAGGTGTGGATCGCCGCCCGGGCTTCCGGGCGCGGCGGATCGATCATGCCGATCAACCCGAGAAACACCAGGTCGTGTTCCGCGTTGTCCAGCTGGGCATCCGGGCGCGAGGCGACGCCCAGGACGCGCAGCGCATCGTGCGCCATCGCGCGGCCGGCGGCCACAATCGCTGCGCGGTCGTGCGCCTCCAGCGGCGCGATCGCGTCCGCCCTCTGTTGGCGGGTGCACGCCTCCAGAATAATCTCCGGCGCGCCTTTGACACAGGCGATCACACCCTGCGGCGTCGTGTGCAGGGTGGTCATGCGCTTCGTTTCGGACGTGAAGGGGATCTCGTGGACGCGAGGAAACTGCGAGTCGAGCTCGGCCTTGTGCAGCCCGGCCTTGGCGGCAGCCGACACCAGCGCCCCTTCCGTCGGATCGCCCTGGACATGCCAGCGGTTCTCGGACTCCACCTGGACGACGTGCGCGTCCGAAGCGAGCGCGGCCGTCCGGAGCAGTTGCGTCAGCGGTCCGGAGGGAGTCAGCACCTGACCGTCGCGCAGGAACTGACCTTCGGGCTCATACCCCACCCCCGTCACGTCGATCTCCTCCCCCTGCACGAAGATCTTCCGCACCGTCATTTCATCCTTGGTCAACGTGCCCGTCTTGTCGGAGCAGATCACGGAGGTGCTGCCCAGCGTCTCGACGGCCGCCAGCCGTCGCATGAGCGCGTGCCGCTTGACCATGCGCTGCACGCCGATCGCCAGTGAGATCGTGACGACGGCGGGGAGCGCTTCCGGCACGACGGCGACAGCCAGCGCGATGCCGAAGACCAGCATCTCGAGGAATTCCTGGCCCCGGGCCAGACCCAAGGCGACGATGATCGCGACGACCACGAACGCCGCCCGCGCCAGGGCGCCCCCGACCTTGTCCAGGTTCTCCTGCAGCGGCGTCCGCCCGGCTTCGATCGTCTCGAGCATCTTCGCGATCTTGCCGAACTCGGATCGCATGCCCGTGGCGACCACCAGGCCGCGCCCGCGGCCGTACGTGACGGCGGTGCCGGCATAGACCATGTTCTTGCGGTCCCCCAGCGCCTGGGCGTCGGTCAACGTGGCGACGTGCTTCTCGACCGGCACCGACTCGCCGGTGAGCGCCGCTTCCTCGACCTGCAGATTCACCGCCTGGACCAGCCGCGCATCAGCCGGCACCTTGTCACCGGCGCGCAACAGGATCAAGTCACCTGGCACGAGCTCGCGGGCCGGTACCTCCAATTCCCGCCCGCCGCGCAAGACGGTGGCGGTCGGTGCCGCCATCTGCCGCAACGCATCGATCGCGCGCTCGGCGCGATACTCCTGAATAAAGCCCAGCAGCACGGCAAAGAGCACAATGACGGCGATCGCTGCCGACTCGAGCCCGTGACCCAGGAAGACCGACAGCGCCGCGGCGATCAGCAAAATGATGATCAGGACATTCTGGAACTGCTCGAGCAGAATGTGCCACGGCGACACGCGATGGGCGGCCTGCAATTCGTTCGGCCCGAACTCGGCGTGTCGCGCGGGCACCTCGTCGGCAGACAGCCCCGTATCGCACTGCGTCTTGAGGCGTGTGGCGACGGTGGCAATCTCCAGACTGTGCCACGGCACATCCTGAGCGTCGACAGACATGATCATCCTCCGGGAACACCTGGAGCAGCTACAGGACAAGGGTTACGGTTCTGCCGAGGCGTCCTGTGCGCGAGAAGACCGACAGAGGTCCGGCCTCGATTGTACCGGTTGGCCTATTCGCCTGTGGAGGCGGCATCCGGCGGGCCGAGCCGGGAAGGCGCAGGGCGGAGGACGGAGGGCAGAGGACAGAGGACGGAGGGCGGAGGACAGAGGACAGAGGACAGAGGACAGAGGACAGAGGACGGAGGGCGGAGGACAGTGGGAGGGCGAGGCGCATATGGGAGGGCGAGGCTCCTGCCGAGCCGTACGGGAGGGCGAGGCGCGTTCGGGAGGGCGAGGCGCGTTCGGGAGGGCGAGGCTCCTGCCGAGCCGCGAGGGCGCAGGTCAGAGGCCGGACGGTGAGGAGTGACGAAAGGATCGCCGAGCGACGAGGGGATGTTCCCTCTGAGCGCAGCACTCCTTTTGTTCGCCATTCACCGGACGGTTTCTCTTGGCCTGCGGGCGGACGGGGCGATAGGATAGTGGCATGACGCTCAGCGTGTTGGACCTGTTCACCATCGGGATCGGGCCGAGCAGCTCGCACACGGTCGGGCCGATGCGTGCGGCGCGGCGGTTTGTGCTCGATTTGCACGCCGCCGGCACGTTGCGGGACACGGAGCACGTGGAAGTGCACCTGTACGGATCGCTGGCGCTGACCGGGCTGGGGCACGGCACGGATCGCGCGGTGATGGTGGGGTTGGAGGGGGACACACCGGAGGAGGTCCATGTCGAGAGCATGGCCACGCGGGTGGCCCGGATCAACCAGACGCGGCAGCTGCAGCTGGCCGGCGAGCGGGCCATCGAATTTGACCCGGCCGGCGCGATCCAATATCACCGCCGCAAGGTCTTGCCCGCGCATCCCAACGGGATGCGCTTTGTCGCGCGGGACGCGCACGGTGCCGTGCTGGCCGAGTCGATCTACTACAGCGTTGGGGGCGGGTTTGTGTTGAGCGCGGCGGAGGTGGCGGCCGATCGGCTGGCGCCCTCGGTGCGGGAGATGCCGCGTCCGTTTCCGTACCGTAGCGGCGACGATCTGCTGCGGCTGGCTGCGGAATCGGGGCTCACGATCAGCGAGATGACCTTGCGCAACGAAGCGTGCTGGCGGCCCGAAGCGGAGACGCGCGCGGCGCTGCTGCGCGTGTGGCTCGCGATGCAGGACTGCGTCACCCGCGGCTGTCACGCCCAGGGCTCGTTGCCGGGACGCCTGCAGGTCGCCCGGCGCGCCCCGCGGATCTTTCAGGAGCTGACCGAGCGTCCGGAAGTGAACCTGCGCGATCCGCTGGTCGTGCTGGATTGGGTCAGCATGTGGGCCATGGCGGTCAACGAAGAGAACGCGGCGGGGACGCGGGTAGTGACGGCGCCGACCAACGGTGCGGCGGGCGTCGTGCCGGCAGTGCTGCACTATCTGGTGCGCGTGCGGGCCGCCGATGAGGACGCGATCATTCGATTTCTCCTGACGGCCGGTGCCATCGGACTGCTGTACAAGCTCAACGCGTCGATCTCCGGCGCGGAGGTCGGGTGCCAGGGTGAGGTGGGGGTCGCCTGTTCGATGGCGGCCGCCGCGCTGGCCGAGGCCCTGGGCGGATCGGTGCCCCACGTGGAGAACGCCGCCGAGATCGGCATGGAACATAATCTCGGCCTGACGTGCGATCCCGTGGGCGGTCTGGTGCAGGTGCCGTGCATCGAGCGGAACGCCATGGGAGCGGTCAAAGCGATCAACGCGGCGCGTTTGGCACTGGCCGGCGACGGCACGCATCGTGTGTCGCTCGATCGCGTGATCGCCACCATGCGTCAGACCGGAGCGGACATGAGCAGCAAGTACAAGGAGACGTCCCGGGGAGGGTTGGCGGTCAACATGGTGGAGTGCTGAGACCAGGGGAGTGCGGCGCGTCCCTACGACCCGCTTGCGTGGCTTTCCCCGGGGGCCGACA
>JALOQX010000044.1 GCA_025459265.1 Pirellulaceae bacterium | reverse complement strand
TCCGGCAGCCGATTCCTCGATGAGATAGATGCCCAGCACGGCGGCGCCGCGGAGTTGTTGGATCAACTCGGGTTTGCCCTCGACGTACTTGCGGGCCTTGGCCAGCTGCGCATCGACTTCTTCGTTCGACGTTCCGCTGGCCCGCAGGATCACGCGGAACGCGGCCTCGAGCTGCGGGTCATCGGGCTTCTGCGCCGCGGCCGGGCGCGGCCGTGCCGGCACCGTGTCGGGGGCCGCAACGACCGCCGGAATGGCCGCCACCAACTGCGCCCCGGGACCGGGCTGATCGACCGTCCACATGGGCGGCGCGGGCGGGCCGTCGTACGCTTGCACCTCGAGGCGCGTCGTGGAGCACCTCAGTTGCTCGACCTTGTCGCGCGACAGCGGCGCGGGACGCGTGCGCCCTTGGACCCATAACTCGATGCCGGCCGTGCGGAGAAGACTGGCCGCATCTTCGCAGTTTCCCGGCGCGATCATCGCGCGCGAGTTGTCGATCTCGGCCAGATCCACGATGTGCGTGTAGACGTTGCCCGGTTGCGACCAGATGGTGCCTGCGTCGAGACACGTCAGAGGCGGAGACACGATGTCGAGCGCCGGGTCGATCTTCGGCAACTGGAGCGGGATCATGCTCTGATAGGGGATCGTGATCGTCCGGCCCGTGGCTTCCGGTGCACCCTGCCGCATGCGAGCGGTCCAATCGTCCGTGGCGCCGGTTGCGCGCCCGCGACCGGGTGTCCCTTGTGCCGACGCCTGCAGCCATCGCTTCAGATAGGCTCGTTCCCGGTCACCGCGCGGTGTCGCGCCGTCGCGGGCGAAATCGGCCGACAGTCTTCGCGCCAGATTCGTCACGCCACCCATGCCGGCGCCGTAGAGATCGTTGAGTCCCGATCCGCGATAGGGAGTGAGCACATTACTGAGCGCGGCCACCGCGGGATAATCCGTTCTGGTTTCCGCACGCAGATCCCAGCCGCGCACCGCGTGGATCAGCCGCTGCACGGTGGCGTCTTCCACCTGGTCTTCGTCGGCCACCTTGATCGCAATCGGCAAGAGTGCGGTCAACAGCGGATTCACGGCATCGCGGTGCACGGACGCCTCAAAGTCCTCGACGCCATAGAGGTGCGTACCGGTGAGTAACTGTTGCAGCCGCCACGAACGGCCCGTGTGGCCATTGCCGCCCGTGCCCAATCCCAGGTCGAATGGGTACCAGGTCCCCACCGGCATGTTATTGGCGTGACTGATGAAACCCTGCGCGGGATTGAGCATGTGCGGCAGTTCATCGAGTGGGATGCGTCCAGTGATCTCTTGCTGCCCCGTCCAACCTTCCTGCGCCATCCGCGGCGTGCGGACGGTGAGCGGGCGATGCACGAGCGTCTGATAGCCGATGTTGTTCTGATCGTCCGCGTAGACGATGTGCAGGCCCGGGTCGTAGTAGTGCTCCATCGCCGCGCGGAACTCGGTCCAGTTGCTGGCGGTGAGGAAGGCGAGCATCGCGCGCACGGTGGTGCCGCAGTCGATCGTCTGCGGATCGTAGAGCACGTGTGCTTCGCCGGGCCGCGTGGTCTGCGACAGCGAGTTGAACACGACGCCGTGCCGCGTGCCCAGCACTTCCTGCACGACGTCCGCGCCGTCTTTCACACGAATGCGTTCCAGCCGACGCGTGAACGGTTCGGCCTGGCCCGCAAACAGGTAGCTCTGTCCGTCCGCGGTGAGTTTCTCGAGAAACACGGCGTGTGAACCCGTCCCCAGCGCCGATGCGCCCCACGCGATGTGGCGATTGAAGCCGATGAACAGACCGGGACAGCCGGGAATCCCCAGCCCGCGGGCGTCGATCGGACCGGCGCTCAAATGAAATTCGTAAAAGAAGGGAGGCGTACTCAGCGGCAGTTGCGGATCGCTCTCCAGCAGCGGCTTGCCGGTCTGGGAACGCGCTCCGCCAACCGCCCAGGCGTGGCTCATCTTGGGCCCGTCGGTCGGCGTGCCTTGCAGGCGGAAGCCGCCCATGCGGGGGCGGTTCTTCAGTCGCTGATAGGCTGCCGCGTCCTGGGCCATGTCGGTTTCCGACACGATGGCCGCCGCCTCTTCGACCGCCATGTGCAGGTGTTGCTCCGCGGCCGCCTCGCCCCCCTGAGCGACCAGTTCCTGGAACCGGTGGTATTGTGACACAGAATGGTCACTAAATGGCGAGCCGAGCGACAAGGCGGCACGGGCCGCGAGCAGACAGTCGGCGGGTGTCCACGGTTCGGGCTCGACCCCCAGCGGCTGAAACCGGCACGCGACCGCTTCCCCGTGCGCCGAGGTCCAGGCATTGACACCGGCGGCATACGCAGCGAGCCAGCTGTGCATCTCCGCGGGCAGCTTGGCCAGCGCCTCGCGGCTCCAGGCGGGGTACCCCGCGATGCGCGATTCGCGGTCCGACTGGACCCACTCCGGCCCGAACACTTCGGCCAGGCGGCCGGCCCCTTTGCGCCGCACCAGCTCCATCTGCAATCGCCGGTCTTCCGCAGTGGCATAACCCAAGCCGAAGAAGCCCGCTTCTTCGGTCGGGGCAAAGACATGCGGCACGCCCCAGGGATCGCGGAGCACGTCGACTTGTTCCTCCGTCTGGCCGGCGGTCGACACGCAAGGCCCAAGCACGCACACGACGAACCAGACGAATCTCATAGCTATTCTGTGATGACCTCTTCGGGGCGCGACCCTGCCGGTTCACGCGGTGGGATCCGACAGGCGGCCCAGGAACAGGATCGCACCGGTGCGATTGTCGCGGATCAGGAAGACGAACGGATGGTCGGCGCGGAAGATCGGCACGGGGCGCGGCGGCGCCACGGAGGTACGTTCCATGATCACGCCGGTCGCGGCGGCCGCTTCCGTCCCTTCCTCATACACGTCCACGTACGCCTTGTGCACCACTTTGGAGATGAACAGATCGCGCTGGCCGGTCATGCCGGAGAAATCGGCCGCATCCGCGGCGAACGCCGAAGGCATGCCCAGCGCGCACAGTGCGTCGTTGAGCACATAGGACGAGGTGACCTTGAACTTGGGCAGATACACCTGGACCTCCCCAGACCGCGCGCCCGCCAGCCACGTGCCCACCCGCTCGGGCGTCAGTTGGGATTCCAGCTGGCCGAGTCCCTCCACTGCGTCGGGCAACAGGACCACCAGCGACAAGTCGGCGTTGCCGTACGGCAGGTCCAGCACCTGCAGCCCATCGACGGCCCCGTGGCGGAACCGGCTGCGCTGGTGCATCAGCGGTACTCGCACCTGCTTGCCGCCTCCGAGATGAAAATCGTCGTCCCGCGTGAGTTTCTTGTCGAACGCCCGGGACCACGAACCGTGGAAGTACACGGCGTTGGTCAGCACGAGCATCGTGCTGCTGTTGAGTGCCCCGGAGGGTATCAGGTCGACAATCTTGTTCTCGGTCTGTTCTTCCACCCAGCGATTGATCGTACCCCGAGCGGCCTCGGCGTCCTGTCCGAAGTCGAGCCGTGCCAGTTCCGCACCGTAGTACTCGCGCGTTACCGCGAGGAACTCCCCGAGGAACTCGTACCGCCGTTGGCCCCACAATCGGTTCGCGACGCGCAGCTGATATCCCTGGTCTTTTCTTTCGACGGCCCACTGCTTCAACAGAGACTGCATTGCTTGATGCAACTGGTCGGGGTCCGTGCCCAGGTGCAGTGTCGCGGCCATCTCCCGCTGTGTGGTGCCGGCCGCCCCGGCATACGTCATGGCCAGCGCCACGGAGATGCTGTTGGGCGAGAAGAACAGGTTTCCTTCACCTCGAGCCAGTTCTCGATAGAGGTCCCAGGCGAACTGATTGCCGCCTTCCACGAGTTGCGGGATGGCTGTCACGGGCGGCGTTCCTTCCGGATTGGGTGTATCGTTGTGGAGCGGCAGACCGGCGACCGCGGCTGGTGTGTGCGGGTCGGTCGCGCCGGCCGCGCGGGGCTTCGCGGTCATGCTGACAAGAACCAGGCCGGCCACGACGGGAAGCCAGAGCGAGCAGCGGGAATGCATGGCAGACTCCTGGGCGTACATGCGGGGGTAACACGCGGTCGAGACGCTATCCGACACATTCTACGGGATCCAGACGCGTACCGGCAGCCAAGCGCCGGGTGAGTGCGACGTGTTGCCTCCCCGACTTCGGCGTTGTGCCAGACGTTGTCCACGGCCAACAGGCCGGCTATCCTGGCGCATGCTCGGCGTGCGCAGGGGCGTCAACTCGGCGCGAGCGAGCGTTGGCGGTTGCGAACTTCGTCCGCGGTTGATTGGGGGACACAGGTATGCCACGCGTAAATCGTCGCTCGTTTCTGACTACCGCCAGTGCGGCCGTGGGGACCACCATGTGGCAGGTCGCCGCTGGAGCAGCTCCGCAGGAACGGCCGCGGCGACTGCAGTTGGGGGTCATCGGCGTCGGCTGGTACGGGATGGTCGATGCGCAGGCCGCGTTGAAGGTGGGGGACGTCGAGATCGCTGCGGTGTGCGATGTGGATCGCGAGCACCTGGAGCGAAGCGCCGACGAACTGGAGAAACTCCAAGGTCGCCGGCCGCAGATGTTCAAGCACTATGCGGAACTGCTGGACGTCGACGCGCTGGACGCCGTCATCATCGCGACGCCGCCGCAGTGGCATGCCCTGCAGCTCATGGCGGCGATCCAACAAGGCAAGGACGTGTACTGCGAGAAGCCGCTGGCTTATGACATCCGCGAAGGGCAGGCGATGGTGCAGGCGGTGGAGCAGAGCGAACGGATCGTCCAGATTGGATTCCAGCGCCGGCAGAGCCTGGCGGTGGCGCAGGCCGCGCAGTTCGTGCGGTCGGGCGGGATCGGGGACCTGGTGCAGGTCGACGCGCAGATTCACTACCACGCCGGGCTCAAGGACGCGACGCCGCAGGACCCTCCGGCGACTCTGGACTGGGACCTGTGGTGCGGACCCGGCCCGCTGATCCCGTACAGCCCCCAGGTCGGACACCTGAACTGGCGGCTCGAACATACCAGCGGCCATGGACACCTGGTCGACTGGGGCATTCACCTGATCGACGCAGTGCGGACCATGTTGGGGCTGGGCATGCCCCACCGCGTCACGGCCGCCGGCGGACTGTATCACTACGCGGGTCAGATCACCACGCCGGACACGCTGTCCGTGCACTTCGAATTCGACCAGGTTCCGGTTCACTGGCGGCACCGCCTGTGGGGCGCGACCGAAGTTGATCCGGACCGGAACAACGGCATCTTCCTCTACGGCACGCAGGGGACTGTGTTTGTGACAGATGCCGCCTGGTCGGTGTGGCGGCCTGGCAAAGAGCGGGAAGACCACGAGGCACCGGCGGACCTGGGGACGCTGCAGATGGCCGACTTCCTGGCCGCCGTCCGGTCGCGTCAGCAACCGGCGTGCACGATTCGCGATGGATTCGCGTCGACGGCCACGGTGCAATTGGCCATGATCGCGTACGAAACGGGCACGACGGTACGGTGGGATGCCGAACGGCTCGAGATTCTCGACAATCCGGCGGCTGCCGCGCTGCTGCAGCGTGCGTATCGCGCGCCGTGGCAGCACCCATTTGAGCGGCGAGGTTAGGATTGTGTGACGCGCGAGGACGCCCGTCGCACGAGGACGCCGTTCGCCAAGAAATGCGAAACCCCTCGGAGCCGCCGTGAGGTGGTCGAGGGGTATCGCGATTGGATTGGAAAGCTTGGCACCGGCGACTGTGCATCTTGTCCGAGGCCTTGTCCAACCAAGTCCCCGTCGGGGGCACGCGACCGCGCCGGCTCGCGCTGGCATCATGAGCCGGACGGGATATCGCCATTTATAGCGTGAACGTTACCGCAGAGGTCGATGCCGATGAGGCACGCCGTGTGGCTGCCACGCCGGTGCGCCGACGTTCTTGATAACAGCAAGGTTCCTTTTTTGAAAGAGTCAGCTCGAACTCCCCGGCGCCCTCAACCTGCCGCATCATCACACGGCGTATCCACCTGAGCCCCACAGGGCGTGACGGGCCGCGAGGCGACTGGGCATCGCGTGCTGCCGTCCTCGAACGCTGTGAACCGACCGCAGAATCCGCACTGGTTGTCGGCGGCCGCCGGCTGGGCCCGACAGCCCGCCGCGCGGGCGCCCCGCAAAAAAACCAGCCAAGCTAAATCGTTGCCAAGGATACGAAGTTTCGAATCAGTCCGCTGCTCGAGAAGCAACACCAGCACGTCGCTTCTCACCATGCCGTGCCCGGTGGATTCTGCATGGTCGCCCCTCCTCTGTCGCAGTTGAGATGATGAACTTCGAGGGCGTTTTCCGCTACTGAATAGCAGCTGCGTCCAACGATATTTTAGTCTAACCTCCGCTTGCGTCAATGCAGTTGTCGCACTCCCCGGATTTCAAGATTTCTCCAGATTAGCCGACAGTTGTGCGAGTCCGCGAATTTGCTCTGATTTGAGAAAACGTGCGGGAGTTGCGACACGGCATCGCAGCCGATCGGGGGACATGGTACGTTGCTTGGACACATGGCCCGGTGTGCCGGTCCCCGGTTGCCGCCGGCCGGGAAACGGGGGATCGCAGCCAGTGCCTTGTCACAGCTAGGAACTTGGGTGGCTGAGGTCGAACGAAACGAGCACCCAGCCGCGAAGAGCTGGGGGCGAGCTGACGCTCGACCCCAGCCACCCAGACGGGGAAACAGGGGATCGCAACTAGTCACAGTGAGCTGTTCATGATCACTCGCTCGGATGCCTTTGCCGCGCCGGACACCGAGACCGCTCCGCCGGTTGCCCCGGCCTTGGGGTTAGGGGACGCGGTCAGCATCATAGTCGGCATCGTCGTGGGCACCGCGGTGTTCAAGACGCCTATGATGGTGTTCTCCAACGTGACCACGGCGTGGGGGGCCCTGGGCCTCTGGCTGCTGGGCGGGATCCTGTCGTTCATCGGAGCCCTCTGCTATGCGGAACTGGCGACGACCTATCCTCGTTCGGGTGGTGACTACCACTATCTGACGAAGGCGTTCGGGCGCTGGATGGGATTCCTCTTCGGGTGGGCACAGTTGGCCGTCATTCTGACTGGCAGCATAGCGCAAATGGCATATGCCTTTGCGGACTACGGAGTCCGGCTGTGGGGAGCGGATCCAGGAACGTCCGTGGCCACGCTGTGGCTCGCCTGCGGTTCGATCGCCGTGCTATCCGTGCTGAATCTGCTGGGTGTCGTGGTGGGCAAATCGGTACAGAACGTGCTGAGCACGGTGAAGGTGCTGGGGTTGGTGGGCATTTTCATTGCGGCGGTAGCTTTCCCGTCGCGTGGGGGCGGAACGTGGACATCGGCCGCTGAGTTACCGGACGCCAGCCTGGGGCTGGCCCTGGTGTTTGTGCTCTACGCCTACGGCGGTTGGAATGATGCCGCGTTTGTGGCGGCGGAGGTGCGTGGCCAGCGGCGGAATCTACCGCTGGCGCTGTTTCTGGGCCTGGGGCTGATCACGGCGGTCTACCTGCTGGTCAACTGGTCGTATCTGTGGGTGCTCGGGCTGGACGGCTCGCGGGCGTCAGCCACGCCGGCGGCCGACCTGATGCAGCAGGTGGTGGGGGACCGCGGGAGCCGGTTGATCAGCGGGCTGGTGATGATTTCCGCGCTGGGTGCGATGAACGGTTTGATTCTGACGGGATCGCGTGTTTACGCATCGCTTGGAGCGGACCACGTGGTGTTCCGCCGGCTGGCGCGGTGGGATGAGCGCCGAGGCGCTCCGGCGGCGGCGCTGTTGGCCCAGGGGCTGATCGCGGTGCTGCTGGTTCTGGCCGTGGGCACGGCGCTGGGACGCGGTTTGATTGACGCGACGCTCGAGGCGATCGGACTGCACGCGCTGCCCTGGGAGAAGTACTTCGGTGGATTCGAATCGCTGGTGTCAGGCACTGCGCCGGTGTTCTGGGGCTTCTTCCTGTTGACCGGTGTGGCGCTGTTTGTCCTTCGCGTCCGCGACGCCGCGCGGCCGCGTCCGTTCGCAACACCGCTATTCCCGCTCCCGCCTGTCATTTTCTGTGGCATGTGTGTGTATATGTTGTACTCGAGCCTGACGTATGCTCGCGGTCTGTCGATCGTCGGGTTCTTACCGCTGGCTCTGGGGGTTCCACTCTACGCGTACAGCCGCTGGAGGGACGCCCGCGTCACACGCACGTGACCTGCTCCAGGCGTGACCGGCCCGCCGTGCGCGGCACGGGCATCTGTTCCCACGCTACCACGACGTCGCAGGTGTCGAATGCCAGCGCGTCGGCACGTCCAAAGCCTTGTTCGCTGACCGTAATGACGTCGTCGAGTTGCCAGCCATGCTGTTGGGCGATCCGCAGGTGTTCCACGGGCGTCCGCGACTGGATCGTGGCCTGACGGTCGCAGGACCACTGGAAGGCGGCCACGGCCGCCCCCCGCGGACTGCGGGCCTGGAGGATGAGTTGGACGCGACCGGACTGCACGTAATACTTGGCCATGCTTTGATCTCCTGTGGTTGGTTGATTGGTTGCCACAGGAGTTATCGCGGGGCGGGTGACACATCTGGTCACACCGTCACAAGAATCGCGCGGGTGTGCCCGACGAGGCCGCGCCGGGCCACCGCTCACCGCGGCACGATGGGCGTGCTGCGCGCACCTACGATCGTTGGTAGCGCCGGAGGCGCCGTGAGCAGGTAGAGTCGTCCGCGGGCTCCGGGGCTGCGCGTAAACGTGAATTCGCGGCCCAGCTTTTCCTGCAGGAGGCGGACATCCGCCGCATCGGCAATCACGACCAGCCGCGGATGCTCCCGCACCAGGCGGCTCATCGTCGCCAGATCGTCTTCATCCAGACGGCGGATCTGACTGACGGGCAGGTAGAACGAGCTCCCGTCGCTTTGCCAGTCGAAGTACACGACCGGCGTGCGGATTCCGTCGGCGGACTGCCTGAGCCTTGCGGCGTTGGCGTGAATGGATCGGTAGCCGGCCAGTTCCGGGACGAAACTCTGAAAGGCGAAGGCCATGATCAGCAGGGACACGGCCGCTGCCACGCTCCAGCTGGCCGGCCGCGCCGTCCAGGCTCTCCGATGCGCCAGCCGGAACAGCAGGTATGCGGAGGCGCCGCCGAGGACGAGGTAGTTGAGCAGCCACGCGGCACCTGGATCGGGGCCGAGCCACAGGTCGGCGGCGGCGATCCCGGTGCCGGTCGCGACGGCCAGATCGCTGGCATGCACCGGCAGACGCGCCGCCACGCGGGCCCAGAAGTCGCGCGCGTAACGGCCGTCCAGCAGGTGATGCAGCATCGTACCCTGCAACAGACACAGCAACGGGACGGCCGGCAGCACATACGTCGGCAGCTTGCAACTCGAAAGGGAAAAGAACAGCAGGATCCAGATCGCGGTCAGTGTCAGCGCTCCCAGCTCCCGCGTGCGCAGGGTGCGCACCGCCGGCCGGAAGCCGAACACGAAGTCAACGGCCGGCGCTGCCAGTAGCGATGCGGGGAACATGCCGATCAGCAACACCGGGAGGTAGTACCAGATGGGAGCTTCGTGGTTGAAGGCGGCGACGAACCGCAGCACGTGGTGCTTCCAGAGGAAGTGGCCGGTGAATCCCTGCTGATGCTGAGTGATGAGCACGAACCAGGGGCTGGTCAGGAGCAGCAGGATGGTCCCATACAGGCACCAATGCCTCCAGCGCAGACGGGCCAGGTCGGCATCCAGCCACTGCAGCGCGACCAGCGGCGGGATGGCCAGCACGACAGCCACCGGACCCTTGGTCATGATCCCCAGACCGCACGCCACCGCCGCCAGGATCCACCACGCCGTGCGGACTTCACGCCCGCGCAACGCCAGCACGGATGCGAGCAGGCAGACCGTGAGGAACAGTGTCAACAGGCCGTCCATAATCAGGAACCGCCCCGACAACACGAACCCTAAGCTCAGCAGCATCAGGAGCGCAGCCAGGAACGCCGGACGCGAACCGGTCAGCCGGCTCCCGAGGACAAACGACACCAGGACCGTCAGCATTGCCGCCAGTGCCATGGGCAGCCGCGCCGCGAACTCGGTAGCCCCGCAGAGGCGAAAACTGGCCGCCGTCACCCAGTACAACAGCGGCGGCTTGTCCAGATAGGGCTCACCCAACAGGCGCGGCACCAGAAAGTCGCCCGACTGGAGCATCTCCAGCGCGATCTGTGCATAGCGGCTCTCGTCCGGCTCCAGAAAAGGATAGCTCAAATTGCCCAACAGCAGCAGGCCGGCGACGGCCAGCAAACCGACACCGGCGGCGCACGTGGCTAGTCCGCCCCAACGCGACACCGAAAGCTCGTCGGACCCACCCGCGCGGCGCGGGAACAGGATCGTTGTCCACCAGAACTGCAGTAATGCGAGCAACACCGGGAAGATGTGCAGGATGGAGACCGTACTCGCCCCGCGCGGCCGCGGACGATGGTTCACACCCACTTCCACAATCGACCTGTCAGCCATCGCGGCGCGCGACAGCAGCTCGGCGTTGACCAGGAACCCGTCCGTGGTGATGGACAATTGAGCCAGCACATCGCGCCGGAACAGCTTGAGCGCACAGTCGCAGTCGCGCACGCCCGTACGCAGCAGGCCGCGCACCAGCAGGTTATAGCCGCGGGAGTAGCACAGCCGATGCCAACCGTCCTGCCGATCGATGCGATAGCCGCAGGCGATATCCGCATCCGCCAGGAGCATCACGAGGCGATCGAGCTGCCGCAGATCGAACTGGCAGTCGGCATCCGTGAATCCGACCAGATCTTTGGTGGCGGCTTGAAACCCTGTGCGGAGCGCAGCGCCGTAGCCGCGATTCGTGTCGTGCCACAGCACACGCACGTGAGGTCGCTGCTGCGCCAGTCGCAGGGCCAGCTCGCGCGTCCCATCCCGGCTCCCGTCGTCGACCACCAGGATCTCATAGTCGCTCGTCAGGGCCCGCAGCGCCTCATCTGCTTCCACGACCGCCTGCTCGATCACCTCCTGCTCGTTCCAGGCCGGCATGACCAGCGAGATGCTAGCATGCCGTGCGGGGGTGTGCGGCGGAGCCAGCGGAGGACTTGGTGAAACAGCGGACAGGACTTCCCGAACAGCAGCGTCCATGCAGCAGTTACCTCGCGTCCAAGTGTCCAACGAGACCCGCGTATCATGACAGGAATTGTCCCCTGAGGCTACATCGTTTTTCGGGGCGGGATGGAGCGCCTGGCGCCTCGTCCAGGCCTATGCTTGGGGTTGGGTGGCTTTTCGCTCACCCCCAGCTTTGCGCAGCTAAGGGCTCACTTCGTTCGTCCCCAGCCACGCCGAGCCTCAGTTGTGGCAAGGCGCTGGCCACTTGCCCAACCCCCACCCGACACGAATACTCTCCCGATGCCACGACAGAGACTGACTTGGCACGACGATTGCGATCAGGATCTGGCGGGTGTGCGGGAGAGGTCCCCGCAAGGTGGCTCGTCAAGCGTTTGGAGGGAAATGTCATGAAGCGGTGCATGTTCGTCCTGGCGGTGATGGGGCTCGTGGCGGCAACGGCTGCCACGGCTGAAGCCGGCAATCGGTATCGCGTGCGTGCGGGGCGGCCGGTGGTGGTCACGCGACCGGTGGTGGTCACGCGACCGGTCGTCGTGGCTCGGCCGGTGGTGCGTCCGGTGTACGGTCCGGTCGTCGTGCCGCGGCCGATCTATCACGCGCCGTATCCGGTGTTCGCCCCGCGTCCGTGGGGCTATCCTGTCGGTCGGTCGAGCGTCTGGGTCGGCAGCGGGTTCTATGGTGGAGGGGTGGTGGTGCGGTCGCCCGGCTTCGGAATGTACTGGGGGTTCTAGGGGCATCAATTCAGCTCGGAAGCTTCATCCCAATGCGCCAGCAGGGTCTCGAGCTGGCGCTCTTGTTCGACGAGCTCGGCCTTGAGCTGGCGGATGCGTTGGCCATCGCGCAGGTCGGGTGACGCGAGGGCCTGGTGGACGGCGTCGATGCGGGTTTCACAGGTCTGGATGTCCCGTTCGATATCTTCGACTTTGCGGTACGGGAACTGTCGTCTGCGGCGTGTGGGCCGCTGACGCAGCGGTTTTCGGGGTCGGTCGTTGGACGTGTCGCTGGTCGCGAGTTGGCGGGGGTCGGGGATCAGTCCCTCTCTGACATGGTGCTGATACGTGTCGTAGTTGCCGAGAATAACGCGTGCCTGGGAGGCGTGCATGACGATCAGGTGATCAGCGACCTGATTGATGAAATACCGGTCGTGGCTGACCAGCAGCACGGTGCCGGTGAACTGGCGGAGGGCGTGTTCCAAGGCCGCGCGGGCCCACAGGTCGAGGTGATTGGTGGGTTCATCGAGCACGAGCAGGTTGGCGTCGCGTGTGGCGAGGTACGCCAGCGCGGTCCGGTTCCGTTCCCCGCCGCTGAGGCTGCTGACGCGCTGGAAGGCCATCTCGCCGGTGATGCCGTAGCGGGCCAGCAGGTCACGGCGCTGACCTTCGACGAGTTCTTTGTGGCTGGGGCGGATGGCGTCGACGACGCACTGGGCTGGGTCGATGCACTGCAGGTGCTGATCGAAGTACGCCACTTTCACTCCCGCGCCGAGTGTGACGCGGCCTGCATCGGGCGTGACCTCACCGAGCAGGCAGCGGAGGAGCGTGGTCTTGCC
This sequence comes from Pirellulaceae bacterium, assembly GCA_025459265.1. Lineage (GTDB taxonomy): Bacteria > Planctomycetota > Planctomycetia > Pirellulales > Pirellulaceae > JAAYDI01. Next base: position 13,984 of record JALOQX010000044.1, on the reverse strand, counting down.
GCAGCCGTTGGGTCCCAGGACGGCCCACTTTTCTCCGCGGAGGATGTCACACGTCAGGTCGGCGAAGAGCGTGCGACGGAACGTCTTGCACAACTCTTGGATCCGCACGACGATATCGCCCGACCGCGGGGCCGGCGGGAAGAACATGGGCGGCGCCACGATCTCGCGCGGCAGTTCGACACGCTCGATGCGTTCGAGTTTCTTGCGTCGATCTTCCGCCTGGGCGTGTTTCTGTCCGTAGTGGTGCCGCCGCACGAAGTCCTCAAGTTTGGCAATCTCCGCCTGTTGCCGCTCGTACGTGCGCCGCTGCACCTCCAGCCGCTCCGCTTTCTGGCGCTGGTAGGCACTGAAGTTCCCGACGTAATCGTCGACCGTGCCTTGGAACAGCTCGAGCGTGCGGTTCGTGACCTTGTCGAGGAAGTACCGATCGTGGCTGACGACCAGCAGGGTCTGACTGGTCTCAACCAGGTAGTCCTCGAGCCAGCGTGTGGCATCGAGGTCGAGGTGGTTGGAGGGTTCATCCAGGAGCAGCATATCGGGCGTCTGCAGCAGCAGTCTGGCCAGCAGCAGGCGGTTCTGCTGTCCGCCGCTGAGCTGCGTGATGTCCTGTTGAAAACACTCGGGCGGCAGGCCCAGGCCCGCGAGGACCTGTTCGATCTTGTGATCCAGGTGGTAACCGTCGCGATGCTGCAGTTCGAGCTGCAGTTGGTCGAACCGGCGGCCCAGCCGGGCATGCTCCGCCTCGTCCTGCGTAACCGCCATCCGGTGGGCGACCGATTCGGCCTCCCGGGCCAGGGCGAGCAGATCGCCAAGCGCGTCCAGAGCCTCCTGCCAGACCGTCTTGCCAGCCGGGAACTGCGGCTGCTGGTCCAGGTACCCGATCCGCGCCGAGGGGTGCCGCTGGACCGCACCGCCGTCGGCCTCGTCGTAACCTGCCAGGATCCGCAGGAGCGTGGTCTTACCCGTCCCGTTGGGGCCGACCAGTCCAATGCGCTCGCCCGGACGCACGTCGAACGTGACACCGTCGAGCACAGGCGCGGGACCGAAGTGCTTGGTAACGGCTTGTACTGATAGCAGGATCATCGAAGGCGTATGGCTGCGAGGACCGCGCCGCCGGGCACCCAAGGTCGCCCCCTGCTGGCGCTGCAGAGGAGATCATATCGCATTGCTGCCGATGGCCATATGCTACAATGCCGCGATGCTGAGCCTGCAGTCCAAAACCTCCGCGCGCTGGCTTGACCAGGTGAACGCTCACCTGGACGAGATCCTGATCGACCATGCCCACTGCGAGAAGAAAGCGGCGGGGACGGCGATGAATCTGCTCTTCGCTTATGTCGAGGACGTCGAGTTGTGCCGGGAGATGACGCGCATTGTCCGGGAAGAGCTGGAGCATTTTCAGCTGGTGCTGGACCAGTTGCAGCGGCGGGGAGTCCGCTTTCGCCGGCTCAAGCCCAGCAATTACGGAGCGCAGTTACACGCGCTGATCCGCAAGCTCGAGCCGGCCCGCGCGGTCGACCGGCTGCTCGTGGCGGGGCTGATCGAGGCACGCTCCTGCGAGCGGTTCGACTTGCTGCGGCAGCACGTGCCGGATCCGGAACTGGCGGCGTTCTTCGGCAGTCTGTTCGAATCGGAGGCGGGGCACCACAGCACGTATGTCCGGCTGGCGAGTCACTTTGGGGAGCCGGAAGAGGTGCGGGCCCGACTCCGCGAGCTAGCAGCCGCCGAGTCGGAGATCATTGCGCGGGGGGACGAGCTGCCCCGCGTGCACAGTTGACTCCCGTGCGCGGCGCGCTACGATGTTCTTAAGCCTGCTACAGGCCAACGTGCGACGCGGGTCAGGCGCTGAGACGCGACCGTAGCGCACGGTGTCAGTCGCACCGCAGCTGCACGACCGCAGCTGCGCGGTTTGTGACGTGCCAACGGCACAAACCACTCTGTTTGCTGCCATTGACGGCGGCCCCTGCCAGCTTTGAAAGGAGTCGCCATGTCTGTTGGTGTGTCGCGTTGGTGTGCAATCCTGCTGATCGCGGGGCCGTGTACCGCCCCTGTGCGGGCCGGCAGTCCGGCCGAGGTTCGCTTTGACGTGCCGCAGTACATCGCCTGCCGCGAGGTGAGCCCGGAATCGAGCGGTGAGCGTGTGGGGCCGCGGCGGCTGGTGGAAGTGCGTCTGCCCATCACCGCGCTGCCGGGTGCCGGCCAGACGCGCTTGCAGCTGCAGTACACGTACCGCGTCCTGCACCCGACCGGCACGGTCGAGATTGTGGACTATCAGCCGCGCACCGCGCAGGAAACCACGGTGGCGGGGAGCGTCGCGGTCGAAGCCACGCGCGAACGGCAGAAGACGTCCGGACTCTCGGTGTCCGGCACGTTCCAGCAGCTCGTGCAGGGCACGCTGCACGGGGACGTCGGGCAGAAGGAGACAACGCACGTGCGGTACGAGCTGAAGCCGCCGCGCGACGTGACACTGGTCTCCGGCACGCTGCAGCGGGGCAGCGGTGTCTACTTCCAGTTGCGGCCCGCGGCCGAGGCGAGCTGGGAAGGATCGCACGAGTTCGCGGTGGTTTTGCGCGTACCGGGCGAGTGGCGTGGCGACGTGCTGTACGTGCGTTGTGAGGCACAGGAGGTGCAGGCGAGCAAGGTCGTGTCCCGCGGTGTAGCACGATTCGCCGTCGGGTTGTATGCCGAGGGCGATGAGGAAGCGCGCGGCGTGGTGGGCCAGTTCCACGACGCGGAGAAGGCGCTGCGTCGTGCTGTCGCCGAGCAACAACGGGCCATCGAGCGCGAAGCGGTGCCGACGGTGGTCCATCGCGTCGGCGCGTGGCTCGATGTCTACCAGCCGCGGATACCCGCGGGCTGGCTGGATCGACTCGTGTACGGTCCGCCGCAATTGGCAGCGCACGACTTCGTCGATCATTTGCCGCCCGAGGTGCGGCAGGCGGCCGAGCGCTACGTGCGTGCCAAACGACGCGCGCAGGAGCTGAGCATGGGGCGCGGGCGGTGGGCCTGCGCGGAAGGCCAGTTGGTGCTCGAGATTCGTTGACGGGCCGTCACGGGGTCGGTCAGTCAAACGTTCGGCAGAGGAGTCCGCCGTCGGCCAGCAGGGTGTTGCCGGTGATGAAGGCACCGGCATCACTCGACAACAGCAGCGCCGGGCCTACCATGTCCTCGACACGGCCCCACCGCTTGACGGCCGTCCGCTGCGCGAACTGCTCTTTCTGTGACTCGTTGAGCAGGCTCATGGGGAGATCGGTCAGGACCGGACCGGGTGCCAGACAATTGACCGTGATGCCGTGGGGGCCCAGTTCGAGCGCCTGCGCGCGGGTCATGCCGACCAGGGCGGCCTTCGTGGCCGAATAGAGTCCACGGCCGGGGTTGGAGGCGAAGGCCATCACGGACGAAGTGTACAAAATCCGGCCCCACCGCCGCTGGATCATGCTGGGGACCAGCAGCCGGGACAGACGCTGGCAGCTGGTCAGATTCAGTTCCAGCAGTTCGTCCCAGACGTCATCGGTCGTGTCCAGCAGCGTCTGAGGGCGGTTACTGCCGGCGTTGTTGAACAGGATGTCGACATGGCCCAGCCGCTCGAGCGCCTGGGCGGCGAGCCGATCGACCTGGGCGCGGTCGCTCAGGTCGGCGACGACATATGCGACGCGCACACTCAAGCCGTGTCCGATGTCGCTTGCCGCCGCTTGCAGCTGGTCGGCATGGCGGGCGCTGATCATCACGTCAGCGCCAGCCTCCGCATAGCCGCGTGCGACAGCCTTGCCGATCCCCTTGCTGCCGCCGGTGACCAGGGCGGTGCGGCCGGTCAAATTGAACAGCGAATTCAGCATGCCGCCAGCGCTTCCACGACGAGATCGCCGACCTGGGTCGTACTGTAGCCCATCTTGCCCGCGCTCTGGCTCTTCATCTTCGTGCCGGTCACGTGTTCGATCGCGCGCAGCACACGGGCACCCGCCACCGGGTAGCCCGTGTGTTCCAGCAGCATCGCGACGGCGCTGATGGCTGCAATCGGATTGATCACGTTCTGGCCCGTGTACTTCGGTGCGCTCCCGCCCATCGGCTCGTACATGCTGCAGCCGCCGGGGTCGGGATTGATGTTGCCGCCGGCCGCCACGCCCATGCCGCCCTGCAGGATCGCCCCCAGGTCCGTGATGATGTCGCCGAACATGTTGGTGGTCACGATGACGTCGTAGTATTCGGGGTTCTTGACCATCCACATGCAGCAGGCATCGACGTGGTTGTAGTCCGCCTGCACATCGGGGTACTCCCGCGCGACCTCGCGGAACGTGCGATCCCAGAGGTCATGACCATAGGTGAGCACGTTGGTCTTGGCGACAAGTGTCAGGCGTTTGCCCTTGGGGTTGTTACGCTTGCGAGTGAACTCGAACGCCCAGCGAATACACCGCTCGCACCCTTTCCGCGTGTACACGGCGGACTGCGTCGCGACTTCGTCGGGCGTGCCCTTCTTCAGGAATCCTCCCACGCCGCAGTAGAGATCTTCCGTGTTCTCGCGGACGACGACGAAGTCGATGTCCTGCGGCCCCTTGTCACGCAGCGGCGTCTCCACGCCGGAGTACAGCTTCACCGGACGCAGGTTGATGTATTGATCGAGCTGGAAGCGCAGCGCCAGCAGCAGGCCTTTCTCGAGGACGCCGGGCGGCACATCCGGATGGCCGACGGCTCCGAGCAGAATCGCGTCACACGCCCGCAACTGCTCGACCGCTCCCTCGGGCAACACCTCGCCCGTGCGCAAGTACCGCTCCCCGCCAAAATCAAACTCAGTCAGCGCGCACGTGAAGCGTTCGAGGGACGCCACGGCGTGGAGGACTTTGAGCGCTTCGGCCGTCACTTCGGGACCGGTGCCGTCGCCAGGAATCACGGCCAGTTTCAGCTGGGTGTGCTGCTTCACGGGTTTCCTTCGCAGGTCGGGGACGGAGGACAGAAGACGGAGGACGGAGGACGGAGGACGGAAGACGGAGGACAGAGGACGGAGGACGGAGGACAGAGGACGGAGGACGGAGGACAGTGGACTGAGGTCAGGTTGGAACAAGTCGGTCTCTGCGTCAGTTCTGACTGAAGCCGAACTGGGCCCGGACGTCGTGGCCGATCGGGTCCTTGATGAAACGCCGGTAGCATTCGGCGCAGAGGTCATAGCGCCGCCGCTGATAGAGGTCGTCGCTGACCAGATCGCTCTCGCCGTCCTCCATGCGTTCGAGAATCTCCTGGACTTCCAGCAGATGATCGCGATCGTCCTCGAATTCATCGACCTCCACGGCCTCCATCGCCGCTTCGACCTCCAGCTTGACGACATAACGGAGGTCAACCTCCGGATTGATGATCCGCTTGCAGCGGTCACACGAGTAATGAAGCATCACTCGAAATCCTTGTATGAAACGCGAGAAGCAGGGGACGAACTCCCATGTTCACCTGCCAGTGTCGGGGCACCTCGTCATCGTAATCGTCCGGCGCGCTGCGAAGCAAGTCGTAACGGGATTTTTTTGCGCCGCCGCGCAGCCAGCATCTGGGCGGGAACTTGGACCGCCGTTAGCCCGCTGGCAACATGCAGATGCAGTCCCTTGCGCCGGACCGGGCAGGCCGCGAGCAGGATCGCTCGTGCGCGGGGAACGCCGGGGATGAGCCCCGGTAATCACATGACTGGTCACTGCGATCGACGACACTCAGGCGGTGAAGACCGGGTCCTTCCCGCGTGACCCGCGTCAGCGCTGTGCGTCGGCCAGTCGTCGCGCGACTTCGTCCCAGTTAATGACGTTCCAGAAGGCGGTGATGTACTCGGGCCGCCGATTCTGGTACTTCAGATAGTAGGCGTGCTCCCAGACGTCGAGCCCGAGGATGGGGACGCGGCCTTCAGAGAGGGGACTGTCCTGATTGGCGGTGCTTTCCACAAGCAGTTTCCCCTTGTCGACGCTCAGCCACGCCCAGCCGCTGCCGAACCGGGTGGTGGCGGCGTTGGCGAATTGTTCCTTAAACTTGTCAAAACTGCCAAAAGCCGCATCGATGGCTTTGGCGATCGTGCCGGATGGACTGCCGCCGGCGCGGGGCGCCATGACGGTCCAGAACAGCGAATGGTTGGCATGTCCGCCGCCATGATTGCGGACCACGGTGCGAATCTGCTCGGGCACCGCCTGCAGGTCGGTCACCAGATCCTCGACACTCTTGGATTCCAGGCTGTACCCGGAGATCGCCTCGTTCACCTTCGTGATGTAGGCCTGGTGGTGCTTCGTGTGGTGGATTTCCATGGTGCGGGCGTCGATGTGCGGTTCCAACGCGTCATAGGCATAGGGGAGAGACGGAAGTGCGTAGGCCATCGTGGGCTTCCTTATGTACAGACCGGTTCGTAACCAGTAGCAGACGGCGGCTTCAACATGTTCGTATTGTAGGGCTGTGCCAACCCCCGGGGAGAAGGCCTGCGCGGGTCGCCTACCTGACCGAGGACGGCGCCGTCCGTTTTTTAGCCGGTAGCCGGATGAAAACAAGGGGCAGGTACGGACGGGAGGGGCGAGTCGCTCAGCTGTGGGGAGGTCCCCAGCGATGGAGGAAGGCCAGCAGCCGCGTGAAGATCGTCGGGTTCGCCGCCGTGTCACCTGGATCGAACTGCCCGTCGAACATCTGGGCCATGAAGTACGACTGCAGACTGGCGAACAGCTGGCGCGCCCGTTCGTAGGCATTGCTGCGTCGCCGGTCGCGGTTGTTGGCCAGGCGGATCGTGACGTGGATCATGGTGCGCGCGATGTCGGTCGGTGTCGGCCAGTTGGTTTCCGCGCGGCGCTCGAGAAACTGCAGGGACACGAGGAGCGAGATGGGGCGATCGTCGGCACGTCGCGTGGAGATGCTCTGTTTGGTGATCAGGAGTTGCAGCTTGCCGTCTTCGGTCGCCACGATCTCCGCGTGGTGGTCGGACACGAATCCGCGCAGCTTCTCCATGGTGACGGCCAGGGGCACGGCGGTGACGAGTGTCTCTTCGAGCAACTGGGTCGAGGGCGTCGGCTGGAACCACTGGCGCCAGTGCCGCCTCCGCCGCTTCTTGGCGTTGGGTGGCAAGCCGGTACCGAGTTGCACGACGCGGTTGCGGCCGCTTTCCTTGGCGCGCAGCAGTGCCCGGTCGGCCCGTCGGAGCATGGTTTCCGGCGTATCTCCCGCCTGGATCTCCGTGACCCCGAAGCTGGCCCTGAGACAATCGTTGTCCAGGCACGGCTGTGGGGTCACTTCGAGTTCCCGGCGGATCTTTTCCGCGCGGGCCAGCGCCGTCGTGCTCGTACTGTCGGCACAGAGAATCACGAATTCCTCGCCGCCGTACCGGGCCACCAGGTCGGTCGCGCGGCAGTGACGCTGCAGGATACCGGCGAATCGGACCAGCACTTCGTCGCCGGCCTGATGTCCGAACGTGTCATTGACTTTCTTGAAGTGGTCAATGTCGCACATGATCAGGGCACAGGCGCGGCCGGTTTCCTGGTGGTGTTCGAGCAGCTCGGTGTGGACCCGGTCGAACTCGGCGCGGTTGGCCACGTTGGTCAGCGGATCGCGGGTCGCCCGCCGATGGAGTGTCTGGACGCGTTCCTCCAGGTTGATCTGGAACGAGGCGTCGTGCAGCAGCAGTGTCGCGCCGTACATGACCCCGTTCCGCCCGATGACCGGCACGGCGTGCGCATCGACACTGACCCGCTCGTTGTTGCGGCGGGCAAGCGTCAGGCGGCGCAGCGTCTGGACGCGGGAATTGAGCGCCCGGTGGACGGGTGAATCGCGGATGTCCAGGTGTGAGTCATCTTCGCCGCGCATTCCCATGGACTGCGGCGACCACCGCTTGCGCAGCATCTCGGCCGCCGTGCGGCCCGTCAGTCGCTCGGCCGCGCGATTCCACAGGAGGATGTTCAACTGCATGTCGACGAAGATCACGCCGTCGTGCATGCTGTCGAGCAGTTTCTGGTGGAAGAGGTTGCCGACCAGCGCGGTCTCGAGCGAGCCCGAGGGACTGCCGTCGAACGAACCCTGCCACAACTTGTTGGACTCGGCGGCACTCAGTTCCTGCAGCCAGCGGCGGGCAATCGTCGGCGTCAGGCCGACTCGACTGCTGGTGAGCGATTCGCAGAACTGCTCGACGAGCTCCGGGTCGAACTGGCTGCCCGCACACGTCAGCAGCTCCGCGGTCGCCAACTCGACCGTCATCGCGGCCCGGTAGACCTGTTCCGAGATCATCGCGTCGTACGCGTCCATGATGGACACGACGCGAGCGCCCAGGGGCAGCTGATCTCCTTTCAGGTCGAATCCGGGCCGGGTGCCGTCATACCACGCCGGCGCGTACTTCACGATGCTCAGCACATCCTGCGACGCACAGCAGCTCAACAGGATCTGCTCGCCAATCGCCCGTCGCTGATCCAGCGCCAACCGCTCGGCGCTGGTGAGCGGGTCGATCTTGAGCAGCACCTGGTCGGGGACGCCGATTTTGCCGATATCGTGCAGCAGGCCGGCCACTTCGAGCGCGTCGCGTTGGCGGTCCGGCAGCTTGAGCAGTTCACTCCACGAGGAACAGCCGAGCGCGACGCGCAGGCAATGGGCGGCGGTCGCCTCGTGCCGTGCGCGCAGGGCCGCGAAAAGCGAGCTCGCCAGGCCCAGTCGCACCTGGACCAGGCGGTCCTGGTACTGCAGCTCGACGGCGTGCGGCAGCGGGGCGGCTGCCACGCGTGGTCCGACAGCCACCGGAGTGGCGGGCGAGGGGGCGTGCGGCGCGCGCACATCCGGTGGGCTTTCCGCGACCGGTGGTATCGCGGCGGAATCGGCGGTGGGGAGCCACGAGCTGTCCATGAATCATTCAAGCAACTGCCCAAGCGCGTAGTCCTCCCCCCCGCAACACAACCGTCACGTGGTGGCCAGCATCAATTGAGGTGGAGTGACAGCGCTCAGGTGCCCTGTGCCTACACAAACCTAGATCACAGGGGGGTGTCGAGCAAACCTGGCCGGGGCTGGCAAGCCGCCGCATTTGGCGGTGACTTGGCGCGTCGGGCGAGATCTAGCGGCTGTGACGCGCCGGCCGCACGCCCACGCCGGGGGGGCCCGGCTCGATCCCGACCGCTGGATCTCCGCGGGACCAAGAAACCGCGCCGGCGAGGTTCAGGTTCACGGGCCGGGCGTGCCGAATTCCCCACAAGGGACTGAAGGGAATCGTCCTACAAGGCGGCAGACTGCCATGGAGTTTCGCAGACACAGTTTCCGCGACGAGCGCCGCCGGCGCGTCTTCACGGAAGAAGCAGGCTATTCGACCAGTGCGGCATCTTCCGCCGGGTCCGGGACCGAACCGCGAGGGTCTGCCGAGAGCGGTCAGACCTATAGCGATGCGGTGCGCGCGCCCCAGCAGCGGCGCGTGATCGACCTCGCCCCAACGCGTTGCTGGGTACTCCTGGTGCTCACCCTGCTGGCCACCTCCGCCGCGCTCGGCCTGCTGGCGCTCTACCTGCACCTGGCGGTCGGACACGGACCGATCACGCTCGAGCAGGTGCCGGCTGTGGACCTCGCGGCACGAGGCAACGTGGCCCAGTGGTTTTCGAGCGTCCTGCTGCTGGCCGCCGCCGGGCTGGGGGTCGTCATCTATCTGATTCGCCGACATCGCGTCGACGATTACCGCGGGCGCTACCGCATGTGGTACTGGATGGTGCCGCTGCTGGTCTTGGCCAGTCTGGATCAAGTCGCGCAACTGCAGGATTCGGCGCGGGCGGTGCTCATCACGCTGGCCGGCGCCGTCGACCCGGTCCGCGCCCACTGGGGCTGGGCCGTTGCGCTGACCCTCGTGGCGGGTGCCGTGACGTTGCGGTTGGCCGCGGAGATGAGTCGCAGTCGCGTCGCACTGATCGTGCTGGCTGCCGCAGTGGCCTGTCGCGCGGCCGGCGCAGCGATCCAACACGACTGGTTCCTGCACGCCACCGGCGTAGTTCTGGTCATGTACCAGGTCGGTGCGGTGCTGCTGAGCAACATCCTGTTGCTGCTGGCGCTGGCCGTGTACGCCCGCTATGTGTACCGGGACGCTCACGGCGAGATTCCCGTGAAAATGCGCACGTCACACCGTGCCGAGCGAGCCGCGCCGGCGCGGCCCCAGACGGCGGCGACCAGGCCGGCACCGGCCGCCTCGCCCGCGCAGACGACATCTGCCACGACGCGGATCGACAAACCGCACGGGCAGGTGCCGGTGTCGGCGCCAGCCCGCGCGACACAGGCTGCACCCAGCCCGTCGGCGCATGAGCCGGAGAAACGTCGGTCGGTTCCAGCCGCGGCGGTCGCCTCGGGCCGCTCGACCAACTCAGCTGGCACGCCGTCCGAAGGCGAGGACGACAGCACCCTGTCGCGGTCCGAGCGCCGCCGCCTGCGCAAGCTCCAGCGTCGCGGGCACCAGCCGACGTGACCGCCCCCGGCGGCCTGGGCGCCCCTTTGACGCGGCATTCGGGTGGCCTCTATTCTGTGGACCGATGACCTGCCGCCACCGTCAGGGTCGGAATATGGTACGCACGCGTTTTGCCCCCAGTCCCACCGGGTATCTCCACATCGGTGGAGTCCGGACCGCACTCTTCAACTGGCTCTTCGCACGCCAGCACGGTGGGCAGTTCATCCTGCGCATCGATGACACCGACCAGCAGCGGAATGTGACCGAGGCCCTGCAGCCGATCCTGGACGGCTTCCGCTGGCTCGGAATTGACTGGGACGAAGGGCCCGACGTCGGGGGGCCCCACGCCCCGTACTTCCAGTCGCAGCGGGCCGACCGGCACCGGGCGGCCGTCGAGCAGCTGCTGCGCCGGGGGCTGGCCTACCGCGACTATGCCCGGCCCGAGGAGATTCAGGCCGAACGCGCGGCCGCCGAATCGGAGAAGCGCCCCTTCACCTACAGCCGCCGATGGATGGCGCAGACGGCGGCCGAGGCCGCGCAGTGGGAAAACGCCGGCCGGCAAGCCGTCGTGCGACTCAAGATGCCGCGCTGCGGCACCTGCCGGATCCGGGACCTCGTGCGCGATGACGTCGAATTCCAGTGGGACCAGGAACAGGACCACGTGATCCAGCGCGCCGACGGCTCCTGCCTGTACCACCTGGCCAGCGTCGTGGACGACTTCGATCTGGGGATCACGCACGTGATCCGCGCCGTCGAACACCTCTCCAATACCCCGCGGCAGATCTTCATCGCCGAAGGTCTGGGGTACACGCTCCCGGCTTACGCGCATCTTCCCTACGTGGCCGAGCCCGGCAGTTCGAACAAGCTGAGCAAACGGAAACTGGACAAATACTTGAAGCACCCGGACTTCAAACAACTCTACGAGCACGGATTGCGAATCGCCCAGCTGGTGGGGCATGGCACCACGGCCGAGACATTCAATCCGGTCATCGTCGATTTCTACCAGACCGTGGGGTACCTGCCCGCGGCACTGCTGAACTACCTGCTGCTGCTCGGGTGGTCGTTGGATGACAAGACCGAGCAGTTCACCCGCGACGAGATGATCCGCAGCTTCTCGCTGGAGCGGGTCAACAAAGCGCCCGCCAGCTTTGACCCGGCCAAACTGTGGGCTTTCCAGCAGCGGGATATGGTCGCGCTGCCAACGGCAGCCAAACTGCCGCTGTTCTTGCCCTACGTGCAGCGCGCGGGCTGGGCCGCGGGCTGGGAGACGGCTGCTGTCGCTCGGACCGTGGGCCAGATCGCCCAGGCTGCCGGCGACCGCATCAAGACGGCCGGGGATATTCTGGACTACGGCGAGTTCTTCTGTGCCGATAACGAACTGTCGTACGACGCGAAGGCCTTCGAAAAACGCCTGCGGCCTCCCGAGGCCGCAGCGCGACTGCAACAAGCACGCGCCGCGCTAACGAGCGCCGAGCCGTTTGACGCGGCCGGTACCGAGGCGGCGCTGCGGCGGTTTCTCGAGGAGACCGGCTTGCAGATGGGTGACATCGTCCACGCGCTGCGCGTGGCCGTCACGGGCAAGGCCGTCGGACTCGGGATCTTCGACACGCTCGCGATCCTCGGTCGCGAGTGCGTCACGCGTCGCATCGACCGAAGTCTGCAGATGCGGTAAATTGGATGACCTTGTCACTGTTCGGAGGAGATCTGCCATGAGCGCCCCGCCGCGTGATTCGGCGTCCCCTGAGGGTCACGGCGATCAGGCTGCCAGGTCCCAGGGCGACAAATCAGCCGCCGACCGACCGCTGCATTTCATTGAACAGATTGTCGAAGACGACCTGCGCACCAATAAGTGGAACGGACGCGTCCTCACGCGGTTTCCACCGGAACCGAACGGATACCTCCATATCGGGCACGCCAAGAGCATCTGCCTGAACTTCGGTCTGGCCGCCAAATACTCCGGGTTGTGCAACCTGCGCTTCGACGACACGAATCCGACCAAAGAAGAAGACGAGTACGTCGAGTCGATCCAGGAAGACGTCCGCTGGCTGGGATTCGACTGGGAAGACCGCCTGTTCTACGCGTCGGATTACTTCGAACAGCTGTATCAGTGGGCTGAGCAGCTGATCCGAGCCGGCAAAGCCTACGTCTGCGACCTGACCGCCGACGAGACCCGCGAGTACCGTGGGACGCTCACGGCACCGGGACGTGACAGCCCCTACCGCAATCGCCGCGTGGAAGAGAATCTGGATCTGTTCCGGAGAATGCGCGCCGGCGAGTTTCAGGACGGCGAACGCACGTTGCGCGCCAAGATCGATATGGCGTCGCCCAACCTCAACATGCGCGACCCGGTCATGTACCGGATCCTGCACGCGACCCACCATCGTACGGGCGACGCCTGGTGCATCTATCCGATGTACGATTTCACGCACGGCCAGTCCGACTCGCTGGAGAAGATCACCCACTCGATCTGTACGCTGGAATTCGAAAACCACCGGCCGCTCTACGACTGGTATTGCGACGAGCTGGGGATCTATCACCCGCAGCAGATCGAGTTCGCGCGGCTCAATCTCACGTATACCGTCATGAGCAAGCGAAAACTCCTGGCACTGGTCAAGGAAGGACTGGTCTGGGGCTGGGACGATCCGCGTCTGCCCACGATCTGCGGACTGCGCCGCCGCGGCTATACGCCCGAGGCGATCCGGGATTTCTGTGACCGGATCGGCGTGGCGAAGTTCAACAGCACGATCGACGTGGCCGTGCTGGAAAACGCGCTTCGCGAGGACCTGAACCGGCGCGCACCCCGGGCCATGGCCGTGCTGCGCCCGCTGAAAATCGTCCTCACCAATTATCCCGCCGACCGGGAAGAGGAAGTCGACGCGGTCAACAACCCGGAGGATCCGGCCATGGGCACCCGCAAAGTGCCGTTCTCACGCGAGCTGGTGATCGAGCAGGACGACTTCCGGGAAGATCCGCCCAGCAAGTTCTTCCGCCTGGCCCCCGGACGCGAAGTCCGGTTGCGGTCGGCCTACATCATCAAGTGTGTCGACGTGGTCAAGAACGCGCAAGGAGACATTGTCGAACTGCACTGCACGTACGATCCGGAATCGCACAGCGGCACGCCGGCGGCCAACCGCAAAGTCAAAGGCACGCTGCACTGGGTCTCCGCACGCCACGCCCTGCGGGCCACCGTCCGGCTGTTCGACCACCTGTTCCGCACCATGGACCCGGAAGACGTGCCACCCGGCGCGGACTGGCACACGAACCTCAACCCGAACTCGCTCGAGGTGCTCGACGACTGCTACCTGGAGCCCAGCCTGGCCGCGGCCAAGCCGGGCGACCATTTTCAGTTTGAACGACTCGGGTACTTCACGGCCGACCGAGTTGATTCCCGCCCCGGCCGCCCCGTCTTCAACCGCAGCGTCGCCCTGCGCGACACCTGGGCCAAGATCGAGAAAAACCAGCGGTAATGGGGAAGGGAGAGGGGAGAAGGGGGAAGGTGGATCGTCGAACATTGAACGTTGAACATTGAACATTGAACATTGAACATTGAACATTGAAGGGGGAGGGCGAGGCGGTCACAGGAGGGCGAGGCGGTCA
>JALOQX010000255.1 GCA_025459265.1 Pirellulaceae bacterium | reverse complement strand
CAAGTCCGCATCAGCGTGCGCGATGGCGTGGTGGCGTCGATTGTCATTCATTTGGCCGCCCCGAGTCTGCGCGACGACGTGGCGAAGGAACTGGGGCTGGACAACTATCGGTCCGCCGTGGTGCGGGACGATCAGCAGCAGCTGTTGGGCGAAGTATATCCCGAGCGGGGTCTGATGTTCGCCTACGTCCAGGACGTGCCCGAGTCCGAAGCGCGCGTGGACCACGTGGTACTGGAGACGCTGTCTGCTGAGCCGTTCTTGCTGCGCTGTGAGCAGACGCCTCACGAGCAGGTGACGCGGCGTCTGGCTGATCTGCGTGCGGTGCAGCACTTGGCGCCGCAGCAGGCGGCGGCCTGGGATGAAGCGGCGCAGCTGGAGCTGACCAGTGGCCGCCCGCAGTCTGCGCTGGCCGCGGCCCGGCGCGCGGTCGAACTCGACGCCGAATCCGCTGCATACCGGATCACGCTGGCCGAGGTTCAGCATCACAGTGGCAAGTCGTCGGAGGCGCTGGCGACGTTGCGGAGCACGCTGGAACGGTCGGGTTTGTCGCCGCTGGACCAGGTGCGTGGCCGGCTGCTGTTCGGTCAGCTGCTGGCAGTCACCGCACCGCGCGACTTCCGCCGCGCGATGGAAGAGACGGTGGCGGCCATTAAGCTGGCGGCGGCGCAGGCGAGGCAGGCCGACCAGCAGCATTACGCGGCGTTTCAGGAGCGGCTGATTGACGCCGAGCTGTCCCTGGCCGCCATCCTGGCCTACGGGCCGTGGAAGCAGAAGCATGAAGTCGTGCCGCAATGGCTGGCCACCGCGGAGAAAGCCGCCAATGAATCCATCCAGCAGCACGGCGGATCGCGCCGTCTGCTCCTGAGTGTTTATCGCACGTCCCTGCAGTGCCTGATGGTGCTGGAAGGGCAGGGTTCGCCGGACCACATCGCGACCACGGCGGTCGACATCGGCCGTGAGCTGGTGGCGGCGGTGGACGACGCAGATTATCAGGCGGCGATTGAGTGGCAATTGGGCACAGCGCTCTGGCATGCCGCCCAAATTGCGCACCAGCAGGGACGTCCCTCAGACGCCTTGCGCTATGCCACCAACGCGGATGTGCTGCTGGTGTCGGGCAGCAAGACGCGCAGCGAGGCGCCGGAGACGGCCCATCATCTGGGCCAGCTCCAGTTTCTGGCCGGATCGATCCAGGCCTTGCAGCTGAACGATGCGGCCGCGGCGACCCGCTGGTACGACAAGGCGTTGCCGCACCTGCAGACGCTCGATCCCGGGAGCCTGGTGGATGAGCGCGCGCGTGTCGGAGAACAACTCGTCAGCATCGGCATTTCCCTGTGGGAAACGGGACGCCGCAATGCCGCACTCTCCGTGACTGAAGAGGGGACAGCGCTCCTGCTGCAGGCGGTGTCCGACGGACTGCTGCCGAAAGCTGCGGTGTCGATTCCCTACCAGAATCTGGCGGTGATGCACCGCGAGTTGGGCAACGCCGAGCAGGCGGATCGCCTGGCCGGGAAGGCACGGGAGGTGGATCCGCAGAGCAAGCAGGGGACGAAACTCCGCTGACCGCCGCGCGCAAAGGTGTCTCGTGCTCCTGAAGCTGCTCGCCTTGTTCATCCTCCTGCCGCTGGTCGAGCTCTGGCTGCTGCTGGTGCTGGCCCGCCACACGAGCGTCGGCTTCACGTTGCTGCTGGTGGTGCTCACGGGGGTTACGGGAACGCTCCTGGCGCGCAGCCAGGGGTGGCGTACGCTCCTGGCGTTGCGTGCGGAAGTTGCGCGCGGCACGTTCCCTGCCGAAACCTTGGTCGACGCGGCGATGATCTTCCTGGCCGGTGTGCTGTTGCTGACGCCCGGGCTGATCACCGACGCGGCCGGTATTACTCTGTTGATTCCCGCCTGTCGCCGGTTCTATCGGCGGAAGTGCTGGCAGTGGTTGCGCGAGCACGTGCGACTTGAGGCCTGGACCACCGGGGCAGAGGCGAACCGCAGCCAGGTGGTGGATACCACGCTGGGCGACCGCCGCGACGATCCGTGACGTGGTGCCGCCCCCGCGCGTTCCCGTGCCGCGCTATTTGTTGGCGCGTTCGCGTCCGGCGCGCCGGCGCTGCTTGTTACTCTTCTCGTCGCCGGTCAGCGGTTGGGCTGCCGTGATCGTGAACTGATCTCCCTCGGCGCGGCCCGGCAGACTGGGCAGGTAGCGGGCGACCAGTTCCATCTTGTCGCCGGCCCGGGCCCACCCGAAGTGCCGCACATCGACACTCACCTCCGCCGTCGCGGGCAGTTCGGCGACGACCAGCACGGGCCCGGCGCTCACGCGGATCTTGTCGTTCTTGTACTCCAGCAACGTCCCGATCACGAGGCAGGCCAGGTCTTCCGTCGCAGGCGGCTTGTCGTCTTTGGCGGGTTTCTTGGCGGGCGGTTCCTGCTGCTCGAACAGCTGCGGAGCGGCCGCGTCGGCCGATTCGGGAAACAGGCCGGGTTCGCTCCCGGGTCGGATCGTGATGAGTTCGAGCGTCGCGACCGGCTGGGTCGCGTGATATTCCTTGCGCGGCCGCTCGGTGGGCCGGAACTGCGCATGGAACCGCACGGTCATGCGGGGCTGGAGAAACGAGGTGTCGGCGGTGCCGCGAAACACGATGCGTTCCACATCGTTCGGTGGCGTGACCCACCACTGCTTCCCGTCCTCAGCGGTGACTTGCAGCAGGTTGGGCCGCATGTCCGTGATCGTGGCCTCGGTACGTAGCGTTTCGAGCATCGCGCGGACCGCGCGATTCTGGGCGACACCCGTCCGGGCGGCACATGTCAATAGGACCAGGCACGTTGCGATCGCCAAAGACCGACGCATTGTCGCAGGCTCCTCAATGGAGTGGCGCGATTCCCGTCAGCGCTCAGCATACCGACCCGCGCCAAAAAAAGCCACTCTCTGGCACGTCGGCTCTGGGCGACAGCCGGGTTGCTGTGGAGGACGTGGACCGCAACAATGCGCGAGGTGAAACCGGCAGATACGTACCAGGAGCAGCTCCGCGCATGTCCGCTACAACTCAGCGCATGACGGTCCCGCGGTTTACGGCGCTGAAATCCAAAGGCCGCCGGATCAGCATGTTGACCGCTTATGACTTCCCGTTCGCGGCACTGCTGGACCAGGCCGGCGTGGATGCCATCCTGGTCGGCGACAGCCTGTCGATGGTGGTGCAGGGACACGACAGCACGCTGCCGGTCACGCTGGATCAGATGATCTACCACGCGGAGATAGTGGGCCGCGCCGTCGCGCGGGCCCTGGTGGTGGTGGACATGCCGTTTCCGACATTTCACCTGGGGCGCACCACGGCCGTTGCGCACGCGGCCCGCATCCTCAAGGAGACGCGCTGCCAGGCGGTGAAGTTGGAAGGGGGGGTCGAGCAGGCCGACACGATCGCCGCGCTGGTCGCCGCAGGGATTCCCGTGATGGGCCATGTCGGCCTGCGCCCGCAGGCAGTCCATCAGCTCGGCGGGTACCGCATGCATCGCGATGGAGAGCAGTTGCTGGCCGATGCCCGGGCGGCACAGGACGCCGGTGCCTTCGCGGTCGTGGTGGAGTGCGTGCCGCCCGAGATCGCGGCGCGGGTGACAGCCCAGCTGGCGATTCCCACGATCGGGATTGGTGCCGGAAGTGGTTGTGACGGTCAAGTGCTCGTCCTGCACGACCTGCTCGGCCTGACCATGGGCTATGTCCCGCGCTTTGCCCGCCAGTACGCCGACCTGCGTACGACGGTGACGGAGGCGGTCGCGGCGTACTGCCGCGATGTGGCGACCGGCAACTTCCCCGGCACGGAACCGACCCCATGAATCGCCTGGCCCAGGAGTCCAGCCCGTACCTGCTGCAGCATCGGGACAATCCGGTGGATTGGTATCCTTGGGGTACTGAGGCCTGGGAGCGTGCGCGAAGCGAAAACAAACCGGTCTTCTTGTCGATCGGCTATGCGGCGTGTCACTGGTGCCACGTCATGGAGCACGAGAGTTTCGAGAATCCGCGGATTGCGGCGCTGCTGAACGAGCACTTCGTGTGCGTGAAAGTCGATCGCGAGGAACGGCCGGACGTCGATCAGATCTACATGCAGGCGGTGCAGTTGCTGGGGGGACGAGGTGGCTGGCCGCTGTCCATGTTCCTGACGCCCGATCAACAGCCTTTTTACGGCGGCACGTACTGGCCGCCCACAGCGCGTGGCGGCATGCCCGGCTTCGATCAGGTGCTGTCCGCCGTCGTGGAGGCCTGGACCCAGCGGCGGCAAGCAGCCGTCGAACAGGCCGCGGAACTGACCCGACACCTGCAGACCCACGCGCCGGCACCGGCCGCATCCGGTGAGGTGTCGCTCGAGCTGTTGCAGACGTTTCGGTCGAGACTGAGCGCCTCGTTTGATCCCCGGCATGGCGGTTTTGGACGTGCGCCGAAGTTCCCGCGGTCGATGGATCTGCACGTGCTGTTGCGGTTGTGGCATCGCGATCGCGATCCGCACACGCTGCACATGGTACGGCTGACGCTGGACAAGATGGCCAGCGGCGGCATGTATGACCATCTGGGAGGCGGTTTCGCCCGGTACTCGGTGGACGACCGCTGGCTCGTCCCGCATTTCGAGAAGATGCTCTATGACAACGCGCTCCTGGCCGAGGTGTATCTGGAAGCCCATCTGGCCACGGGCGACGCGCAGTACGCGCGCGTGGCCCGCGAGACGCTGGACTACGTGCTGCGCGACATGCGCGACCCCGCAGGCGGGTTCCACAGCTCGGAAGACGCCGACAGCGAAGGGGAGGAAGGCAAGTACTACGTCTGGACCGCGGATGAAGTGCAGGACCTGCTGGGCGACCAGCTGGCCCACTGGTTCTGCCGCGTGTACGACGTGACTCCCGGCGGCAATTTCGAAGGCCAGAATATCCTGCACACGCCCAAGACGATCGCGCAGTGCGCGACCCTTCTGCAGTGTGATCCCGAAGCCCTGGCGACAGCGCTGGCTGACGCGCGGGCGCGACTGCTGGCGGCCCGCACCCAGCGACCGAGACCGGGCCGCGACGACAAGATTGTGCTGGGCTGGAACGCATTGATGATCCAGGCGCTGGCGCGGGGCGCCGTCGTGCTCGATGAGCCGGAATACCTGGCTGCCGCGCGCGCGGCCGCCGAGTTCCTCCTGCGCGACTTGCGCCGTGCCGACGGGCGACTGCTCCACTGCTGGCGCCACGGCCAGGCGAAACTTGCCGCGTACCTCGATGACTATGCCTGCCTGATCCAGGCCCTGGTCACGCTCTACGAAACGGACTTCGCGGAGAACTGGATCGACGAGGCGCTGAGGCTGAGCGACATTGTCCTCACGCATTTCCGCGACCCGGCGGAGGGGAGTTTCTTCTACACGGCGGACGATCACGAGCAACTCATTACGCGTAGCAAGGAGACCTACGACGGCAGTGTCCCCAGCAGCAACGGGATGCTGGCCACGGCCTTGCTCCGCCTGGGCAAACTGACCGGCCGCGCCGAACTGCTCGCGGCGGCCCAGGGCATTCTCCAGGCGGCGCTCCCGATCCTGCAGGCCGCACCCGAGGCCGTCGCGCAATCGCTCGTGGCCGCCGACCTGTGGCTCGGTGCGACCGCGCAGGTCGTACTGTGCGGTCCGCACGGTGATCCGGCGGTCGTGCACGCCCTGCGAGTGCTGCGCCAATCCTACCTGCCGCGCTCGGTCATCGCGTGCCGGACGAGCGATGCCGCGGCGCCGTATGCCGCGGCGCTCGATCCTTTGTTTGCCGGCAAGACGGACAACTTGACCGAAGTGACGCTGTACGTCTGCGAGAACTTCGCCTGCCAAGCTCCGGTGCGTGGAATGGACAAGATCCTCACGACAGCGGAATCACTCGCGTCACACGGATTGCCGCCGCCCGCGCCGTTCGGTGCTCGGGATGCAGACAAATGAAGCCGCTGTGGATCATCAAAGCCGGTACGACGTTTCCACGGGTGGCCCGTCGCCACGGGGACTTTGAAGCGTGGACGCGCGAGGGACTACGTGCGTGTTCCCTCCCCGTGCAAGTCTTCGACGTCGCGCGCGACACCAGGTTGCCAGAACCCCGACAATGCGCGGGGATCCTGGTCACCGGGTCTCATGCGATGGTCACGGACCGTTGCCCGTGGAGCGTAGCGCTGGAAGCGTGGATTCGCCGGCTGGTCGAGGCCGAAGTCCCTTTCTTCGGGATTTGTTACGGCCACCAGTTGCTGGCGCAGGCCCTGGGAGGTCGCGTTGACTACCATCCGGCGGGCACAGAGATCGGGACCATTGCGGTGAACGTGCTGCCAACCGCCGCAAGCGATCCGCTGTTTCAATCCCTGCCGGACGTCATTCTGGCCAATTCCGTGCACGAACAGACGGTGCACGAACTTCCGCCGCGCACCACCTGTCTGGCATCAAATGACCACGACCCGCACCAGGCCTTTCGCGTGGGATCCTGCGCGTGGGGCGTCCAGTTCCATCCGGAGTATGACTCCGCCATCATGCGGTCGTACATCGAAGAAATGGCCGACGAGCTGGCGTCATCCGGGCATTTTTCTGAGCACCTCATGGTCGCAGTCCGCGCGACGCCCCACTCCCGCGCGCTGCTCGAGCGGTTCGCTGACTTCGTCCTGCGCCACGCGGCAGGGCGTGACGCCATGCCCAGCAACAAACGATAACGGGTAGTCGCGTGCGACTACCCGTGTGTATGCCCAGAGAGCCCGAACCGCTCGCCAATCAGGCTGGCCTGCGCCGAACGCGCCGCGCTGCCAGCGCCAAGCCAATCGCGCCGGCGCCGAACAGCACCAAAGATGCAGGTTCGGGCACCGGGGCACTCGTGACGATCACCGTGTACATGTTCCGGCCTTCACTCTGAGCACCCGTCGTGATGCTTGTGTCGAACCACTTGCGGTAAACGGCGTAGAACTGATTGAGAGTGCCGTCGTTGTTTTCGTCAATGCCGAGCCAGTCCTTCGTATTGCCGCCGTCCGGATTGAGACCGGTTTCCATGCGCTCCCAGCTCGCGAGCCAGGAACGCGTCCCGGTCAGCACGGGGTCGTCATACGCGTTGTCATCGCCGACTCGATTGTCCATCAGCAAGTACGCGTAGGAGGGCCCATCGACGTTGATGGTCAGCGAGTAGTCTGCCGAACCGCGGTTGTTCCATCCGATGCGAACTTGCTGCCCGCCGTCCAGATACGAGGCCCAACTGCTTGCCGTCTCGCCCGGCGCCCAATTGCCGTTGTCGAATGGATTCTTGCCCAACAACAAATACGATGGGTTGCCCGCGTTGCCCTGCATGGCCCGCTTGATCGTGTGGTTTCGCTGTTCGGTTTCGGACCCAGGAAACGTAATGAAACTTCCTTCCGCAAAACCGTTGACGACGGCCGCGGCACGGCTGCTGACAACGCCGGACTCCGACAGGCTGACAATTCCTGCTTGGACAGAATTGCTTGCCAAAACAACAACGGCGATCACCAGCATAGGCAAATTCGTTTTCATACCTTCAATTCCAACAATCACAAAGAAGACACGCGACCTGAGAAATTTACACGCACACAACTCTTGTCAGCGAGGCCCGCGAAAATACTCCATTGAGCAACTCATTGCTGATCGCGCCAACTGGCGGTCAATGCAGCGGCCGTGATCATACCGCGCTTGGCGATCGCGTCAACAGGGCGGATAAGGCAATTTAGGGGGAATGGCCGCAGGGTGCGTCGGGCGTTTTCCAATGCCACAAACCATCGACCCGCCACTCACACAGAGCCCGCCGAATGCATTGTGTACGCATGTTCACGTGTGCGTGCCGGTCGCAGAGCGGATACGCATCCTGTCATCCTGTCATGCCAGACATCCTGAGGGTCCGTTTCTCATCCTCAGAGGCGGTCTTGAAACTGCATGCACACGCTTGGAACCGCTGGTTCGAATGTCTGATTTCGGTCGATGCGGATCACCGCAGCCTCCAGGGTCGACCGGAAGCACGCCGGGGATCCTGGTACAATCACGGGCAGTCCAATTGTGTCTTTCCGCGATGGTGAGGTGTGTGATGAAGCGTTCGCGATGGCTGGTGGTTGGGTGGTCTAGACAGCGCGCCCTGTTGATGCGCATTATCTGCTTCGGTGCCCATCCGGATGATTGCGAGATCTTCGCCGGCGGGACCGCTGCTCTGTGGTCGGACGCAGGACACCAGGTGAAATTCGTGTCGACCACCAACGGCGACATCGGGCACTGGCAGCAGGCCGGCGGTCCGCTGGCCCAGCGGCGTCTGGCCGAGGTCCAGGCGGCGGCCAGAATTCTCGGGAATGAAGTTCAAGTGCTGGACATCCATGATGGCGAGATCCTGCCCACGCTGGAGAACCGGCGCACGATCACGCGGCTGATTCGCCAATGGCAGGCCGACATCGTCATCTCGCATCGCCCGAACGACTATCATCCCGATCATCGTTACACGGCGATCCTCGTGCAGGATGCGGCGTACATGGTGACCGTCCCCTTCTTCTGTCCCGATACGCCCGCACTGTCGAAGAATCCCGTCTTCCTCTACGCATCAGACAATTTCCAGAAACCGACGCCGTTCCAGCCGGACGTCGTCGTGCCGATCGACCGAGTCATGGACCGGAAACGCGATGCCTTGGCGGAGATCGTGTCGCAGTTCATCGAGGGAGGCTGCGGCGGCGGCCCCGACGACCTGCCGCGCGATGGGGCCGATCTCCAGGCCCGACAAGCACAGCTCAAGCAAGGGTGGTTCCGCCAGCGCAATGCAAACATCGCCAATCGCTTTCGTGACCAGCTGATCGAACTCTGCGGCGAAGAGCCCGGCCAGCCTTCGAAGTCTGCGAATACGGCCGCCGGCCGACAGACGATGAATTGCGGCAGATGTTCCCGCTGGAAGAAAAGAAATAGGACCTATAGGACCTATAGGACCTATAATGCTGTTTGGTTTTTTGGGTGACCTGGGCAGGTCCAACGGAAAGGATCCTGCCATGAGCCAATCGTTCATTCCAGCGCACGGCGGTTACGAGAACTTGCGGTCCTATCGCAAGGCGACGATCGTGTATGACGCCACGTTTCGCTTCTGCCAGCGATTCCTGGATCGTCGTGATAGGACTGTGGACCAGATGGTCCAGGCCGCCCGTTCCGGCAAGCAGAACGTTGTCGAAGCCAGCCTGGCGTCCGGCACGTCGAAGGAAACCGAGATCAAACTGACGAACGTGGCCCGGGCCAGCCTGGAGGAATTGCTGGAAGACTACCGTGATTACCTGCGCACACGTGGTCTGCGACTGTGGGCCAAGGACTCGCGCGAAGCACTTTTTGTGCGAAAGCTGGGCCGCGCAGAACATGAGTCCTATGCGTCCTATAGGTCCTATGTCGAAACCCGTCCCGCCGAAGTGGTCGCCAATATCGTCATCTGCCTGATCCACCAGGCGAACTACCTGCTGGATCGGCAGATTCGCCAACTGGAACAGGCATTCCTGCAACAAGGCGGTCTGCGGGAACGCATGACGCGGGCGCGTTTGCAGCAGCGATCGAGGCAGAATCAGGTTCCAGGGGAAGGAGATTACTTGTGAGGGTTCTCTCGCGTTGCCGGTTGATTTTCGCTGTATTTGTGGGATTGGGCTTCCTCCTGCGCACAGCCGGCGGCATCGAACCAGCCGTCAATCGCCCCGCGCTCAATGACACACCCATGGCCCCCTTCACCGTGGCCCAGTGGATCGCGCCGCCGACGGATGTGCCGACGGGCGGCCCGCTCCCGCTGTTTCGCAAGGAGTTCACGCTCGATGCACCGCCGCATCGCGCTACGCTGCGCATCGTGGGGCTGGGGGACTATGACGCTCGAATCAATGGACACCGTCTGGCCGACACCGGGATCAACCAGCCCTGGTCGCAGTATGAAAAGACAGTCTACTATCGCGACTTCGACATCACCCAGTGGATCCGGCCGGGCGTCAACTGTGTCGGCGTGATGCTGACGAACTCGTTCTGGCACAACACGCCGCCGCCAGCAGGTCGCTACAACAAGGATGGTCCGCAGCGTGAAGAGCAGGAACCGCTGCTGTTGTGTGCGGAGGTCATCCTGAACCAGTCGAGCTCGGAAGCGGGGCCATCGGGTTCGTCCGCTTCTGGCCGTCTGGGTACCGACGGAACCTGGCGCACCGCGCCGGGACCGATCGTTTTTTCGCACATCTTCGCGGGTGAGGACTACGATGCGCGGCGTGCGCTGCCGGGTTGGGATCGACCCGGGTTTGATGACGCGGCGTGGCGGCCGGCGCGGGTGGCAGGGGCGCCGGCCGGGTGTCTTGTGGCGCAAGACTGGCCGCCGATATCGGCCTGCGAACGCTTTGCGCCAGCGCGCATTTCGCAGCCTGCGCCGGGCGTGTATCTCTACAGTTTTCCGCAGAACTGTTCGGCGCAGCTGCACCTGGAGTTGGCCGGTGGCCCGCCGGGGCATGGGGTGAGCTTTCGCTGCGGGGAACACAAAAACTCGGATGATCGCCTGTTTGGCGGCTATGTGGTCGACTGCCATCTGACCAGCGACGGCCAGGATCTCGAGTACCAATGGGTGTCGTTTTATCTCGGTATGCAGTTTGTGGAAGTCACGGGTGCGGTGCCGGCGGGAGAGCCCAATCCGGCGGGATGGCCGACGATCCGTTCGCTCGAATTGGTCCATGTGCGGGCGGGGCTGCCCGAGGTGGGGACGTTTGCCTGTTCGAGCGAGCTGCTCAATCGCACGCACCGGTTGATCGACTGGGCGGTGCGTTCGAACACCAGTCATGTGCTGACCGACTGCCCGCACCGCGAAAAACTCGGGTGGCTCGAGTGTGCCTATCTTCTGGCGCCCAGCTTCCAGTATCGGTACGACTGCCGCGCCTGGCACGGGAAGATCGTGCGTGACATTCAGGACGCCCAGGAGCCAACGGGCCGCGTGCTGACGGTCGCACCGAGCTATCCCGCCGGGCGGTTTCCGGGGGCGTTCAATTGGACGGTCGAGTGGGGTGCGGCCGCGGTACTGTTGCCGTGGCAGCATTACCAGTGGTACGGGGATCCGCAGATTCTCCGCGACAGCTACGCCATGATGCGGCGGTTTACGGACTTCATTCAGACCGAGGCCGCGGACGGGAAAGCACCCGGCGGCCTGGGCGACTGGTATGACTATGGCCACGGGCAGTCTCCCGGACCGTCGCGGTTCACGCCACCGGAACTTTCGGCCACCGCTACGTGGGCGTTGTGTGCGATGACGGTCGCCCGTGCCGCCGACGTGATCGGACGTCCTGATGACGCGCGCGCGTATCGCGACTTGCACGCCCGCATTGCCGCCGATTTTCAGCGGCACTTCCGCGATCCGGTAACCGGCACACTGCGGCATGCGGGCAGCCCGCAGTGCGCCAATGCCATGGCCCTGTGCGCGGACGTTGTGCCGCGTGACAACCGACCGCGATTGGTGGAAGAAATCGTGGCGGACCTCTCTCAGCGCGGTTGGCAGCAGACACCGGGTGACGTGGGCCACGTGTACTTGATCCGCGCCCTGGCCGAATCCGGCCGGTCGGATGTGTTGCACCGGATCTACGCGCGCGAGGGTCTGGGCAGCTATGGCGGGATCTTGCAGAAAGGCCTGACATCGCTTCCGGAAACCTGGGACGCCATGATGGACGGTTCGCAGTCGCTCAACCACTGCATGTTGGGGCACGTCCTGGAGTGGTTCTACGGATATGTGGCCGGTATCCGCCAGGCTCCGGGCAGTGTGGGCTGGCAACAGATCGTCATTGCACCGGAACCAGGACCGCTCACGCAGGCCGAGGCATCGCTGATCGTACCGCCCGGGACGATTCGCAGTCGCTGGCGCGTCGCAGACGGCGTCTTCCACCTGGAAGCCGAGATTCCGCCCGGCGTGCAGGCCGTGGCGGTGCTTCCGTCGGGTGCGCAATGCCCGCTGCGTGCGGGCGTGCAGCAGTTGAGTGAAAAGTGGAGTCAACCTTGAAGCCGCTTCCGCATCCGCCGCATCCTGTGCCATCAGCAGCGTCCTCGCCTGCGGGTTAGACTGTCCTCGCCTGCGGCTGCGGGCTGGACTGTCCTCGCGTGCGGCTGCGGGTGAAGCTGTCCTCGCCTGCGGCTGCGGGCTGGACTGTCCTCGCCTGCGGCTGCGGGTTAAACGATTCGGGGTTACCTGCGCCAGGTGGGTTTTTTTCGACGGGCGCGGGGATGGCGGGCGGCCGGATTCTCGGCGGATTCGTCGAGTGTCCCACCGGGAATTCTGTCAATCAGCTCCACGAACTTCGCCTGCGGGTGGAGGGGAGCCTGGGATGCGGACGCGTCATCTTCATCGTCGTCGCGATCGCGCCGCCTCTTGGACTTCGCCGCGGTGCCGGGCACGAGTTCGTACTTGACCGGCTGTCCCGGCGGAATCCGGGGTTCACCGTGACACGCGCCCAGCGCCGTGATGTGGAAGAACACGTCCGGCCCGTAATCTGGCCGAATGAAGCCGAATCCCTTGGCCGGGAGGAATTTTATCACGGTTCCGTAGAGCATGACGCTGTCCCCGCTCCCGCCAGTATACCTCACGGGGCGATCAGACGCTGCGCTTCCTGGCAAAGCAGATGCGCGCGCAGCCACAAGTGATAATCGATGCAGTACGGGGCTATCGCCTCGGGGCGGTCGGCGACGCTACGCGCGAAGTCGATCCACCACGCTGTCTGGGAAAGCCACCGTTGTGCTTCGTCCTTGTTCCCAAGTTGCCAGTGGCACATGGCCAACACGGGCCAGGCCGGCACGTGCTCCTGCCACCAGGATGGGACTTCCAAAGACTGTTGGGCCCAGCGCAGCGCCGTCTCGTGCTGGCCGGCGCGGTAGTACGCCAGAGCGAGGTTGACTCGGGCGTCGCGCGACTGAGGATTCTCCCGGAGCGATTCGCGTGCCAGCGCCAGCACGTTGCGCGCGGCCGCCTCATCCCCCACCTGCAATGTGCGCACGAAACAGCGATGGACCGACTTGAAGGGGTTCGTCCCCAGTTGTTCATCGATCAGTCGTTCCATCTCCTGTACGCAGCGGTCGTGCGCCGCCTCGTCGCCCAGCAGGAGGTGCAGCATCGCCGCGAGGGAGAAATGCGACCAATACAGGTCGCCGGACGTGAATGCCGTGGCCGCCTCGCCCCAGCGCTGCTCCCGCATCAGGCGGCACCCGCGCAAACGCCACCAGATGGCCGCGTTCGGCTCAACGCCCTGCAGGTAGTCCAGCAGCGGTTCGCATGCCACGATCTCCTCCTCAACACGGCGCCCGTCCAACCACCAGCGGTCGCCGCCGGTCTGGGCGAGGAGTGGACGAAACACGTTTGCCGATGCCTCCCAATCGCCCCGATCGGCCAGAAACGCGGCCCGTGCCAACTGCACCTGCCAGTCGTCCGGGGCCAGGGCGACCGCCTTGTCGAAATCGGCCAGTGCCTCGTCGAAGCGGCCGAGTTCGGCCAGGCGTCGGCCGCGGGCCAGCAAGGGTTGCGGGTGCGGCTTGGCCACGAAGATGGCGTGATCGTAGTGAGCGGTTTCCGGTGCTTCGGACCAGCGCCGGGACATCGCCTGTTCGACACGGTCGCGCACTGAATCGCTCGCGCTGGTCTGCCCGCGAAGCAGGTCTTCCTGCTCGCGCAAGGCCAGGATGAAAACCAACCAGTCATACCAACTCGCGAACGGATCGCGGTCGCTCGCGGAAGACCTGTCGCAGGTCGCCACTCGATCGGCGTACTGCTCGGCCAATTCCAGACTCTCCGCAAAGGCCTCCTCAGCCAGGCTCGCATTGCCTGCTTGATGTTCGACCAATGTCCGCAGCAACAAGGCGGGCCAGCTCGCGAGCGGTTCCGCCAGTTCACGCGCACGCTGGAAGTTGCCCGCACGGAAGTTGACCAACGCCGTGTAGGCCTGGTGTCCCGGCATGGGGGAAGCCGCCAGGTGTTCTTCCGAGTAACTCACCAACAGATCCGCGTGCTCGCGGAAGACAGAATTGGGCCGCAGCGCCGCCACCGCCGAAATATGGTGTTTGCGGGTGAGCGATGGCTCACGCTCCGTCACCAGTTCATCACACGCGCTTTCGTACCGACCGATCGTGGCGTCCTCGAGAGCCCACAATCCCGGCAGCCACGGCTGGAATACCTGGGAGCGACCAGGAAGCTCGGGAATCGCACGCCTGTGGCATACATCGGCGAGGGAAAGCCGGGGATCTTCCATCGCCCTCACCGCCTCGGCGAAACGCTGCTGCTCGGCCAGTAACACGATTTGATCGCGCGGAGAATCTCCGATGCGCATCGTGAAGGTCGAGGATGCCGTGGGGATCTTGACGAGAATCGTGTTGCGGCCCGCATGCAGCTCGATGGGCAAAGCATAGAACGGTTCGTGCCAGCTGCGCACATGGTCGCCCGGCAAATCGTTTTCGATCGGTTTCTGGTTGACCCAGAGTCGCAGCGCCTGATCGCGATGAACCATCAGCGTGGTGCTGCACGGTTGGGGTGCCCAGACGTACGACAGCGCGTAAACGGTCGCGCCCCGTTGCGACCCGGGGACGGCGGACACGTCGACCAGACCGTACGAACCCGTGGGGACACTGACCCAGCGGCTCGGCTGATCCGAAAACCCGGAGTGTGGATCGATCGTCGGGACCGGCCGGGACGGGTCGGGATCGACCTCCGGCGGGCAGAACTCCCGGAGTTCCGCAGGATAGGGACCGACGACCCACCAGCCGGCTTCGAGGAATGTGTTCAGCTCCAGCACGTCACTCTGCCCTGTCCCCTCAGGGGAGAGGGGACCCCTGAGCGACGCGGCGCGGGCGAAATCCGCATCGCCTTGCGTGTGCTCACCCAATCCGGCATGCAGACGCCCGCGGGCGATCCAGGCGTCGACATGGGCTGGCGGCTCCCGGTCTGTCGCGTCGGCGTGGTGGCGCGCGCGGGCGAGCAAGAGCTTAGACTGAATGGCCGGGTCGAGCGCGGCGAGCGTGTCGTCATCGAAACGCACGAGCAGCGCAGCCCATTCCTGTCGCGTCATGTCGGACGGATTAGCGGCCACGCCGTCGGCCGCTCGCAGCGCGTAATCGGCGGCTTGCGTGGCATCCCCGCGGCCGAGCCAGTACTCGGCGTAGGCGATCGACGTGCGGACATCGTGGGCGTCGAGCGCGACCGCCTGGTTCAGGTCGTGCGTTGCTTCGTCCCAGCGCTGGAGTTGCATGAACCGGAGGGCACGCGCACGCCAGGCACGCGGCTCACGACCATGGCGTGCTACGGCGTCATCGAACGGTGCCAGTTCGGGAGTTCGCCGCGCGAGTTCGCGCCGCCCCGCCGCGGCATACTCGTCCAACATCTTCTCCAACGGACCACTATCGCCTCCGATGACGCCGGCTGCCTCACGGCGGTTCGCGCACGTCGCGGCCATGTCGAACCAGGCGCTTCCGTCCGCCGGATAGCGAAACGTGGGACCGGACCCGATACCACTCAGTTCGCTCTGGAGTTCCGCGTCTGCCGTCTCGAGTCGCCGCCGCGCCTCGTCCACTTGTCCCAGTCCATGCAATCCCAGCGCCAGGCGTGGTGCGACCCAGGCGACGTCTTGGCTCGTCTTGAGCCATTCCACCTGCTCGGCGAAGCGTCCCGCGCGGTAGTACGCCATACCCAACGGCGCGCGCATCCACCACTCGTGCACCGGCCGCTGCCGACAGGCGATCTCGGCGAGGCGAACGAGGTCGACATTCTTGTCGGCACCGTCGGGATGCAATGTCGCCACACGCAGCGCCATGTTGATTCCATCGACATCGCGCATCTTGTGCGTCGCGCGGCGCAGCGCCCTTTGCGAAAGCTGGGCGTACCCTGCCACATCGCCGCTCATCAGCCTCGCAAGACACGCGGAGCCGATCATGGTGCTTTCTTCGCCATATCGTCTGCAGCACTCATCCCAATGGGGAAGCGATTCCTGCCAGAGTCCGAGCCGGACGCATTGGATCGCCCGCTGCCAGGGTGCATCCCCCAGCCGCAATTGGAACCATTCGGGCCCTGCTTCGTGCATTGCGGCGACACACAACGTATTGCGGCCCGCACGCAGGACCACGGGAACGCAGTCTTGTGCCCCCGCCCACGTGTCGGGCTGACGGGTTTCGTGTACGAGTTGTCCGTTAAGCCAGACGCGCAAGGGACACGGCCCGCCGACCCAGAGGGCTGTGGCTCGCTCGTCGGGTGAATAGAGGTAGGTCATCGCCCACGCCGCGTGCTGCGACTTGCGCAGGGGCGATCCGAAGGCGACTCCGCCCCACCAGTCGGGCGATCGCGCGTGCCAGGTAAGCGGTGCGGGCTGTTCGCCGAGCGGTGTTCGGGGAGTGGGCACAGGTTGACTCGGGTCTCCGGATGCGTCGATCAGTGCAGCGGTGGGCAGTGT
>JALOQX010000043.1 GCA_025459265.1 Pirellulaceae bacterium | reverse complement strand
CGGGGTGCGCTCCAGGCGGGCGACGATGCGATCGGCCAGGTACATCAATGCTCCGCGCCGGTAGTTCTTCACGCCGGTCCGCAGAAACACACGCTTCACGTCCGCCCCGCCAATCGGCACCGCGCTGACACTCCGATCGGTCTTCTGCTGGAGGTCCTGCAGGACGCGAAGGCCGTTGAGCATGCGTCCTACCGTGAAGGGGCTGAACACGTCGAACGACAGCCGATCGCGTCGGCTGGGGCCCTTGCGCCGGTCGCGAGCCGGCCACTTGGCGCCGTCGCGGACGGTCCCGACCGTCGTCAGGTTGAAGCCGGGGATCAGCGAGCAGCGCCCATCCGGCAGGGCCTCAATATGGCTGAACGGAAAATCCGCGGTATCGAACGCCCGGGTGTGTTTGCCCAGCACGACGCAGAACGGACCCACGCGGCAGGGCCACATCAGGTAGGACGACGACCCGGTCTTGGCCCCGCGCTCCACCCGCCCCTCGTGCACCGGGCCGAGCTTGTACATGTGATTCGACTGGTTCGTGCCGCTGCCCGCGTTGTAGAAACTGAACAGCCCGGCGATCAGCAGCGAGCTCTTATGGTGCGTGACCGTGTAGGGGCCCGCAAAGACGCTGCAGGCCTCCCCGTGAAACGCTTCGCAGTTGGCAAACAGCAGACTTCCTTCGGCCGCATACTGCCGGCCGACTTGCGTCGCCTGCCCCACATAGCTGCGCGTGACCATCGCCCCACCGGTGACCCGGGCGCCCTCGGCCACAATGAACCGCTCAGCCTGCACGCCGGGACCGATCACGGTCGGGTCTTCGGGACAGCTGAGGACCGTTCCGTTGACCAGCGACGTGGCGCCGTGGATCGTCGCGGCCGGCCCGACGTGCACGTCGATCAGTTCGGGGACGGAGCGAATCGTGGCCCCCGCACCGATGCGGCCGCGCGGCCCATGTGCCTGGGCCGCCGCCGCCAGCGCGAGCGCGCGGAGCCGCTCGATCAAGCGCGGCCGGTAGCGATGCAGGCACAGCAGGTAGGCGAACTGCGACGAGAGCTCATCGAAGAGCACGACTTCCCGTCCGCCCGCTTCATTGAGCACTTCGATCTCGACGCCGTTGCCGAACTGGGCCCCGGGTCGCGTCTCGATCCATCCCACGTCCTCCACCACCGCGCCGTCGGCAATCTCATACTGGGCGATGTGCACGCCCACGTTGGCGATGCGCACGTGATCACCCACGACGCAGTCCCGCAGGCAAGCGCGCGCCAGCACCGCCGGTTTGGCCGGCGACGTGCTTGTCAGACCGCCGGTGACCCCCAAGCGGATCTGGCCGGCGAAGTGGACCTCGCGCACCTGCGCCGGATCGAACGCCGCCGCCACGCGGATGGCCGCCCAGTCGTCGTGCTCGGCGACACACCCCTGCTGCTTCAGCACGTCGATGTCATGGGCCGTGAGCGCCCGATAGTTGTTGTTGTCCGTCACGTCTGCGTCCTTCTTCCACGAGCTGGTACGTGTCCGCCGCAATCACCCCTTCTTCGTCCGTGGGCACGACCAGCACGCGCACGCGGCTGGCCGGACGACTGATCGTGGCCTCACCCCCGGTGGCCTGCGCGTTCCTGGCACTGTCCAGTTCGATCCCTAAGGGCTCCAGACCCTGGCAAATCCGCGCCCGCACGCCGCACGCCCGCTCGCCAATCCCGCCGGTGAAGCTGATCGCGTCGACGTGTCCCAGCACCGCCAGATACGCGCCGATGTATTTCCGCACGCGATAACAGAACACGTCGACGGCCAACGCGGCCCGCGCGTGGCCGCCATCGGCCGCCTCGGTCACGGTCCGCATGTCGTTCGACACGCCGGAGACGCCCAGCAGGCCGCTCTCCTTGTTGCAGAGCCGGTTGAGCGACGCGAGGTCGTAGCCCTTATCGGCCAGGTAGAAGAGAATCGCCGGATCGATGTCGCCGCTGCGCGTCCCCATGACGAGCCCCTCGAGCGGCGTGAGGCCCATCGACGTGTCGACCGACCGACCCTGGTGGACCGCGGTGATGGAACAGCCGTTGCCCAAGTGCACGGTGATGCAGTTCGTTTCATGCCGGTCGCGACCGAGCAGGACGGCCGTGCGCCCGGCCACATACCGGTGGGACGAGCCATGAAAGCCGTACCGCCGCACGCCGAAGTTGGTGTAGACCGCGTACGGAAGGGCGTACAGATAGGCCACTGGCGGGATCGTGGCATGAAAGGCCGTGTCGAAGCAGGCGACGTGCATCGCGGATGGCAGCGCGTGCATCGCGGCACGAATGCCGGTCAGATTGGCGGGGTTGTGCAGCGGTGCGAGGTCCGCACAGCGCTCAATCGATGCCAGGACCCGGTCGTCGATCGCTACCGAGCCTGAGAACTCCTCGCCGCCATGGACGACGCGGTGCCCGACGGCCACGATCTCGCGCGGATCATGCAATGCCCGCTCGTCATCGCCCGTCAGGCCCTGCAGGATCAGCCGCATGCCCTCTTCGTGATCGGCAATCGCCGCCTCCAGACGGAACGTCCGCCCGTCGGCCTGTCCGCTGAGCACCGCCCCCGGCTCGCCAATCCGCTCGGCCTGCCCTTTGGCCAGCACCTCCCGCTGTGGCATGGCGTAGAGCTGGTACTTGATGGACGAGCTGCCACAGTTGACGACCAGAATCTTCATGCTTCAAGCTGCTTCCTGTGCCGCGCCGCCCATCGCCAGCACGACGGCGGTGGTGGCCACAATGTCCTCGATTGACGCCCCCCGCGACAGGTCGCTGATCGGCTTGGCAAAGCCCTGCAGGAACGGTCCGATGGCACGGGCCCCGCCCAGATACTGGGCCAGTTTGTAGGCGATGTTGCCGGCGTTGAGATCGGGGAAGACCAGGACGTTCGCCTGGCCCGCCACGGCGCTCTCGCCCCGTACCTTCTTGGCGGCGACCTGCGGCACAATCGCGGCGTCCAGCTGGAATTCGCCGTCGAGCAGCGCCTCGGGCGCCCGTTGGCGGGCCAACGCCAGCGCCTGCGTCACCCTGTCGACGTGTTCGTGCGCGGCACTGCCGCGCGTGGAAAACGACAGCAGCGCCACCCGCGGCGTCTCCGTCAACAGCCGCCCGGCGCTGGCCAGTGACGCCAGCGCGATGTCGGCCAACTGCTGGGCCGTGGGCGCAACGGCCACGGCACAGTCCGCGAACACGAAGCACTTGTGCTGCTCACCGCGGAATTCGGGCAACACCATCAGGAAAAAGCTCGAGACCGTTTCCAGCCCGGCCTGCAGTCCGATCGTCAAAGCCCCCGCCTGAATCACCGAGGCCGTCGCATGCGCTACCCCCGCCACCATCGTCTCGGCTGCCCCGCTGGCCACGAGCATGCCGCCGTAAAACAGCGGCTTGGTCACCATCCGCCGGGCCAGACTCTCTTTGACCTCCCGCCGCGCTGCATACGCCGCGGCATGCGCCCCCAGGTCAGCCGAGGTCGCCGGATCGATCCGGACCAGGTCGCTGGCACTGACCTGTGCGGCACGACAGGCCTGGTCGACCGCTTCGGCCGAGCCCAACAGAATCGGCTCGGCGATCCCTTGGTCCTTGAGCCGCCGCGCCGCCGCCACAACGCGCGCGTCACCACCTTCCGGCAGCACCACGCGGGCACGCCGCCGCCGCGCCGCCTCCACAAACCGCTCGAGAGGATCCATCGTCGCCGCCTCTGCTCGTCTATGGGTAGCCGAAGATCTCGCCGCAGGACGGACCTCCCGGTCCGTCACGAGGTGTTCGACCAGGTTTCTCAGTTGTACCGCGGCGCACCCGGCCGACGCTCTTCGATCCAGTCGTAGTATGCGCGCATCTTCAGCTCGCCGGCTGCGTCGCTGTCCAGAAACACCTTGGCGTGCGGATGCATCTGCAACGCGCTGGCCGTCACCATTCCCGTGACCGGCCCCTCAATCGCCGCCGCCACTGCCCAGGCCTTGTTCTTGCCGTTGGCGCACAACAACAGCTCGCGGGCCTCCAGAATCGTCCCGACACCCATCGTGATCGCATAAATCGGGACATCCTCACGCCGCTCGAAGAACCGCGCGTTGTCCTCGATCGTCTGCCGGGCCAGCGTCTTGAGCCGGGTGCGGGACGTCAGCGAACTGCCCGGTTCGTTGAAAGCCACGTGGCCGTCCGAGCCAATGCCCAGAATCTGAAGGTCGATGCCGCCACACTCCTCGATCCGCTGTTCATACCACGCGCAGAAAGACGGATAGTTGTTCGTGCTGCCCGAGGGGATGTAGATGTTCTGCTTGGGCACGTTCACGTGCTTGAAAAAATTCTCGTGCATGAAAAAGTGATAACTCTGCGGATGGCTCGGACGCAGACCCACATACTCGTCCAGGTTGAACGTCGTCACCTGCGAAAAATCCAGCCCCTCGTCGCGGTGCATCCGCACCAGCTCGCGGTACAGCCCCAGCGGCGTGGAACCAGTCGCCATCCCCAGGACGGCGTTGGGTTTGGTGTTGAGTATGCGGGCGACTTCCTGGGCCGCCGCCCGGCTCATGTCCTCGTACGTGGCTTTGATGATCACTTCCATCGCGTACACCTCAGATTGTGCATGGGTCTCCCCCTGCAGGGGGTTGCTGCGGCGTGATGCCGCCGCGACAGCTCCGCTCGTTCCTGCCGCGCGTACCGCGTCACTCCGCTGTCTTGAAGCAGGCGACTCCGATTAGACCGTCGGGCCTTTGCGCCGACAAGAAGGGACGGCAGTTTGGCGACTCGGGGGCGTTGAGTGCGGATGCGACGGAGTGCCAATCGGAGCACGTTGTGACGGACGGGGACATCCGTCCTACGAGGACGGGCCGTCTCGTGAATCTGGGCGAGCTGTAGCGATGAACTGGAAAGATGTGGTTTCCGGCTGATGCTGCGTTCGATGTTGGAGGAGGAAGACCCGGATGACACCCCTCGGGAGGGATTATCATGCGACGAATGTCGTGCATTGGCCTGATCGGAGCTCTAATCCTGATGACGGTCTCCGCGGCGCGAGCTCAACACCATGTGTGGTCGGCCGGAGACGACTGTGGCTGCAACGCCTGTGCACCGGCGACGATGGTTGGCGATGAATGCTGTCCGCCGCTGATCCCCTCGTTGCTGCGAGGCATTCAGAACACACTGGGATGTCTCTTGTGCTGTCCGGGGCTGAACGGGCGTCATGACATTTACCGTGCGGCTTTGAACCGCAACGACTTTGACACGTGTGGCAGTTCGCTGCTGCCGATTTACGTCCGCAAGCGCTGCTGCTGCGGGCCCGTGGCGGGCGGATGTCCGCACTGCGGTCACCTGCACGCGACCGAGGGGGAAGTGATCGAGTCGAGCGAGATGCCCGGCGAGATGATGCTGGAGCCGACCCCCGCCACGCCATCCGAACCGTCCGTAATGCCGCAGGAAGCGGTGCCGGGCCCCGAAGCGCGTCGCCGACCCAGCTCGGCACCACGCGTCGTCACGCCGACCGCTGCCATGCGGCAGGCGGTCCTGCGCGACCGGATGGTCCGCCCCGAGACGACCGAGAGTGCACCTCGTCCGGCCGCCACGACCGGGACGGCGCGCCGGACCCGCGCGACCAGTCAGGTCCAGCGGACGGGACTGCTGGACGCTCCGCGCCCGTAACCCCGCCGGGTAACGCGGGGGGGAGCATTCTCTGCAGCGGCGCGTCGCGTACTCCTGCTCATCCGTTCGGTCTCAGTAGTCAAACCCCAGCCGCATGCCGAAGATGTCGGTATGCGGCCGACTCCCTGCCGGCGGGTAATCAGCCACTGCGCGGATGTAGTTGAACGTGTAGCGCAGGTAGGGATTCAGGTACCAGTTGAGTCCGACGGTGAAGTCGGTCAACTGTCCGCCGCGGATCGCGCTATTGTCCAGGTCGAGGTGCGAAACACGCACCGCCAGTTCCCAGGCACCCGGCCCGAACTCCGCGCGTCGATCATCCGGCGTCCCAACGTATCTGGCGAAATCACGCCGCGGAATGACCCGCTGAAACGTCCCGGTGGCGCGGCTGTACGGACGGTACTCGCCCGTCAACAGGCACGTCGCCATGACGTACCAACCGTGGAACCACAGCGTACCTGCCTGCTGCGAGGCAGTCGGCGCCACGACACACTCGGTTTGGACCGTGAACTGGTCGTGAACCCATGCCAGTTCGCCGCCGATCTCCTGAAACGAGTCCGCCGCGAAGTACCCCGTGTCGACCATCAGTGGGACGTTCGGAATGTGCGAGCCGAGGCGCGCCTCGGGCTGGGACGCGAACCGCACGCGTTGGTCGTTGGCTCCTCGATAACTGTACGCCGCCCCGATGTGCAGGTAACGTTGCTCGGTCATCGCCATGTCAGTAAAGAGACGAGTGAGGCGTCCGGTAACCGCGCTGTCGAACCCGTCCCCGCTGTCGTCGCCAAACGCATTTGCATCCGAACGGAACATGCCAATCGCCCACGTGCCATGCTCGTCCAAGTACGTATTCGTGGCCATGACCCCCGTGTTGCGGCTCGGGCTGAAGGCCTGGTCAATCAGTGACCGTTCCATGAAGACCGTGTAGCGGTTGGGCGTCAGGCGTTCGAAACCGAAGGGCTCGAAGAAGTGCCCAACGCGCAGGCGGCGAACGTGGGGCAGGTCCATCAGGCCGGCATACACGTCCAGAAACGAGGGACGCCCGGGCAAGGCGAAGTCAACTTCCACGCGATACTCGGCGGGCCCATAGTCGCCCAGGACCCCGATCCGCGCGCGGCGGAACGCGACGCCGTTCTCGATATCGCCAAACGCCTCCTGACTGGGCGCGTCCTGGTTGAACATGTACTGGTCCACCTGCAGCTGTGCCGTCCAGAGGGTGGTAACGGGGACCCCATGCGACCGCAGGGACGTGTCGCGCGCGGAGTCCGGGGCCGGCTGCGAACCGGCCGGTGTGAGCCGGTTCGATTCGAGTTGAGCCAGTCTCGCCTGAATCTGCCGCAATTCGCTGGCCAACGCCCCGTCGGTGGTGGCGTCTGCCGGCCAGTGCACTGCGGATTCCGCTGCCAGCTCGGCGCTCGCGCCGGCCGGCGCATCGGCGGAGGTTAACCAGGGCTGATCAGACGCCCAAGTCCCCGCGAGCCACCCGAAGGTGGCGACAAGCAGACACAGAGAGCGCAGCAAAACCTCGGCCTCCCTGCCGTGGTCCACGCCCCCTGGTACGAACACGTGACCCGCCGCGTCGACGACCAGACTTGCTAGCACGCGCAGTCGGTCCACGCACTGGTACGGTCCCCAGGAGCATCGGCGGCATCCGCCGAAAACTTGAGATGCGTTGCGCAGATTCCCGAGACCCGCTCAAGACGTGGCGGCTTGCAGCGCCTGCGCGATGTCCTGCTGCAGGTCGGTCACGTCTTCCAGGCCGACAGAGAGGCGAATCAGAGTGTCTGCAATGCCGTGCCGCGCGCGGTCGGCAGCGTCGTAACTGGCGTGGGACATCGCGGCCGGCTGCTCGATGAGCGATTCCACGGCCCCCAGGCTCACGGCCAGCTGAAACAGCCGTGTCGCTTCGACGACGCGTTTGGCCACGGAGAAATCCCCCTGTAGTTCCACGCTCAGCATGGCACCGAACGCGCGATCCATCTGCCGGCTGGCCAAGGCGTGACCGGGGTGCTGGGGCAGTCCCGGATAGAGGACGCGTGTGACGCGCGGGTCGGTCGTGAGCCACTGCGCCAGCTGCAGGGCCGTGGCGCTTTGCGCGCGCACGCGCAGGTCGAGCGTCTTGAGGCCGCGGCTCAGCAGGAAGGCGTCGAACGGAGCCAGGACCGCCCCGGTGGCGTTCTGGATGAAGTAGAGCTGCTGCTGCAGGTCGCGCTCGCGCACCACCAGGGCGCCGCCGAGCAAGTCGCTGTGGCCTCCCAGGTATTTGGTCGCGGAGTGCATGACGATATCCGCTCCCAGTTCCAGGGGTCGCGTGAGCGCCGGCGTGGCAAACGTGTTGTCGACTCCCAACAGCGCCCCGTGCCGATGTGCCAGCTCGGCGCACGCCGCGATGTCCGTGATGCTCATCCGCGGATTGCCCGGCGTCTCGATCCAGATCAACCGTGTCCGCGGCGTAATGTGCGCGGCGAACGAGTCGATGTCGGTACTGTCGGCCAGCGAGACGTTGATTCCCGCCCGGTTGATGATCTTATGGAACAGGCGGTAGGTACCACCGTAGATGTCCGCCCCGGCCAGGATGTGATCACCTGACTGCAGCAGCATCGTGACGCAGTGGATGGCCGCCATGCCCGAGGCAAACGCCAGTCCGCCGCAGCCGGCCTCGAGCGATGCCAGGGTGGTCTCGACCTGGTGGCGCGTCGGGTTGCCGCTGCGCGCGTAATCGAACGTGCCCCACTGGCCGGCGCCGGGCTGCACATAGGTTGAGGCCACCGCGATGGGCGGCACCACGGCCCCGGTCTGCGGGTCGCGGGCCGCACCCACGTGGATGGCACGCGTGGAGAACTTCATGGTGTGTCGAGCGTCCTGCACCGTCAGGTGCGATCGAGTGCCTGGCGCATGTCGGCAATGAGGTCCGCGGTGTCTTCAATGCCGCACGAAAGGCGAATCATGTTATCCGAGATACCGAACCGCTGGCGATCCTCCGGCGCCACCTCGTGGTAACTCATCACCAGCGGCTGTTCAATCAGCGATTCAACTCCCCCCAGGCTCGGCCCGATGCGCGGAAGCTTGACCGCATCGACCACGTCGGCCGTCTGACGCCAGTCCGCGTCCCGGACCAGAAACGTGATCAGGCCGCCGTAACCGCGCATCGTCCGCCGTGCCACGTCGTGGCAGGGATGGCCTGGGAGCCCCGGATAGAGCACGCACTCGACGCGCGGGTGCGCGGCCAGAAACTCGGCCATGGCCTGCCCGTTCTGATTGTGCCGGGCCATCCGCAGTTCGAACGTCTTGAGCCCGCGCTGCAGCAGGTAGCAGTTATGGGGCGAGTTGATGGCGCCCATGATGCCGCGCAGCTTGCGGACCGGCTCGAGCGCTGCTTTCGATCCCACGATCACACCCGCCAGCAGGTCGTTGTGTCCGGCCAGATACTTCGTGGCTGAATGCAGCACGTAGTCCACCCCGTAGCGGAGAGGCTGCACGTTGTACGGCGTCGCCAGCGTGGCGTCGATCAGCGTCTCCACGCCGTGGCGCCGGCCGATCTGGACGAACTGCTCCAGGTCCACCACGCTCAAGTGCGGGTTGGTGGGCGATTCGCTGATGAGCAGTCGCGTGCGGGGATTGATCGCCGCCTCCATGGCCTCGTAGTCGCACACCTTCACCTGATGGGTGACCACGCCGAAGCGCGACATGTGCTTGACGCAGAATTCGCGGCTGCGATGGTAGCATTCATCAAAGAAGATCACCTCATCACCGGCGTTGAGCTTGGCCATGAGCAGTCCGACGATGGCGGACATGCCGGTGGCAAACAGCACCGCGTCTTCGCCGCTGTCGAGCGCCGCGAGCTTCCGTTCCAGGACGCGTTCGCCGGGATTGCCGTAGCGCCCGTATTCCTCCCGTGGCAGATCGTGCTGTACGTAGTCGAGCACGGCCTGCGTATCGCGAAACGTGTAGGTGGCCGCACAGACGATCGGGTCGGTGATGGAATCGGCCAGCTTCTGCCGCTGTTCGCCGGCGTGTACTGCTAACGTGGAAGGACCGCAGCCCTCGGGGAGCGTGCCGTCGTCCGCGGGATGGCTGCGCGGCGTCGCAGCTGTGGGATCCGTCGTCATGGGTTCGATACCTCGGCAAGGAATGAGGCTGGGGAGATGCTTTGCCGACGGGGGAAACGCCCTACGCCGTCTCTTGCTCGCACCCCGACGGCTGCCCTGGCGTTGATTCGAGTTCACCCGCGCGCCAGGCGTCACGCCGCGTGGCTCATGCTGAGGCGGGTGATGGCTCTTTAGCAGGTAAGGCTGCAAGCGGCCGCAAATCCCTCAACCGCCGCATTCTAGCGACCGGCACCCGTGCAAGCAATGGTCGGCGCCGTCGAGCCGCCGGAGGAAGCAGGTACGGTCCGCGCAAGCGTCTCATTTCGCCCAACCGATTGTTCCGGTCGCGCCGAGTGCGATCTCGTGCGCCCGAGCCCGG
Organism: Pirellulaceae bacterium; assembly: GCA_025459265.1. Classification (GTDB taxonomy): domain Bacteria; phylum Planctomycetota; class Planctomycetia; order Pirellulales; family Pirellulaceae; genus JAAYDI01. Next base: position 16,491 of record JALOQX010000043.1, on the reverse strand, counting down.
GAATCCCCGTGTGTTCCTGGACCTGCACCGGCGCCATCGCCTAGAATACAGCTGAGCGGCGCGAGCGTGACGGGCGGAGGGACGGGCAGGCATGCACCGAGCGGTGAGCGGATTAGTCCTGTGCGGGTGTCTGTGTTGTGGCGGGATGGCCGGCCTGCGGGCCGACCAGGAGCCGCAGCGCCGCGAGTCGGCCCGGGTGCAGAGCCCGGCGCAGCTGGTCCCACAACTGGGCCATCCCCACTTCGCGACGCGGAAGCAGGCCATGGACGAACTCGTGGCCTGGGGCGTCGAAGCCATCCCCGCGTTGGAAGCTGGTCTGCGCTCCCCCGACCGGGAGATCCGGTTCCGCAGTCAGCGGGCACTCGAGCGCGTGCGGGCCCAGGATTTCCAACGCCGGCTGCAGGTGTTCGCTGCCGGCCAGGACGCGCAGGAGCAGTACCAGTTGCCGGCGTGGGGCCTGTTCCGCAAACAGGTGGGCGACTCGCAGGAAGCGCGCCGCCTGTTTGTCGAAATGCAGCAGGCGGAACCGGACCTGCTCCTGGCCCTCGACAACTCGTCGCGACGGGCTGAGGAAGTCCTCGTCGAGCGGTTGGGGAGGCTGCAGCAGGATGGGCGGCTCGGCCAGACCGGTCGCCACCTGTCGCTCGGCACGATTGCCTCGTACCTGTTTGTCGCCATCCAGCTGCGGGGCGACGACGCCCCCCCTGCCCTGCAGCAGCTCGCGGCGCTCTTCCGCCACGACGTCTTCGCCTCGGCCATGCAGGTCGGACCGCAACGCGAGGTGCTGGGCAAGATGCTCGGTGTGTGGATCGAGGGGGCGGACAGCTGGGAGGCCTTTCACGCGATGCTCCTGGCCATGCAGTACGAACTGCCCCAGGGACTCGTGCCCGCCCAGCGGCTCCTGCAAGAGGACGCGCCGGACCCCAATCAAGCCGTCTACCGCGGGTTCGCCCTGCAGGTATTCGCCCGCTTCGGCGATGCGTCGCACATCCCCGTGGTGGAACCCTTCCTGGAGGATGCGACGCCCTATGGCCAATCGCTGAATCTCTCCGGCACCGCCCGGTACCAGACGCAGATTCGCGACATCGCGCTGGCCACGCTGGTGTACCTGGCCAAGGAAAATCCCCAGCGCTTCGGCCTCCTGCGGCTCAGGCCGAGTTCCTCGCAGGTGTTCAATCCGAATTCCGTGGCGTTCGAAAACGATGCCCGCCGCGACGAGGCAATCCGCGCCTGGCGGGCGTTTCGCGCGTCACCCGCACGCTGAAGTTCGGCCGGCCGGTACGCGGGATGTCGGGGATGGTGGAGATGATGCCATGACTGGAGACGGTCAGCGCGAGCACTCGCAAGCGACCGCGGGCCGCCGCGTGAGGTGGGGATCGGTCTTGTGGATGCTGCTCGTGCTTACCTGCGGTGTGAGCATCGTCTGGCTGCGCTGGCAGGCCGCGCGGCTCGATTACGCGGAAGTCAACGTGATGACGCTCATTCTGACGTTCATCCTGTTGCTGGCCATCCTGGCCCGCCTGTGCGTGTGGCGCGGCGCGTCGCGGACCGTACGCTGGCTGCCCGTCGTGGCCGTCGCCGCGCTGACGGCCGCCGCCGCCGGGTCGCTGCGGGTTGACCGCGTGTCGGGGCGACTGGTCCCGCAATTCTCCTGGCGCTGGGCGCCCAAGCCGGACCGGCTGCTGGCATTTCCCTCGGTGACCGCCGACGCGCCGGAGATCGATTTGCGGACGACCACGTCGGCCGACTTCCCGCAGTTTCTCGGACCCCGTCGCGACCTGACCGTGTCTCACGTCACGCTGCACCGAGACTGGCAATCGCGACCGCCACGCCTCGTGTGGCGGCAGCCAATCGGTGCCGGCTGGTCCGGGTTCAGCGTGGTCAACGGCTATGCGGTCACGCTGGAACAGCGCGGCGAGGACGAGTTGGTGACGTGCTACGACGTAACCAGCGGCAAGGCGTGCTGGACACACAGCGTCGTCGCGCGGCACCAGACGGTGCTGGGTGGCGTCGGTCCGCGGAGCACGCCGACGATCGACCAGGGCCTGGTCTACGCGTTGGGGGCGACGGGCGTGCTCCGCTGTCTCGACGGCGGGACTGGCCAGCTGGTCTGGCGAGACGAGTTGCTGCGCCGCTGCGGCGTGAACCCGGAGGAGGATTTGCAGGCCGTGGCCTGGGGCCGCGCGGCGTCGCCCTTGGTCGTCGATGACCTGCTGATCGTGCCGCTGGGCGGGCCCGCCGGCGGGCCGTACACGTCGCTCATCGCGCTGGACAAGCGAACGGGCGACCTCCGCTGGCAAGGTGGGGCGAGCCAGGTGAGCTACGCGTCGCCGTCGCTCATGACGCTGGCCAGCACCCGGCAGATCGTGATTGTGAACGAATCGTCCGTCAGCGGACATCGGGTGGAAGATGGTGTGGAATTGTGGTCGCATCCCTGGCCTGGCGGCAGTACGTCCAGCGCCAGTGTGTCGCAGGCCGTCGCCGTCTCTCCGTCGCAGCTGCTGCTCTCCAAAGGCTACGGGATCGGGTCCGCGTTGATCGAAGTCCGGCACGGCAGCGACGACACGTGGGCGACGCGCACCCTGTGGGAACAGACGGGCCTTTTGAAGACCAAGTTCACGAACGTGGCGGTCCGGGACGGGTACGCGTACGGCTTGTCGGACGGTATCCTCGAGTGTGTCGACATCAGCGCTGGCCGGCGCTGCTGGAAGGAACGTCGCGGCGGCAATTTTGGGCACGGGCAGATCCTGCTGGTCGATGACCTGCTGCTGGTCTCCGCCGAGGATGGAACAGTGGCGCTGGTTGAGGCCAACCCGGATCGGTTCGTGAAACTGAGTGAGTTTGCGGCGCTGAGCGACCAGACCTGGAACACGATGTGTCTGGCCGGTCCGTACTTGCTGGTCCGCAATGCGGTGGAAGCGGCCTGTTACGAGTTGCCGCTCCAGGCTGGCGCGCCGTGAGCCAGCCCTCAACCGGCTCGGACTCAACGGCGTACGAAAGAACCGCGAGGTAGGCATGAGTATCCCGTCCGGCGACGACCAGTTTGCCCGACTTGATGGCAGGACGGTCGTGGTGACCGGCGCCTCACGCGGGATTGGCGCCGCCATCGCGCGGGAGCTGGCCGCGGCCGGGGCCAGCGTAATCCTGCACGCCCGCGCCCGCCGGGCCGAGGTGGAACAGGTGGCGGACGAAGTGCGTGGCCACGGCGCGCGGGCACACATCGTGCTGGGCGACCTGGCGGACCCGGCGACGTACGACGCGCTCGTCGCCCAGGCCTGGGACTGGACCGGCGACGTGCATGTGTGGGTCAACAACGCCGGAGGCGACGTGCTGACCGGGACTGCCGCCGCCTGGTCGTTTGACGAGAAGCTGGACTACCTCTGGCGCGTCGACGTGCTGGGTACGATCGGGCTGTCGCGGCGCGTGGGCCAGCGGATGTGCGCCAGCGCCGCCGCAGGGGTGGATCGCAGCATCGTCAACGTGGGTTGGGACCAGGCGCCGTCCGGCATGGCGGGTGACAGCGGCGAAATGTTCGCGGCGGCCAAAGGCGCGGTGATGGCGTTCACCGCGAGCCTGGCACGCTCGCTGGCGCCCCACGTACGAGTCAATTGTGTGGCCCCCGGGTGGATTCGTACGGCCTGGGGAGCTCAGGCGTCGGAGTACTGGCAGCTGCGGGCGCGGCACGAGTCATTGCTGGGTCGCTGGGGCCTGCCCGAGGACGTGGCACGCGCAATACGATTTCTCGTGTCGCCCGCCGGCAGCTTCCTCACCGGGCAGGTGCTGGCCGTCAATGGCGGACTGGCTGGGCCTGCGGGCGACTGAGCGGCAGCGAGGCACGGTGCGATGAGCGCGCAGACCGAGCGGATTCACTTCGTGACAGGACGGCTGGCTGAGCACGCCCTGCGTCAACTGCTCGATGAGCTCGCCCCGCAGGCCGGCTTCGCGTTTTCGCTCCAGGTGCTGCCCATCTCCGTCGCGGCGCTCATGTCGACCGACTGGGTCGCGCGGCACCTCCACGTGCCCCCGGGAACGACCCGCGTGCTGATCCCGGGGTACTGCAACGGCGAGCTCGAGTCGTTGGCCGCGGCGGCGGGGACGCCGGTCGAGCGCGGACCGCGCGATCTGCGTCAGCTGCCGGCGCATTTCGGTCGCCCCCAGGCCGCGTCGCGCGATCTGTCGGCCTACAACATTCAGATCCTTGCCGAGATCAACCATGCGCCGCGGTGGGACCGTGAGGAGCTGGTCCGCGAGGCCCGCCGCCTGATCGCGCAAGGCGCTGACCTGATCGATGTCGGCTGCGAACCGGGCGAGCCGTGGGGCGGCGTCGGAGACTGTGTCCGGGCCCTGCGGGATGCCGGGTGCCGCGTGTCGATCGACAGCTTTCATCCCGAGGAGGTCCGTCAGGCGGTGGCCGCCGGTGCCGAACTCGTGCTCTCCGTGAACGCCACCAATCGCCGCGCCGCCGTCGACTGGGGCTGCGAAGTCGTGGCGATCCCCGACAGCCTGCAGGTGCTCGACAGCCTGGACGAAACCATCCGCTTCTTGACCGACCACGGTGTGGCGTTTCGCGTCGATCCGATTGTTGAGCCGGTGGGCTGCGGGTTCGCCGCGAGTCTGTGGCGGTACAGCGATGTGCGGCGCAACAACCCGGACGTGCCGATGCTCATGGGCATTGGCAACCTCACCGAAATGACCGACGCCGATTCGGCCGCGATCAACCTGCTGCTGCTGGGCTTCTGTCAGGAGCTGGGAATTGGCAGTGTGCTGACGACCCAGGTGATCAACTGGGCGCGCAGCAGCGTCCGCGAGTGCGACCTGGCGCGACGGATCGTGCACCTGGCGGTTCGCCAGCGTGTGCCGCCCAAGCATGTCAGCGCCGACCTGGTGCTGCTGCGCGACGAGCGCCTGCGGCCGTTCGGCACGCAGCAACTGGACGAACTCGCCGCACAGATCCGCGACCGCAACGTGCGGATCTTTGCCGAGAACGGGGAGATCCACGTCTTGCGCGCGGGTCGCCGGTACGCTGCGGCGGATCCGTTCGACTTGTTCGAGCGTCTGCTGGCGGATGACGGGGGGCGGTTTGATCCTGCCCATGCGTTCTACTTGGGTTACGAGATGTGCAAGGCGCTCACGGCGCTCACCCTGAGCAAGGAATACCGCCAGGACGAAGCGCTGGACTGGGGCTACCTGACCGCGGAAGAAAATTTTCACCGACTCGAACGGCGGAAGCACTACTGATGTACGCGCTGGAACTGGATCCGGTACCGGACCCGGTGGAGGTGTTCACGCGTCTGGTGCGGCTGCCGCACTGCATCTTCTTTGACAGCGCCCGGCGCGACGCGGAGCTGGGCCGGTACTCGTTCATCGCCGCCGATCCGTTCGCCTACTGGGAGATTCCTGCCGACGGCACCGATGCGCTCGCCCTGCTCGCGCAGCGTCTTGCGCCCTTTCCGGCCGAGTCGCGCCCGGACCTCCCGCCTTTTCAGGGCGGCGCGGCAGGGCTGCTGAGTTACGACCTGAACCGGAGCGTCGAGCGGCTGCCCGCGCCGCGTCACGACGAGTTCCAGCTGCCTGCCGCCGCCATCGGTCTCTACGACGTCGTGGTGGCGTTCGACCACCGGCAGGACCGCGGATGGATCCTGTCCCAGGGGTTTCCTGCGGAGGACGCTGCGGCGCGGGGGCGGCGCGCGGCCGATCGGGCGGCGGAGTTCCAGCGGTATCTGAGCGCCGCCCCGCCGGCTCCGCCCCGTCCGCCCGCCACACGGCCGCTGCGCCGCGGCGAGCTCGCGCCACAGTTCCCGTCCGCCACCGATCCGGCGCTGACGAGCAACTTGTCGGCGGCCGGCTACCGCGCCGCGATTGAGCGTGCCATCGAGTACATTGCGGCCGGGGATGTGTTCCAGGTGAACCTGGCGCAGCGCCTGCTCTACCCGGCACCGGACGATGCCGCCGCCCTGTACCGCCGCCTGCGCGGCCGCAACCCGGCGCCGTTCGCCGGCTATTTCGACCTGGGCGATTTCCAGATCGTCAGCGCTTCGCCGGAACGCTTCTTGCGCCTGTCGGGCCGCCACGTGGAAACGCGACCCATCAAGGGCACCCGCCTGCGCTGCGGACACCCGGAGGCGGACCTGCCGGTCGCCAGCGAGCTGCGGATGAGTGAAAAGGACCGCGCCGAAAACATCATGATCGTGGACCTGCTGCGGAACGACCTGTCGCGCGTCTGCACGCCCGAGTCGATTCGCGTGACCGCCCTGTGCCGGCTGGAAGTCTATCAGTACGTCCAACACCTCGTGTCCGTCGTCGTCGGCACGCTCGCCGGCCAGCACACCGCCGTCGACTTGATCCGCGCCTGCTTTCCCGGTGGGTCCGTCACCGGAGCGCCCAAAGTGCGCGCCATGGAGATCATCCAGGAACTGGAGCCGACCGCACGCGGCGCCTACTGCGGCTCCCTGGGCTACGTCGGCTTCGACGGCGCGCTGGATTTGAGTATCCTGATTCGCACGATGACCGTGGGCCGCGGCTGGTGCCAACTGCCGGTCGGCGGAGGGATCGTCGCGCAGTCGGTCCCGGAGCGCGAGTACGAAGAGACGTGGCACAAGGCCTTGGGATTGCTGCGGGCGCTGCAGCCTGAGGGCGGCGCATGATCCTGTTGATCGACAACTACGACAGCTTCGCGCACAACCTGGCGCGGTACTTCATGCGGCTGGGCCAGGAAGTGTGCGTCCGCCGCAACGACGCCGTCTCGGTGGCGCAGATCCGGCACTGGCGTCCGCGGGCGATCGTGCTTTCCCCCGGCCCCTGCACGCCGCGTGAAGCAGGCTGTTCGCTCGAAGTCGTGCGCACCTGTTGGCGCGACTACCCTCTGCTGGGCGTGTGCCTGGGCCATCAGGCGATCGTCGCCGGCCTGGGCGGAACCATCGCGCGCGCGCCATGCCCGATGCACGGCCGCGTGAGCGACATCGTGCACGCCGGAGAGGGGATCTTCCGCCACGTGCCCAGCCCGTTCTCCGCCTGCCGCTACCACTCGCTGGTGGCCGTACGGGAGACGATTCCCTCCGAGCTGCGCGTCTCCGCCGCGACGACCGACGGCGTGGTGATGGCGGTCGAGCATTCCCGGCTGCCCGTGGTCGGCCTGCAGTTTCATCCCGAGTCGATTCTGACCGAACACGGCTACCGGCTGCTGGCGAACTTCCTCGAGCTGGCCGGTTTGCCGCTTCCCGTGCAGCTCCCGGATCGGGACAATGAACTCTGCCTCGTGCCGCCCGTCGTCCGTGCGCTGCCAGCGGCGCCGGTGACGTTTTAGGTGCCGGCGCGAGAAACGCGTCGTCGGACGCGCGTCCTCGCCCGTCCCACGATGTGTGGCGTAAAACACGGAGAGCCCACGCCGGTGATTCTGGAGGGATTGTTGACGACACTGGACGCAGACGGGTCGACCCACGTGGCCGCGATGGGCGCGGAGGTCGCCGAGGAGTTTGCGCGCCTGGTCCTGCGGCCCTATCAGACATCGCACACGTTCCACAATCTGCAGCGCACGCGCGAAGGCGTGTTTCATGTGACGGACAATGTGGAGATGATTGCGCAGGCAGTCGTCGGGCACTTTCCGCTGCCGCCGCGACAGCATCCGGCGCCGGTCATCCGGGGGACGGTGCTGGAGGACGCGTGCCGCTGGTACGCGCTGGCAGCGGACACGATCGACGATTCCACGCCGCGCGCGACGATCGTGTGCCGCGTCGTCGGGGCTGGGCGGCAGCGGGACTTTTGCGGACTCAATCGAGCGAAACACGCGGTGGTGGAGGCGGCCATTCTGGCGACGCGTTTGGGGCGGTTGCCGCCGGCCCGGATCCAGGAGGACCTGCAGCGGCTGCGGCCGCTGGTGGACAAGACCGGCGGCGCCGCGGAACGCCGTGCGTTCGCGTTGCTGGAGCAGTACATTCAAGGCCGGGCGTAGTTGGTCGGGGGATGCGAAGCTGTGGATGCACCGCAAGAGATCCATGTGCGGGCGCCCGCACGGCTCCACTTCGGGTTGTTCTCGTTTGGCAACCGCGGACGGCAGTTTGGCGGCGTCGGCGCGATGGTGGCTGAGCCCGCGCTGCACATGGCCATCCGCGCGGCCACGCAATTCCAACTTGGCGTATCAGCGGAAGCAGAACTGGCGGCGGCAGTCCGCCGCTGCTGCCGAGCATGGGGCGTGCCGTACCCGCCGCCTTGCCGGATCGACGTCGTGCGGGCCGTCCCGCGGCACATCGGGTTGGGGAGCGGTACGCAATTGGCCTGCGCCCTGGCCGCCGGCCTGAAGCGGTGGCTCGGCCGCCCCACGCTCTCTCCGCGCGAGCTGGCCGTCGTCACCGGGCGCGGACGGCGCTCGGCCGTCGGGACCCATGGATTTCTTGCCGGGGGATTCATCGTGGAAGCGGGACGCGGGCCCCGAGAACGGCTGGCGCCGCTCCAGCGGCGGATCGATATCCCCGCGCCATGGCGCTTTGTGTTGGTCACCAGTCCGGCCCGGCAAGGGTTGTCTGGCAGCGACGAACAGGAGGCCTTCGCACGCGTGCCACCCGTGCCCGAACCGGTGCGCGAACAGCTCGTGGCGGAAGTCCACGAGCGGATGGTCCCGGCGCTGCTGGCCGCGGACTGCCACGGGTTCGGCGAGAGCGTGTATCGCTACGGCCGTCTGGCGGGCAATTGCTTCGCGGCCATCCAGGGCGGACCCTACAACGGTCCGCACATCGAGCAGCTGGTGGAGCGGGTGCGGTCGCTGGGCGTGACCGGCGTGGGGCAAAGTTCATGGGGACCGACGGTCTTCTGCATCGTGGCCAGTCCGGCCGACGCCGAGCGGCTCTGCGAACAGCTCCGGGCGCGGGCCGGCAGTACACTCGACATCCGCGTCACGGCCGCCGACAATCGCGGAGGAGAGGTGACCTCGATCGAACCGCATGACGGGGAGGCGACCTGACATGATTCCTGAACTCGGTGTGAACATCGACCACGTGGCCACCGTGCGTCAAGCACGCCGCACGTTCGAACCGGATCCCGTGTGGGCCGCGGCGGCTGCGGAACTGGGTGGCGCCGACAGCATCACCATCCATCTGCGCGAGGATCGCCGGCACATCCAGGATCGTGACCTGCGCGTGCTGCGCGACACGGTGACGGCCAAGTTGAATCTCGAGCTGGCAGCGGTGGACGAAATCGTCGCCATCGCCTGCCAGACCCGGCCGGATCAGGCCACGCTCGTGCCGGAACGGCGGGAGGAAGTCACGACCGAAGGCGGGCTGGATGTGATCACGCAGCGCCAGGACGTGGCCGCGGCCGTCGGACGCCTGCGGGAGGCGGGGATCGCGGTGAGTCTGTTTCTGGATCCCGACGAGCGGCAGATCGCGACCGCCGCGGAATTGGGCGTCCAGGCGGTGGAACTGCACACCGGGCAATACGCGCTCGCACGCGGCACGCGCGTGGCCGAAGAGCTCACGCGGCTGGCCGTGGCCGGCCGCCAGGTCCGCCAGTTGGGACTGACCCTGCACGCCGGGCACGGCCTGACCTATCACAACGTCCAGCCGGTCGCGGCCCTGGCCGGCATGCACGAGCTGAACATCGGCCACAGCATCATCGCCCGCGCCTTACTCGTGGGGATGCAGCAGGCGGTCCGCGAGATGAAAAACCTCCTGATCCTCGCCGGACAGAAGTGACCGGCCAAGTGCCGTGGTCGGCCGCCAAGGCACGCAGCGAGTCGCGTGCGGCAAGGCAGAGCCGAGCGTGCTGAGTGCCGCGCACGGAGGGACAAATGCTGCACAAGGAGTGACGAGCTCAGAAACGAAATCCCCGCGTCACTCGGACCTGCTCGCGCGGCACTCGTCACTCCGCGCCTACCGCCGACCAAATCTGCCGTCGCGGCTCGGCAGGAGCCTCGCCCTCCCGCGCCTCGCCCTCCCGCGTGGGGCAGCGCAACGCCCGGTGGCGAGCTACGGCGCGAAATCCTATCATGGACCCCTGCCGTGCCGCAGCGCACCGGGTGCGGGCGCTGGCACGCCAGGGTCCCAGGCCGGGACCGGACTTGCAGGTGAACGGAGCCGTTGATGACGAAGATGCGCAGGGGAGCGGCATTTGCCGGGGTGTCGGTCGCGCTGGTCACGCCGTTTCGTGACGGTGAACTGGATCTCGCGGCGCTGCGTGCGCAGGTCGAGTTTCAGGTGGCGGCCGGCACGACGTGTCTTTGCCCGGTAGGCACGACAGGCGAATCGCCCACGCTGTCCCACGAGGAGCACGAACGGGTCATTGCCGAAGTTGTCCAGGCGGCGGCCGGTCGCGTGAAAGTGATGGCCGGGACCGGCTCGAACAGCACGCGGGAAGCGCTGCGCCTGACGCGGTGGGCGGCGCGGGCGGGTGCGGACGCCGCCCTGATGGTGGCCCCGTACTACAACAAGCCGACCCAGCAGGGATTCTACGAGCACTTCCGGGCGGTAGCCGAGGACGTCGCGCTGCCGATCTGTCTCTACAACATCCCCGGCCGGACCGGGAAGAACGTGGAGCCCGACACGATTGCGCGGCTGTCCGAGCTGACGAACATCACGATGGTCAAGGAGGCCACCGGCTCGCTCGACCAGGCCTCCCAGGTGCTCGCCCTGACGGAGCTGACCGTGTTGAGTGGCGACGACAGTCTCACGCTGCCGCTTCTGTCCGTTGGTGGCGAAGGTGTGATTTCCGTCGTCGGCAACATCGTGCCGCAGGTGATGATTGAGCTGGTGCAGGCCTATCGCGCTGGGCACGTGCAGCGCGCACAGGAGCTGCATCTGCAGCTCTTCCCACTCTGTCGAGACATGCTGGGACTGGCGACCAACCCGATTCCGATCAAGGCGGCCATGAAGCTGCTGGGACGGGACACGGGCGAGTTGCGGTTGCCGATGACTCCGCTGGATGCGGCGGGCGAGTCGGCGCTCCGCGCGACGCTCGTCCGCTTCGGTCTGCTCTGAACCGTAGGGGAGCGCGGTGGCGGAGCCGCGGGCCGCAGATGATCCGCGTGTTGGCGCTGTGCGAGTATCCGTCCCTCACGGGCGGAGAACACTCGCTGCTGGCCGCGGCCGGCTGTTTTGACCCGCGCCACATTGCGCTGGAGTGGGCGGCACCCGCCGCGGGCCGGCTGGCGGACGCGGTCCGGCGCGCGGGCTGGCCGCTGGTGAGCTGGCAGGTTCACGACGAGGCGGGGCAACGTCGTTCGCAAGCAGCGCTGAGGGCTCAGCTGGCGCAGCTCGTGGCGGCGCGTCGCCCGCACCTGCTCCACGCCAACAGCGTCGCCATGGCACGGCTGGCCGGCCCGGTCGCGCGGCGGGTGGGCTTGCCGAGTGTGGGACATTTGCGAGATATTGTCCGGCTGTCGGCCGCGGCGCGGGCCGACCTGGTCTGTCACCACCGCCTGCTGGCCGTATCGGCCGCCACGCGCGACTGGTATGTCGCCGCGGGGGTGCCCCGCGCGGCGATCCAGGTGCTCTACAACGGCGTCGACCTCGACCGGTTCCAGCCTGGCCCGCCGACGGGCGATCTGCATCGCCAGCTCGCCCTTCCCTCGTCCGCCCCCCTGCTGGGTACGATGGGGCAGCTTGGCGCTCGAAAAGGCATCGACCTGTTTCTTGCGGCGGCAGCCCGGGTGGCGGCGGTTCATGACGCTGCCCGGTTCGTGGTTGTTGGCCAGCGGTACTCGCAGAAGGCCGAGGCGGTGGCGTTCGAACGCGCCCTGCACGCCACGGCCTGCCGGGGCGCGCTGGCCGGCCGCGTCCACTGGCTCGGCCTGCGTGACGACGTACCGGAGCTGTTGCGGGAACTGACTTTGTATGTGCACGCGGCGCGGCAGGAACCACTGGGGCGCGTGTTGCTCGAAGCGGCTGCATCGGGCCTGCCGATTGTGGCGACGCAAGTCGGAGGGACGGGCGAGATTTTCGGAACCACGTCTCCCTGTGCGCTGCTGGTGCCCCCCGACGCACCCGCACGTCTGGCCGCCGCGATGAGCCGGATGCTGGGCGACCCCGGCTTGCGGCATGCGCTGGGACAGGCGGCCCGTCAGCGCGCGACCGCCTGGTTCGACGTCCGCGAGGCTGCGGCGCAGCTCGTCGCCGTCTACGAGGCCGTTGTCGGCGGATAACGCCGCCGGCGCGGCCGGCATTTCCGGCATATCTGGCCCGCCGACGCCTGAGGCCTTGCGCGCGAATGCCTGAGCTAGATTTCAATGTCGACGGTCGTGTCGGAGCGAGATCGCCAGACCCACGATGCTTGCCAGGTCAAGAAAAGGTTCTCCATGAAGTGCGCCGAACTAGCTGACCGCATCGAGAAACTGCAGCCCAGTGCGGACACCCGCGACGTGGCACGCTTGTGCCTCTTGCTGAGTAACGGATCCTGCCCGGTCGACAACCTGTCGGACGACTCGAAGTTGACACGCGCCTGGAAGGAGATGGGGCTGCGGCTCCAGGCGGCCACGGACCAGCATGCCGCGATGACGGAAGAACTCGAGCGGTTGGCTCAGTCGGATCCCAAACGGTTCACCCCGGACCAGATCTGGATCCTGATTCGCGCCATCAAGGTGCAGAGTCAAATCCTGCAGCTGTACATTGGTGACACCGGACTCGACGTGTGACGCGGCCGCTCAAGAGACGGTGTTCAGCCGCGAGCGGCGGCAGGGCAGGAAGAACTTGCGGACACACGCCGGTCGCGCCGCAAAGTTCAAGTGGATGCGGCTCCCCACGATCTGATAGTCACCCACCAGATCGTGACTATGCTCGGCTTCCGAGACGAGTCCGCTCAGACCGCCGTCGGGGTGAATGATCCACTTGGAACTGAGATATCCGCGGACACGTTCGTCGGCGCTGAACAACCAGGATTCCCGAGCGACCGTCACCTCCACGGGTCGGTCGGGTGCCGGCTGCGGATTGCGCCGCGCCAGCGCCGGCAGCAGGCCCACCATAGGCCAATGCCTCCCGCCGGGGGCGACGATTTCCCGACACAAATAGGCCAGCCCGGCGCTCTCGGCATAGATCCGTCCACCTGAGACGACATGATTCCACAGGGATTCCTTCAGGCAGCAGTTCGCGGCCAGTTCGGCGACATACTCATCCGTGCGGCCGCAGCCGATGTATACCACGTCCGTGTGCGCCGGCAGCCGATCGCTCTTCAACGGCGAAAACACGCTGACCGTGGCGCCCTGCGATTCCAGCACGTCCAGCGTATCGGGAAAGTAACAGCTGAACGCGTCATCATACGCCACCGCGATACTCAGCGGCGGTGCGGCGCCGGCCGGACGAAACAGGTCGTCCCCCACGCCCGCGAGCCGCCGGCGGCGCGCGATGGCGCGCAGCCGGTCCATCCGCAATCGCGCACCAAGTTCATCCCCCAGCGCCTGACACAACTGCGGCGGAGGGTTCGTGCCGGCGGGCAAGCCTGCGACCAGGGCCCGCAAGGTCGGGATCTGTCCGAGCCATCCGAGGACCGGCACGCCATAGTACGCTTCCAGCTGCGTCTGCAGCCGGCAGAGATGGGCAATGTCGGCCACATGGTCGAGCAGGATGCCGGCCGTGCCGTCCGGCAGCCGCGGCGGCAGACATGGATCAAGCTGCGCGACATTGAGCGCGACCAGTCTCGGCAGTTCCAGCCACGTGCAGAGCGTGTCGAGGCTTCCCCCGGAACCGCACGGCCAGGTGGGATCGTCGTAGCGTCCTTCGACCAGCCCCACGTCGGCAAACTGCACGGCGTTGGCAAACAACTGGACACATACGTCGCGGTCCATCAGCCAACTATCCAGATGACGGCGCCCCTGTCCCGTGATGGGCAACGCACCGTCCCGCGTTTCCAGCCGCGACTGGGATGAAAAGGCCTGCACGTGCCAGCCCGATCGTTCGAAGGCGCTGATCAGTGCCCACAACATCACTTGCAGGTCAGACTCGGGCTGCACGGTTCCCACGGCAATGCGAGGCAAGTGAGTCATGCCTATGGGCCCGACTGTGCACAGGTGGCAGTCGCTGCGGCAACCGCCACGGCACCTTCCATGAAGACAACAATATACGGTCTATTCTGAACGACTAGTCCATTCTTAGGGGTGGTAGCGAACGGAGTCAATAGGCCGAAATCGCGCGCGTTGACAAACCTGCCGCCGGCTGCTACGGTTCCCGGGAGAGACAGGGGGTCCGGACGGCGGACTGCCGGAGGCCACGAAGGGTCGTGGGGTCAGCGCCGTCCGGCAGCAATCAGCCTGCCGAGAAACGGGAAGTATGACGCGGACGCGGCGCAGTGGCCGGCGCTGTCCTTGCCGTTTCTCGATCGGCTGATGGGGAGTGTACGTGGCACGTATGGCGGATTCCTCAGCCGGGGATGGGCGGGACCCTAGTCGGTCCACGATTGAACTCGATCTGGACGTCACGCAGAAGCTGGAGCTGTGCGAGCGGCGGATCGGGTACGTCTTTCGGGACAAGCGTCTGCTGCAGGCTGCGCTGACGCACGCTTCGGGCGCAGATCATCGGCTCGCATCCAACGAGCGGCTCGAATTCTTGGGGGACGCGATTCTCGGTTCCGTCGTGTGCGAACTGCTGTATCGCCAGTACCCGCACTACCTGGAAGGTGAACTGACGAAGATCAAGTCCGTCGTTGTCAGTCGCCATTCGTGCGCGAAGATCAGCGAGGCGCTGGGGCTGCACGAGTGCCTGTTTCTGGGCAAAGGGATGGCGGCCCATCGCGAGGTGCCCACGTCGCTGCTGGCCGATGTCTTTGAATCCCTGCTGGCGGCCGTATACCTCGACGGCGGTGACCGGGAAGCGCGCCAGTTCATTGAGCTGCATATGGGGCCGGAGATCGAATTGGCGGTTACCGGGGAGGCGGGGGGGAACTACAAGTCACTCCTGCAGCAATTCGCGCAGCGCGAATTCGGCAATACGCCGCTCTATCAGTTGCTGGACGAAAAGGGTCCCGACCACGCCAAGTGCTTCAAGGTCACGGCCGTGGTCGGCGGCCAGCGCTACCAGGCCGCCTGGGGCCGCAACAAGAAGGAGGCGGAACAGCGCGCCGCCTGCAACGCGCTGTTCGAGATCCGCAGCGAGCCGGCACCGTATCCGAGCGACTAGGGAGAGGCCATGCGGTGTATCGCGCTCTTGTCCGGCGGGCTCGACAGTCAGCTGGCCGTCCGCGTCATACAGCAACAAGGGATCGACATCGCGGCGCTGCATGTGCAGACTCCTTTTTCTCACACGGCCGATCAGGCGGCACGTGCGGCGGCTGCGCTCGACGTGCCGTTGACCGTCGTCACGCTCGACGAACCATACCTGGACATCGTGCGGCGCCCGCGGTTCGGCTACGGTCGCGGCGCCAGCCCGTGTCTCGATTGCCGCATTCTGATGTTCCACCGCGCACGGATCGCGCTGCCGCAGCTGGATGCTCAGTTCGTTGTCAGCGGCGAAGTGCTCGGACAACGCTCGCTGGGACAACGACGCCGCGACCTGCAAGCCATCGCGCACCACAGCGGACTTCGCGAACGCCTCCTGCGCCCTCTGTCCGCCCTGCTGCTGCCGGAGACACTTCCCGAACAGGCGGGTTGGGTGGACCGCACGCGGCTGCACAAGTTCTTCGGGCGGGGGCGAGCGGGCCTGAACGGCCTGGCCGCGTCGATGGGACTCGGAGACGGCCCGGTACCGTCCACGGGCTGCCCGCTGGCCGAACTGCCGTTTGCCCGCAAAGTGTTCGATCTGCTGCAGCACGACGCGTACGCAACGCGGTGGGATTTCCAACTGCTCAGGTACGGTCGGCATTTTCGCGCCGATGAGCACTGCAAAGCCATCGTGGGTCGTCGCGCAGACGAGAACCGGGATCTCGCGCGCCTGCACGCCGAGGCCGCAACAGACGAAACGGCGCTGCTGACGCCCGAGGGGTTCGCAGGACCCAGCGTGCTGGTGGTCGGCGCAATCACGTCGCGGTCGATCGCCTTCGCCGGCGGATTGCTCTGCCGATTCACCAAGGATCCTCGAATCAGCCGCGGACGGGTGGTGCTATCGTGGCAGGGAACCGTGCGCGAACTGACACCGCAGCCCGATCCGGCCGCGGCTGTCGCCCGCAGCCTGACCGAGACGCCGTGAGACTCTCGGCCCTCCCGTGCGCGTCACCGAGGGGCCACCATTGCCCGCAGGCTCCCCCATCGGCTCGCCCGATGGGGAGCGCCGACCATCAGCTACGTGGCGGCAATACTGCGCGCACCCTCCGCTCCCCCATCGGCTTGCCCGATGGGGAGCGCAGATCATCGGCTACGTGGCGGCCATACTGCGCGCACCCTCCGCTCCCCCATCGGCTCGCCCGATGGGGAGCCACGATCATCGGCTACGTGGCGGCCGGATCGCTCCGGCTGTGGCGGCCTCGGCGGAGCGCGGGTTTCTTGGTGGCCTTGGGACTCGGCCGCCTGGAGTGTGTTGGGAGTCGCACGTAGCCGATGATCGTCTTCCCCCCGGTGACAAGCACCGGGGGGCCGTTTCGCACCCT
>JALOQX010000042.1 GCA_025459265.1 Pirellulaceae bacterium | reverse complement strand
GGATTTCCTTCGGAGCTCGTCACTCCTTGTTCGCTACTCGTCCCTCCGCCGAGCCGGGAGGGCAAGGCTCCCGCCGAGCCGCGGGAGGGCGAGGCTCCTGCCGAGCCGGTGACATCGGACGGCATTGCGTGACGAGTGACGAGCAAGGAGCTTCGAGGGACGAGGGAGATTTCCTTCGGAGCTCGTCACTCCTTGTTCGCTACTCGTCCCTCCGCCGAGCCGGGAGGGCGCGGCTCCCGCCGAGCCGCGGGAGGCGAGGCTCCTGCCGAGCCGTGACGAGTGACGAGCAAGGAGCTTCGAGGGACGAGGGGGATTTCCTTCGGAGCTCGTCACTCCTTGTTCGCTACTCGTCCCTCCGCCGAGCCGGGAGGGCGCGGCTCCTGCCGAGCCGCGGGTCTCCCTGCTCGCCACTCGTCGCTGTGTTGGCCGTCGGCTGACGCGAACTCCGGCCGAGCCTCCTACGCCTGCAGCACCGTTTCCCCGGCGAGGTCCAGCGTCACCGCATCGAAATCGAAACCGCAGAACGACTGTCCAGCGACAGGGACCGCACGGCCATTGATCCGCAGCGGCGCGTGGTCGGGTCCGACGCGCAGCACGAGCAGCGTCGCGTCGCGCACCGGCTGCCCGGTGCTCAGTGTCATTATATTGTCACTTTTACCACTCACCTGCACACCGCGCCGCAACGTTTCCCATTGGTAGATCTGCGCGCTCGTCCACCATTCCAGGCCTCGGCTTCGTCCGTCGTCGACCAGCGCACTCAACGCCTCGGCAACGCCCGGCTTGCGGATGTGGGCCGGGTGAAACAGGAAGTGCGCCACACCGTGGTGCCGGGTTGCCGCATCGAGCAACTGGCCGCCGTACTCGCGGGGGCACACGACCACCAGATCCTGGGTGAGCAGGTTCACTTCCAGGACCGGTAGAAACCGCGGGTCGTCCCGCTCGTCGTCGAGCGGAAAATACGGCTGCGACCCTCCCAGCGGGAATCCGATGGTTCCCTTCTTGCTCGGCCCGCGCGTCTGGTCCGCCTGGATCCCGATTTCGGCGCACCAGCGGAGGAAATCCAGCCGCTGTTCCCAGCGTGTGTAGTGATTCTTATTGGACGTCAGGTGGGACAGTCCGGCTTCCTGCAGCAGCCAGGCGTGCTGCCGCGAAAAATTCTCCTTCGACCAGGACGTCTCGCGCGCCCCACTCATCGCGTCGTAGTGGAGCGCAATTTCATGCTCCTGATCCTGCAGCAGGCGATAGAATTCGCGCGGATACCCGCCCGGATAGAGCATGCACCAGGTCGACTTGATCTGACAGCGGTTGACTACGTCCAACATGGCCGTAGCCAGCGGCGGGTCGTTGCCGTCGCTGTCGTGGGAGATGTGCCCCACCGCCGGCAGACTGCGCGGCCAATACCAGAGCAGCGGGAGCCGGATGCCTTGCCGCCGCGCGACGTAGAAGAGGCTGCGCAGCACCAGCTCACGCAGCTCGTCACTGACCGGCTCCAGAAACGCCGGCGCCCGATCCGGCTCGAGCAGCTGCCGGTCGCGCTGCCAGTCGAGCACCAGTCCGTCTTCGGCCTTGAGCATGCCGTCGTTGGTCAGCGCGGGTCCGTCGGGCGAAGGCGCGGCATCCTGCAGGACCGGCCGTCCCTGCTGGATGTGGACGATTGAGAACAGCAGATCGGGGGCCAGCAGCAGGGCGCAACCCTGTCCACACACATGCTCCACGATGGCCGCGCCACGGGCCGCCTGGCTGCCCGCGTCCCACGCGGCCAGCGTCACGCCGGCGGCGGTCGCCGCCGCGCAGCCGCCAAACACGTGGAGCGAACTGCGCAGCCCGGCCACCACCGGATGGTCGACCGCCGCCACCGCAAGCCAGCCTTCCGCCATGGGACTTGTCCCGCGGACGCCGAACACGTCGTCCAGTCCCGAGGTCCCGCCGATACCGATCAGGGCCCCGCCGCGCCGGACCGCGTCGACCAGCCGCTGACGCTGGTCGGCCATCAGTCGCAGATCGCCCGCCAGCAGTACCAGCGACAGCGTTTCGGGCGGCAGCGTCGACAGTTGCTCTGGCGAGACCTCGACAAAGAACACGCCTGCGCGTTGCAGCACTTCGCGCACGCCGACCCAACTCGGCCCGCGCGGATTCACGTCGCGCGACGTGGCCTGCGTGACTACCGTGACAAGCGAACGGCAGCCGACGCCTTGCTGCGCAGTTGACGCGCCCGGTGTGGCGGCCGGAGCGATTCCCTCACCGGCCCTCGACCGCAGTGCGGCGGCAGGCTTGCTGGGAGGCAGCGTCAGGCACGTACCAACAGCCGCCAGTCCTTGCAGAAATGCGCGGCGCGTTGAGCGGCACGTCATGGTTGCAACTCCGACTGAAGTTCGGCCGTCTCTACCAGCCGATTCGGCACGGACCAGCGCACGCGTCCCACCCAGACGGTGCCGTCCGCACCGCGCGGATGTGGACGCGTTCCGGCTTCGGGATGCACCAGCCGCGAAATAAACTCGGCGTCAGTGATCCAAGACTCGTCGGGGGTAATGGCCGCGGCGCCGAAATTACCCAGCATGACACCGCGTTCCGGCAACACCACGCGCTCCGTGTCGCGGAGCACCTGCAGGCGCCGCGGATCGACCTGGGCGAGGAACAGCGGCGCTCGATTGCGCGCGATGTGGTCGTTGTTCGCGCCGCGGCGCGTGTAAGCCAGAAACAGTGCGTCGCTGTGCACGAGCCAGTGGGCCTGCGTATTGTAGCTGCCCAGTTCCTCCCCGTCGTCAAACGTCCACGCCCGAACCGGCTCGTAATGCAGTCCCTCCGCACTGGTCGTGACATATGCCCGCGCATCATTGCGCAGCGTCAAATAGTAGCGGCCCTGAAAGCAAGCTAGCGACGGTTCGCACAACCCGCGGCCACCCTCCATGACGAGTTCGTCGCCGTGCCGCAAGTACGACAGCCGCGTGCCGTCGAACCCGCAGTGCAGCACCGTGACCGAGAAGTCGGTTCCCGTCAGCCCCTTGAAGTAGATCGGCACCAGGAGTGTGCCGTCCGGCTGCGTGAGCCACTGGACACAGCCGGGTGCGACGAGAAAGAACTTGCCCTGCGTGTCGGGCATGACCAGCATCTGCCAGCTCGACCACTGACCGCTGCGCGGGTCGAAGGTCGCATATGCACATTCGTGCGAGCCGGCCTGATCGAGCAACTGCGCGCCCGACGCGCTGTAGCGGATCTTCGTGCCGATCGCCAACAGCCGCTGCGTCGGAGCGTGCCAGCCAGGGGTCACGTCACACACGGCCACCGTTTCCCCCTCCGGTCCGGTGCGCCAAGCCAGTTCGGGAATCTCGGTCGGGCCGTGCCACGTTTGGCCCAGGTCGTCCGTCTGCATGAAATACAGCCCGGAGTAATGGTCATCCGCCACCAGGTGTTTCTGGAGTGTCATGATCACAACCGGACGATCGCTGCGGCTGTCGTCGGGCACCGCCGCGACCCGTGGATGGAACCAGCAGAACTCGGGGCTCAGTTGCTGGAAGGCGGCGGTCGCCTCCACGGTGTAGGCAACGCGGGGCATTTCCTGCCCGCACAGCGACGCCGCGTCTGCCGAGAGCAGGCCGCAGGCCACGAGGACAAGCACTGGGCTCAGAGCCAGGCGACCGGATTCATGCCGGTGACCGTTCATGTTCTGTCTCCCGTCCTCATGTCTCTCCCGCAGCCGCGCACTGCACTTCCAGTCCCACCGTCAACTCCTATTGACTCCGTCCCGCGCCGCTGTGTCAACCGCGGGAGCTCTGCGACGAGCGTTCCGTACGCGGGGCGCCCAGCGCGTCCGGCAGGCATGTGGCGTGCCGGCGCATCCCTCCTGGATGTAACGATTAAGTCGATTTTGACAAATCGCTAAGCTTTTCCGGATGTAGCGGCCGATAGGGAACCAGGAAGACTTTGCCGCCTCAGGGAATCGGGGGGGCAATGCGCGAACGTGCGCCGAGTGCCCGGCCGAGAGCAGCGCCCGCAGGGTCGCGAGCAGAGGTTGGGCGGGGTGTAGAAAATAGGGGCCCCAGCGTGACCGTCCATACCATCAAGCCGTCACTGTTCGCTCTGGTTCTCATGGCCGTCGCGGGCTTCGCGGCCGACGCCGACGCCCAGTATCGGATCACCCTGGCCGACGTGCCGGCGCGGGGGAGTCGGGCCGCGCGGCCCACGCGTCCGGCAGCCGCGCAGCTGCCGGCCTCCCTGCCCCAGCCGGCGGCCCGACAGGTCCGCCCTGCGCTGGCCCGTCACAGGGCGTCCGAGCCGCAGGGATCACAAGCGGATGGTCCGTCGGCGCCGACGCCCGCTCGTGGGGCGGCGCCGGAGGTGCCCGAAGTCGTCGCGGAACCCGAGGTGGTCGGCGACGTGATGGACGACGCGACCTGGATGGAGCTGGATGAAACCCCGACACCAGGTTGCGAGCCGTGCCGCGCTCCCGGTTACTGCTATCTGCCCAACGGCTGGGTCCAGGGCGAATACCTGCTGTGGTGGCCGCGCGCGATGGACATCCCGGCGCTGGTCACCAGCGGCACGGCGGCATCCGAGGGCGTGCTCGACCAGCCTGGCACGCAGACCCTCGTCGGCGGCCAGCTGATGGACGAGACGTTTTCGGGGGCTCGCTTACGGCTCGGCCTGTGGACCGATGCGTGTCGCGACAAAGCATGGGTGGCCGAAGCGTTCGTCATTGGGGAGCGGACCTACGACCAGTCGTTCAGCGGCAGCGGGGCCCAGGGCACGAGCGTCCTGGCGGTCCCGTTCTTCAATGTGCTCACGTCGCAAACCGCACCCAACGGCGAGGAGGATGCACAATGGATCGCCTTCCCCGGTCAAGTTGCCGGCACGGTCCGTGTCGAGGCCTCCAGCCGGCTCCTGGGTGTCTCGGTGCATCACCTGCGCTCGCTCTGCCAGTCCTGCGGGTGCGGGCCACCTTTGGTGCAGTGTGATCCCTGCCGCAGCGCCGTCTGCGTCCAGACGCGCCTTGGGGCCTTCCTCGGCTGGCGGTATCTCGACCTGTCTGAGTCGTTGGCGATCCACGAGAACCTGACCAGTCTCCTGCCAGCTCCGGACAACGGCCAGTTCCTGATTCGCGACCAGTTCGCGACGGGCAACCTCTTCAATGGCGCGGACCTCGGCGTACTGTGGCAGGGCCAACGCGGCGTGTTCTCGCTCGACCTGCTGATGCGACTCGCACTGGGTTCCACGCATCAGCGCGTGCAGATCGCCGGGAACACGAGCGTGCGCGGGTCGAGCGACGCGGGGAACAACTTTGAGAATGCACCCGGCGGCGTGTTCGCGCAGCGGACGAACATCGGCGAGTACGCGCGGAATCGGTTCGCTGTGGTGCCAGAGCTGGGGGTGACCGTCGGCTGCGCGCTGACGCCGCAGTGGCGTGCCACACTCGGCTACACCTTCCTGTATTGGAGCAGTGTCGTACGACCCGGAGATCAGATGGATCGCGACCTCAACCCGAATCTCTTTCCTCCTGAGTCCGCGCCGCTGGCGGGGCTGCTCAGGCCGGAGTTCGACTTCGTGGAAAGCGACCTGTGGGTCCAGGGGCTGAGCGTCGGGTTGGAACGGACTTGGTAGGTCGAGATGCTTTTGTTGTGAAAAGTCGGGGGTCAGTCATGCGGTCTTTTCGCGGGTCCAAGGATGTGCGCAAGCGTCGCGCCGCAGCTCGTCGTCGCCTCGTGTTCGAACCGCTCGAGACACGAGCGCTTATGGCACTCGACCTCGCCGCCATTGTCGGCACGGCGTTTGTCGACCTGACCGGCAACGGACTCACGCTCGACGATACGCGCCTTGCCGGCGCTACCGTCGAACTCTACCGCGACAATGGCGACAACGTGTTTGATGCGGTGAGCGACACGCTGCTGGGATCGACGACAACCAATGGTGTCGGCGAATACCGGCTGGCGGGCCCCGACGCCGGCGGCTCGCTCCCGGCCGCCACGCTTACGCCAGACGACTACTTCGTGCGTCAACTGCCCGTCGTGGGCTACTCCGCGCCGGCACCAACGCTGGTCACGATCTCGCCCAGCGACGTGGCAGGCACCACGGTGGAAGTCGTGGACACCTTCGACACTACGGCACAGACCGTCACCGCCGATCCCGTGACGCCGACGGCCAGCGGCTTCGTGGCTGCCGCCGAGGCCCTGGGCGGCCAGCGGGACGTGCTCGTGACCTACCTGTCCGGGTCTGGCGAGGTGTCCATTCAGATCGATCAGTTCAATTCGAATCTGCTGGCCTTCGTGTCCGGCCTGAGTGTGGTCGGAACGGCGCTGATCCAGTACGACGGGGCCGACAACGACCCGGTCACGCTCGATCCCACGGGGTTGGGAAGCGTCGACATGTCGGACAGCAACACGCTGGCCGGCCTGCTGCTGGCTACGCGCGGCGATTCCACCGGCGCCACGGCGGTCATCCGGCTCTATTCCGATGCGACCAATTTCTCGACAACCACGATCTCGATCCCGGATCAGGCCACGATCGAGGAGTTCTTCGTGCCCTTCTCGGCATTCGTCGTGGGCGGAGGCACGGGTGCCGACTTCACCTCGATCGGCGCGATCGAGTTCGTGATCAACGGCGTCTCGGACCTGGACGCAACCGTCACGGTGTTGGCCAGCCTCGAACCGACCGACGTGCCGGTGAATCTGGAGAACCTAGCCCCGTCGGTGGAAATCACGAAGTTCACCAACGGGATCGACGCGAACACGCCCGCCACCGGACCGTTCCTGGCGGTCGGTGCCACAGCCACCTTCACCTACGAAGTCCGGAGCACCGGGGGCACATCACTTCAGAACGTCGTTGTCACCGACAACAACGGCACAGCGGGCAATACGACCGACGACTTTTCGCCCTCGTTTGTCGGCGGCGACACGAACAGTAACAACTTGCTCGAACCGGGTGAAACCTGGACGTATCAAGCCACCCGCGTCGTCACCGCTGGCGCCTACGCCAACATCGGTTCCGTCGCGGCCGAGGATCTCAGCGGCACCGACGTCAGCGACACCGACTTGAGCCACCATTTTGGCGTGACGGCCGCGATCAACCTGATCAAGGCCACCAACGGGCTCGACGCCAACACCGCGACGGGCCCCTATCTGGCAGTGGGCAGCACGGCGACATTCACATACACCGTCACCAATGCCGGAAACGTTGCCCTCGCGTCGCTGGTCCTGTCGGACGACAACGGCACGCCCGGAAACACCGCGGATGACCTCTTGCCCGTGTTCGTGGGCGGCGACGCCAACAGCAATGGCCGGCTGGATCTGACGGAGACGTGGACCTACGAGGCCACACGCGTCGTCACCGCCGGGCAATACACCAACATCGGGACCGTCACCGGCACGGCCGTCAACGACAACGGGCAGGTGATCGCCGGTATTCCGGCGGCCACCGACACGGATCCGAGCAATCACTTCGGCGGGGTGGCTGGCGTCAACATCGTCAAGTCCACCAACGGGCAGGATGCCAATTCGGCACCGGGTCCGACCTTGGGTGTGGGCTCCACCGCCACGTTTACCTATGTCGTGACCAACACCGGTAACGTACCGCTGGCGACGCTGGTCGTGCGCGACGACAACGGCACGGCCGGCAACACAGCCGATGATTTCAGCGCCGTGTTTCAGAGCGGCGACACGAACAGCAATGGTCGGCTGGATCTGACGGAAACGTGGACGTATCAGGCCACGCGCGTCGTCACGGCTGGGCAGCACACGAATGTGGGCACCGTGACCGCACAGGGCGTCGACCCCTCGGGGGGCGCCATCCCCGGCTTGGCCGACGCTACCGACAGCGATCCGAGCAATCATCTCGGCGTGACGGCCGGAATCAACGTCGTCAAGTCCACCAACGGCCAGGATGCCAACACCGCCACCGGCCCCTTACTGCTGGTGGGTTCCACCGCCACGTTTACCTATGTCGTGACGAACACCGGGACCGCAGCCCTTGGGTCCGTCACCGTTCAGGACGACAATGGCACGCCGGGCAATACGGCCGACGACTTCACGCCGACGTTTCAGAGTGGCGACACCAACAGCAACGGGCGATTGGACGTCACCGAGACGTGGACGTACCAGGCGACACGCACGGTGACGGTCGGACAGTACACCAACATCGCCACCGCCACCGGGCAGGGAGTGGATGCGAGCGGGACTGCCGTGCCCGGCCTGCAGACCGCCTCCGACACCGACCCCAGCAACCACCTGGGGATTCTGACCGGCATCAACGTCGTGAAGTCGACCAATGGTAACGATGCAAACACCGCCACGGGTCCCGTGGTGGCCGTCGGCAGCACGGTGACGTTTGCGTACGTCGTGACCAACACCGGCACCGTGTCACTGGCCAGCGTGGTCGTGACGGATGACAACGGAACCAGCGGCAACACGGCGGATGATTTCTCGCCCACATTTCAAAGTGGCGATAGCAACAGCAACGGGCGCCTCGACACGGGCGAAACGTGGACGTATCAGGCGACGCGTACGGCGACGGCGGGCCAGTACACGAACATCGCGACGGTCAGCGCCAATCCCGTCGATGCGAACGGGACCGACATCAGCTCGGTCCCGGACGTGACGGACACCGACCCGAGCAACCACTTCGGATTCCTGGCCGGCATCGGTCTGCAGAAGCTCACCAACGGTCTGGACACGGGCAGCGGTACGGGACCGACGTTGACCATCGGCTCAACCGCCGTATTCACTTATCGCGTGACGAACACCGGCAACATCGCGCTGACCGACATCACACTCACGGATGACAACGGCACGCCGGCCAACACCACGGACGACGTCACACCGACGTTCGTCAGTGGCGACACAAACGGCAACAGCGCACTGGATGTCACCGAGACGTGGGTGTACCAGGCTACGCGAATCGTGACGGCGGGCGCATACACGAACACCGCCACGGTCCGAGGTGAGGATCCGGCGGAGGGTCTGGTGACCGCCACCGACGCGAGTGCGCACACGGGCGTGACGCGGTTGTCGAAACGTCAGTTCATCGCCAGCCGCAACTGACGCGGCCGGGCGACGTGCTGCGAGACGGGCTGCGCTTTTCCGGCGGGCGCACATCGACTACAATCTGCCGGGGGCAGGACCACGCGGTCTGGACAGCGGGACGGGGAAGCGGGCCGTGGAGGTCGAGGAGTGAGCGTCTGTCTCCGGAAGCCGTCGCCGTGACTCGTCTGACGCACGACAAGGCGGTGGCACAGTGCGTCGAAGAAATCGCGTTTCTGTGGCTGCGACGCGAGCAGTTGGTGAGCGAGCCGCACCCGACGCTGGCCGATTTCGTGGCGAGCGACTGGCGCCTGCAGGCGCGACTGGACGAACTGGTCGCCGCCGGAGACGCGGGGTGGCGCGCGTGCCAGCGGGAACTGGCCTGGGAGGAACCGGGCGAAGTGTTCCCGGCCACGTTCGTCGCGTTGGAGGAAGGCGATCCGCGGCAACGTCTGCGCCACGTGCTGGATTATGCGCTGCGCAACTACGAGTTGTCGCGGCCGCTCATCGCCGCGCTCGCCTGGAAACCGCTCACCCAGGTCCTGGACCTGCTGGAGGATTTCCTGACGGCCGACGTGCCGCCCCTGCGACGCGTTGGTCTGGCTGCCGCGATCGCACATCGCCGGGTCCCCGAATCGGCACTGGCCACGGCAGTGGAACATGACGACCTCTTGCTGCGCGGGCGGGCGCTGCGCGGGGTCGGCGAACTCGGCGCGCGTTCGCTTCTGCCCCAGGTCGCTGCACACGTCACGGGCGGGCCCAACTCGTGCGCGCTGGAAGCGGCTTGGACCTGCGCACTGCGCGGCGGACTCCCCGCTGCCTTGTCGCTGCTCACCCAGGCGGCTCGCCAGCCCGGCGCAGCGGCCCAGCGCGCTATTGCCGTCGTGACGCGCGTCGGGGCGGTGTCGGAGATGACGGAGTTGCTCCACGGACTGGCCGAACTCGCTCCTTGTCGCCGGACGGCGATCCTCGGCGCCGGGTCCTTGGGCAACCCCGCACTGGTGGACTGGCTTCTGACGCAGATCGACCAGTCCGACACGGCGCGGGTGGCGGGCGAGGCGCTGGCGATGATTACCGGCATCTCGCTGGATGACCCGCCGTTTCGGCTGCCGCAGGGTGAGCACGAGGCGCAGTCCGGCCTGCTCGGAGACGACGGGGAATGCCTGGACTTTGGACCGGACGACCATCTCCCCTGGCCGAACCGACGGGCGGTGGCAGATTGGTGGCTCCGCCATCGCGCCGCGCTGTCACCCGGCCGCAGGTACCTGCTCGGGCGACCGATTGACCCCGCGTGGTGCCAGCATGTCGTGGCCTGCGGGCACCAGCGGCAGCGCGCGGCGGCCGCGCTGGAACTGGCGATCCAACGTCCGGACGAGCCGCTCTTCGAGACGCGCGCACCGGGGTGGCGCCAGCGCGCGTGGATTGACGGCCCATGGGCGTGAAGGGCAGGCCCGATGAATCGGTGATGCCGCAAGTCAACTGGCGGGGAGGGAATGACCGATACAACGATCTATATGCGACGCGCAAAGACCGGGCTCTGTCCGCCACCTGCACGTCGGCAGCAATGGCGTACACAAGCCGCAAGTCTCGAAATTTCGGCCACTTAGCACGCAACCGAAACGGCCTATCGCACGTTCGGCGGTACCGCTACACTGGTGCCCCGTTTCTCGAGCCGTCCACCCCTCGGGGGATGACCAGGCCGAGCACTGGGGCCGCGTGCGGTCGCGGTCATATTGGGGAGCAACAACACGTGGTAGGCGACCGGACCATCCTCGCCCGCTGGCTCATGCCTGCGGCGTGGGTGTTATTGCTGGCGGCGGTGGCCACGGCCCAAGAGGCGGCGGCACCGGATGCCGATCGCACCGTGTCGGATGCGCGCCCCCCGGCACTGGTCACGCAGCCGTACTTCGACCTGGACGCGTACCTGGACGAGGGCGACGTCCTGTTCGTCCCGTCCAGCACCTGGGAGTGGCAATTGCTGCCGGGCAGCCTGATTTACAAGTCGTACCTGGCCGGGATCAAGGAACCCCGCGCCGGCACGACCATCACCTATCTGCGCGAGGACGGGCGCCTGTGGGAGGGGATCCTCGGAGCGCGGCTCGGAATGCTGCGCTTTGGTGATCGCGATCCGCTGTTTCCACAGGGTTTTCAGCTCGATGTGGAAGGCGCGGCCTTCGCGCGGCTGGATGTGGACACTGAAGTCGATGTCCGAGCGACAGACTATCGCGTGGGGGTACCGTTCACGTACGGCTGGGGAAGACAGCAACTGAAGTTCGCCTACTATCATTTGAGCTCCCATCTGGGTGACGAGTTTGTGCTCAAGAACCCCGGCTATCCGCGTTTGAACTGGTCGCGTGATGCGCTGGTGCTGGGCTACTCGTACTTCATGACCGAGACCCTCCGCCTCTATGCGGAGGCGGGATGGGCGATGCACTCCGAGATCAATGAACCGTGGGAATTCCAGTTCGGCGTCGACTGGGCGCCGACTTCACCCACGGGGTTCCGCGGGGCGCCGTTTCTGGCGGTCAACGGCCACATTCGGCAAGAGGTCGACTTCGGCGGGAACCTGACCGCGATGACCGGCTGGTCCTGGCTGAGCGAAGAGGACCGCCATCTGCTGCGGTTGGGCGTGCAGTACTACAACGGCAAGAGCAGCCAGTACTCGTTCTACAACCGCTTCGAAGACGCGATCGCGCTGGGGCTCTGGTACGACTTCTGATGTCGGCCGCCCGTCCGGGCACGTGCGATTCAGATGGGGCGGACGAGACCGGGCAGCACATCCAGTTCCAGCGACTCCACGGCACCCGCTCTGAGGCGTTCGACGGCGATTGCCCCCATCACGGCGTTGTCGGTGCAGAGCGCCGGAGGTGCGATGTGGAGTTCGACGTTGACCGCGGCCGTCGCTGCGGCGAGCTGCTGGCGAAACAGCCGGTTGGCGGCCACGCCGCCTCCCACACACAGCCGGGACAGCCCCGTGCGGCGCAGCGCCAACAGCGCTCGGCCAACCAGGCAGTCGACCACGGCCTGCTGGAAACTGGCGGCCACGTCCGCGACTTGACCGGGCGCAAGCTGCAGGGACGCGAAATCGCAGGGCCCGCGACCGGCGATGGCGTAGCGCACCGCGGTCTTCAGGCCGCTGAAGCTGAAGTTCAGGTGGGATTCCTCGCGCAGGAACGGTCGGGGAAATGCGAACGCAGCCGCGTTGCCCCCGGCGGCGGCCCGCGTGATGGCGGGCCCTCCGGGATACGGCAACCCGAGCATGGAGGCCACTTTGTCGAAGGCTTCGCCCGCGGCGTCGTCGATCGTCCCCCCCAGCCACTCGAATCGACTCGGGCTCTCACAGCGATAGAGCGTCGTGTGCCCGCCACTGACGATGAACCCGACGCACGGGAAAATGTCCACGCCGCTGGCCAAGCGGCAGGCATAGACGTGGGCGTGCAGATGATTCACCGCCACCAACGGCTTGCGCAGGGCGACGCTGAGTGTCTTGGCGGCAACCAGGCCCACCAGGAGCGAACCCGCCAGCCCGGGCGTGTTGGCCACCGCGACGGCCGCCAGCTCATCGAGCGACACCTGCGCGCGGCGCAGTGCTTCATCCACGACTGGCAGCAACCGCTGCACGTGCGCCCGCGCGGCGATCTCGGGGACCACGCCGCGGAAGCGCTCGTGGAGCGCGTCCTGCGAGGCGACCACGGAGGCAAGGACCTGCAACTGATCCGTAATCACCGCCGCGGCGGTCTCGTCACATGTCGTCTCGAGCGTCAGGACGATCATGATCCGGCGCCAAGGGAGTGGTCGGCGGCGGCCGCGGCTTGCGGGGCGGAGAGACGCCCGCGCACGTATTCCAACGCCTTGTCCAGCTGACGATCGACAAAGGGAGGCGCCCCGTCGGTGGGGCCCTGCGCGTCGTCGCCGGCTGGAACATGGTCTCCTCCCGGCGCGGCGTGCGGGCCGTCCGACGGCTGTGGGGCAGCATCCCATTGCGTCAGGTGCAGACTCAGTTCGAACAGTTCGCGGTCGGTACACGGGACCCCAAAGCCTTCGTCCGGCCGCACACCCCAGTCATCCGTGTCAGCGGCCCCGGCCGCGCGATGGATGTTCTTGCCATTGGGCCGCTGATAGCCCGCCGTCGTCAGCTTCAGCGCGCTCTTGCCACGCTCCAGCTCGACAATATTCTGCACACTCCCTTTCCCCCACGTGCGTTCGCCCACCACCACCGCCGCCTGGTTATCCTGCAAGGCGGCCGAGACGATCTCGGCCGCACTGGCACTGAACCGATTCACCAGTACAGCCACCGGAAAATCGCGCGGGACGAGCGTCCCGTCGCTGCGCGCGTCCCAGGCTCGTTCGTCCGTCGCCCGCCCCGCAATGCTCACGATGCGGCCTTGGTGCAGAAACAGATCGCTCACCTCGATCGCTTGATTGAGCATGCCGCCGGGATTGAAGCGCAGATCCAGCACCAATCCCTGCATGCCGTCGGCCAGCAACTGCTGCAGCGTCTGCCCCACATCATCCGCCGTCTTGCGACTGAACGCCGCGATCCGGATATAGCCGATCTTGCTGGACGGGTCGCAGAAGAAATCCCACTGGCCAGCCGACTGGCGGCGATAGCCCAGGACCGTCGGCTGCTGGATCAGTTCCCGTTTGAGCGTCACTGTTTCGGCCTGCGTTTCGTTGGGATGCAGCACGGAAATCTTCACCTCCGTCCCGGACTCACCCGAAATCAGCCGCATCGCGTCGGTCAGCGACAGGTCGCGTGTGCTGGTGTCGTTGATCTGCAGGATGCGGTCGCCCGCCCGCAACCCGGCGCGCCACGCCGGCGTTCCGTAAAGAGGACTGATAATCTGCAGATGACCGTCCCGTTCGGACACCTGGATGCCGATTCCGATAAACTCCCGCTCGACCCCCTTGCGGAACTGATCGAGTTCCTCCGGCCGGATGTAATGTGAGTAGGGATCAAGTCGGGAGACCATCCCTTCGATGGCGGCCTCAATCAACTCCCGCTCGCTGATCCGGGCGTCCACGTAGTGGGCCCGGACCTGCTCGAGCGTGTCGGACAGGAGGCGGAGGAGTTCACGTTCCTGCATCCGTTGCCGTGACTCGTCCGCGGCCGCCGCGGGCTCTGCCGCTTCCTGAGTGCGCGCGCGGGGAAGCGCGGCAACGAGCTGCCCAGCGGATAGCGCCAGGAAGAACAGCCACCGGTACGATCGGACGACATGTCGCTCACGTTGCATCGCTGTCCCTTTCGCTCGCTCAGTCGGCAGAAGTATAGAAGTGCGGGCGCCCTGGGGCAACCGACGTGGCTGCCGCCACGGCTCCTTGGGTGGGCCGCTGCCCGGAAAACGACTCAGGGGTGTCGTACATTCGACACCCCTGAGCGAGACTCGTGCGCCGGCCACGGACTGGCAGCGTCAGCCTGGCCAACAACTAGTTGTTGTTATTGTTGTTGTTGTTGTCATCGTCGTCGTCGTCGTCATCCGGCAGGTTGTTGCTCGGCAGCGCACCAAAGTTGAACGTATTGACCTCGCCGATCGTGGAGAAGAAAGGAAAGGGGGCTGCGCGGACATATCGCCGGTCCGCGGACACGACCGCCAACGCTCCCGAGCCCATGAGCATGGCACCTTCCGGGAGGGTGGTGATCTGCGGCTGGAATCCCACCGGCCCGCTCCCGTTCCAGCCGCGCTGGTGCGCCCGGGCGCGGCGGTAGTCGCGGTTGGCGAGCGAATCTTCGTACCGGCTGAGCTGCCGCGAGAGCGCCGCGCGATCTTCGGTCGTGGCGGGCTTCTTGACCTGGGCCACTTGCTGCTGAGCAAGTTGCGCACTGCGCCGACCTTGCTCGACGTCAAAGATCACGACGGCATTCTTGTCCCCCAGCGGAATCTGCTGGTGAATGTGCGGTTGGCCGGCATTGCGTGTGTGGATGTCCACCGTGACCTTGCCGGCGGTGACATCGCCCCAGACACGCTGCACCAGCACCCGATACTGGCCGCCGAATCCTTCCGGACAGATGTACGTTTCCGTGTATTCGGCCGCGTTCTGCCCGGCCGCGAAAGCGTCACCCAGCATGACACCGCCAGACGTGGTGCGGGGGTTGTGCAGCGAGCAGATCGTGCCCCCCGGCTCCTCGACCATCACGTCCACATCCGCGTCACCCGTCCAGGTGATCTTGACGATCACGTCCCGCTGCCGCGCCTGGTCGATGGCCTTGTCAAAGGCCGCCGCCTCAGCGTCCTGCCCCGCGGCGCGCAACCGCTCCACACATGCCTTGGCCATCCGCAGCGCCCGATCCTCAATCCCGCTCTGGTCGTCCGGCCAGGCCTGACTCAAGATCCCGAGGGAAGCCCAGCGAATCGCGTCGATATCGTCCAGCCGTTTGGCACAGGTCAACCCCACGGCAAATGGCTCAGGCCGCAGCGGGTTCGCGTAGGCCAGTTCGCGAAGCAGACGCAGCGCCTGTTGGTCGAGCCCCAGCCGCACCATGTAGAGCGCCACGCCCATCGCCTCGTCCTGGCTGTTCGTCAGATCCACTGCCGACGTCAAGGCCCGTTCCACGTCCGCCGTCGACGCGTCAGCCGCCAGCAGGGCCAGTGCCAGCGCCTCGTACATCCAGGGTTGCGCGAGCGAGTGGCGAATCGCTGACTCCAGCATCGTGGGAATCTCGGCGTACTGGTCCTGGTCTGAGAGCACCTGTGCGGTGGCCCGGATCCGAGCGTCCAGTGCCAACGCATCCTGGCTGGCGGCTTCGCGTTGCGCGGCGAAGTACGCGTCCCAGGCCTCCGCCCGCGACTGGCCCTCCGCCACCTCCAGTACGATTGGCTCGGAAGGCTTGACCACCTGGACCTGGAGGCTGTTCGAGAAAGTCGCGTCCAAGGCCGGCTCGGTCGACGACTCCGCGGGCGCGGCGGACTTGGCGCCCAGCGTCAAGTCGTCGTCAACCGCAAACATGCCGCCCATGCCGCCCATGCCGCCCATCATGCCACCCATGCCACCCATGCCACCCATGCCGCCCATGCCGCCCATGCCTCCCATCATACCCCCCATGCCGCCCATGCCGCCCATCATGCCGCCCATACCCATCCCGCTCATGATCGGCATGACCAGGTCGGCCACGGGATACACCTTGGTCAGCAAGTCATTTTCTGCTTCATCGGGGGTGGTGATCCGCAGCACTTCATCGCGGATGACATAGGTCAGATCCAGCTCGCGCAACATAATACGCAAGCCCGAGCGCAACCGAATCCCGGCCAGACTGATGGTCACCGGGGTGTCGGTGTTCAGTCCGACGTCGTCCAATGCGCGTCGGTCGATGATGATCGGAATATCCAGCGCATTCTTGATGTAGTCGACGACTTCCGACAGCGGCGCCTCGCTGAATTCCAGGATGATTTCCGAATCCAGTGCATCATAGATGCGTTTTTCCGGCGTGCCACTTCCCAGCAGGTCCATCGACTTGTATTTCTCCCGGGAAAGCGAGATTCGTTCCCAGAATTCCGGATCGGGGTAGACGATCGGAGGCTCGTCGGGGACCGGAATGGCGGCGCGTTCAACTTCGTACAGCGCGCTGACGAACCCGCGGTGCCGCAGTTCGCGGAACTTGCGGATCCCGGTCAGTTGGCGGAGGAAGTTCGCGTTGTAGCGGGCCGAGGTGCCGATCGTTTCCATGGGGAGGAGGGCCTCGATCGGATCCGCGATTTCGTTGACCGCGGCCTCGAAATTCGCCTTGGCCAGCTCGCTCTCGCCCTTCAATGCCAGGCTGATGCCCTCGTCGACCAGCGCGTCGAACTTTTCCATGAGTTGTCGGACGCGTTGCCGCCGATCCGTGAACTCGGCCGCCAGCCGCTGCGCTTCGTCGGCAATTGCGCGATTTTCCAGCGCTTGCCGCCGGACTTCATCCAGTTCCACCTGACGACGCTGGGCCTCCCGCATGGCGGTAACCAGTTGGTCGCGCAGCTGGCCGCGGATTTCCGGATCCAGCTCGGGTGCCCGGTCGACGTTGTCGAGAATCACTTTCAGGCCCTGGACTGCGGCCGCGGCGTCGGTTCCCATCTGCCGGCGCGCGGCCTCCAACCCCTGACGCACCTCGGCCTGGATTCGTTCCGCCAGCACGCGCCGGTTGGCTTTGACGATATCCAACAGCCGGGCCTGCGGCTGCAGCTCCGAGAGCAAATCTCCCTCGCTTCCCGCATCGGCGGCCGGCGGCGGAGTCACCTCGGCGGCCTCGGGTGCGGCGGCGCCCTCCGGCGCCGCTGGCGTTTCCTGCGCGGGTGCGTCCTGCAGATAGCTGCAGAACCGCCACTTGTTCGGTGTGCTGACGGCCAGGGGCGAATCGTGGTGACGTGCGGCGTCCAGCGACAGATCGTCCGAGCCTGTCAGGATGAGCCGCGCCACCTCACGGAGTCCAGCCGAACCGACGGTCGGCAAGGTTAGTCCTCCGTTGTGCCGGGCCAAATCGACCAGCGTCGGCAAGAAGGCGAATTCGTCGCTCGATCGCTCCGCCTCCAGCTTCCACACGAGGTCTACTTTCTGCCCGTTCGCTTCGGCCTGAATCGTGATCTCCTGGCCTCCAGGTTGCTCAAGCCGGCCAATGACAATCGTGTCCCGGTCCGTGCGGAGCGGTGGGACGGTCGTCGGGTAGTGCTCGGCAAGACCCTGGGAGAACTGCACCTGCGTGGGCCAGAATACCGTCTGCCGCGCAGCCTTGGCCAACTCCACGCCCGCGCGTTCCGCGGAGGACTCATCGTTCGAGTCGATCCAGAGGACGCCCCCGGTCTGATTGGCCATGATCGCCAGGAATTCAATACTGCGTTCCGGCCCAATCGCCATGCTCGAGACGGCGGCGCGCCGCTGCACCAAGGTGCCAACCAGCTCCTTGATCTCCGGATCCGCGAAGAAGTTCGCGCGGCTGAGCCCATCGCCGAAATACACCACGGCACGAGCGCTGCTCTCGGCCCCATCCCAGCTCGCGGCCGCCGCCTGCAACGCAGTCACCATATCGGTCGAGCCCAGGGGCGTGCGGCGAGCCAGTTTGTCGAGCGCCGCCTGCATCTCCGGGCTGCCCGCCGGAACGAATTGGTCGACCAGCGCCGTCGCCTGGACGTCCACCGCCAGCAGTTTGACGCGATCGGTCGGCTCCACGTGGCCCACGAACGTGCGCACGGCCAGCAGCGTGTCTTCGCGGAACAGCCCCGTTTGACTGGCCGACGTATCAACCAACATCACGATCTCGCACGTCTCGGCCGGCTGAGGCCGCTCCTGCGGCGTCAGGCTCAACGCAAAGTACGATTCCCCCGCAGCCCGGTCAAACGTGGCCAACCGACCCCCGTAGGAATCCGCGGGTGTGTCGGCAGCTCGCGACGCATCTGCAGGAAGCGCACTGCAAACGAGGAAGAGAGGCAGTAAACATAGCCCGCGTCTGGACATAGTGAAAACTCCAACCACGGAAGTGGATGCGTGAGGAATCCTTCCCTGTCCCGAATCGAACGGCCCGCCTTGCTCGATAGCGGTGCGAACAGAAGTCGCCCGCATGCACCATTCTAAGCTCCGCTGAGCCATTCCGCTACACAAAAACCGCGAATTTAGGTGATCCAGAGAAACCAGGTCGGTCTGCTACCGCGCTGACACGCTGGCCGAGTGCCCGTTGCAATCGGGCCTGAAGGTTCAGCTTGCCGGCTTGTAACCTCCGTCATCGGTTTGCCTTGTGCCCGGCCAGGCTGAGCGGACACATCCCGGCACTACCAGCACACGAGCACAGGAGCAAATTCCGAGCCAGAAGGCGCGTCGGCGGCGACCGCGCGGAGCTGGGACCGCACAAACCGCCGAAACCCTACAATCACCCCAAGATCTGCCTGTTCGGTGCCACAGCTCGCACGCATCGCTGCGAGAGTTGAACGGCTGGCGGTGGCGACCACAGCCTTGGAATGGCTGATTGATTCCGCGCACGTGCCGCAATTCGCAACAGGTGCTGTGAGCGCACGTCGCGTGACAGTGGCTGTTCGGTCCTGAGAAATAGAAAACGCCCCTCCGTGGTTGGGAGGGGCGTTTGCGAGCGGCAGATGAAAGTCTCTATGAGTTCGGTGTTTGTCACTGAGTTTATGGATCGCTCGCCGTGTTCATGCGATGTGACTCGCCCCAGTCATCCTGCACACAGCAGTTTTCGTCGGTGGTGCGATGCACATCTGGCAGGTCGCCGCGTTAGCGGTGGGTGGGTGACCCGAGGTCGTCGCTGGCCAACAGGGCAAGGCTGTGCTGGGCGAGTCGTCGCATGGCGACGCGCACGCGCTCCCAGGCCTCGGTACCGGCTGCCACGACCTGACGGACCCATGGTTCGAGCTGCTCGCGCGTCAGCGCACCGACCTGAGGCGAAGCGTCGTCGCCGCTGGTCGCGGTGTCCGCCGCCTGCTCGTCCTGCGGCAGCGTGGCGTCCGCGGGTGGCTCCGCGGCACCAAGTGCCGGGGCCTCGCGAGCCGCCATGGGCTCCGCATTCAGGTCGCTGTCGAAGACAAACACGAACACGTTCGACTCGTGCCAGTCATGGCCGGCGACCAGGGCCTGGTGCACGGCCGCAGCCAGGGCGTGTCCCGCCTCCTGGTACAACCGCTCCAGCTCCAACTTGGTCAGGACGACCGCCGCACGAGCTTTCCACGTATCGACAGTCGTTTGCAGACTGTCAGTCAGCTCGGACTCCCACAACGAGGCCACGAAGTCGCGGCCACGGGCGACCCACTTCAAGATGATCACGGCGTCCGCCAGCTCATTGGACGGCGCCTCCGTGACGGCGGGATCGATCATCTGCGGACAGCTATGGTAGCGGTGCGCGTAATCGTACTCGTACGCGTAGCTATAGCCGTAACCGTACGCATCCCACGTTGCGCCCCCGTACGGGCTGGCCATCGGCGCGGGAGCTTGGGCGGCCAATGCTTCCGCCTCGCGCGCAACGTGCTCCAGGTACGCCTGGTGACACTCCTGCTCGTAATCGCGTTCTTTGATCGGGCCCGCTTCGTCAGCCGTGTCACCGCTCTGGTCGGCCGCGATGCTGGCCTCCGGCCCCAACGCGGTGTCCGACACCGGCGTGGCCTCCGTCACCTGCCCGGTCTGCGGCGCCGACACAGTCTCCGGCACCACTTCGACTGAGGTAGCTGCCGTCGTGTCAGCTGGGCAGGGATCCGCCCACGTCTGGGCCGGCATGTGGCTGCGCGTGCCGCTGTAATGGAGCCCGTAGTAATAGTCGTAACCGCAGTCATAGCCGTAGTCGGCATCCACATCCAACACGGTCACTACGGCACGACCACGCAGATCGAGCGCGGGTTCCGTTTCCGCTTGTGCATTGGCCTGATTTGACTCCTCCTGGCCTACCTCCGTGTACCCGTCCACAAAGGGGCAGATGTCATCTACCCCAATCCCAAATCGACAGTAATCAGCATTGCTTTGACACTGCGTCTGACCTGCCACTTGCGTTTGTACCACAAGGGAAGCCAGCCAAAGTGCCAGGAAATAGCAGGCGCGGTTCATTCCGTTTATCCTCCTGAGAAACACGCGACGCGCTGGCACTAACCTGGTCCTCCGCACGGTACCCCCCGGCAGACTAAGAAACCGTGCGATACAGACAGGACCCATGTATCCGTGCTGATGTATCGTATCGGAGTGCACTATTTGCGGTCATTAGGCAATTGGCACACACGAGAAAAACTGCGTAAGGTGTGCGTCAAATGGTACGGACAGCGAGTCTTGGAAAAGTGTGTCGGCCAGACAGGTTGCTCTGCGGATGCCGACTCTACCGAGGCCTGTCTGGCATTTTCCGCCGGACGTCTTAGGATGAGAAACGGTAAGGAGGTCGCGCGACGATGTATCGAAATCTGTTTGTCCTGGGAGTCACCTGTGCCGTATTGGGAGTGCTCGTGGGGAGTCGTCTCCATTCGATTCCATCATCAGCTGACCTGGCCGCGCAGGAGGCCGCTCCACCTGAGGCCACGGCGGGCGACCTCTCAGGATTCACGCCGGAAGAGCAGGTGAACATTCGCGTTTACGAGAACGTCAATCGCAGCGTGGTGAACATTACCACGCGCGCCGTGCGGTCGGACCTGATGTTCATGGATATCGTACCGATGGAAGGATCGGGCTCGGGCTCCGTCCTCGACAAACAAGGACATATCCTCACGAACTTTCACGTGGTGGAAGGGGCCCAGCAGATCCAGGTGACCCTGGCCAATGGCAACTCCTATGCGGCGGGGCTGGTGGGGCAGGACCCGTCGAACGACATCGCCGTACTGCGGATCGAAGCGCCGCCTGACGAACTGGTCCCGGTCCAGCTGGGCGACTCCTCGCAGCTCCGCGTCGGTCAGAAAATCTACGCGGTAGGAAACCCCTTCGGGCTGGAGCGCACGTTGACCGTCGGCATCATCTCGAGCTTGAACCGCACGCTCATGTCGCGCAACCAGCGCACGATCAAGTCGATCATCCAAATTGACGCCGCACTGAATCGCGGCAACTCGGGGGGGCCGCTGCTGGACAGCAGGAGCCGTCTGGTGGGAATGAACACGGCCATCGCCAGCAGCACGGGCGAGAACACGGGGGTGGGGTTCTCGATCCCGGTCAACACGATCAAGCGCGTCGTGCCACAGCTGATCGAGAATGGGCACGTCGAGCGACCGGACCTGGGCATTGCGCGCGTTTATCAGACAGAAGAAGGACTGCTGATCGCCGCCACCACGCCCGAAGGCCCTGCGGATCGGGCGGGCCTGCGCGGCTTCCGGCTGGTCCGGGAACAGACTCGCCGAGGACCTTACATTGTCGAGCGGACCCGGATCGACCAGAGTCGCGCGGACTTGATCATCGGGATCGATGGCGGGCGGGTCAGGACGTTGGACGATCTGCTGACGGTCATCGAGCAGAAGCAGCCGGGCGACACGGTCCTGGTGAGCGTGATTCGAGAGGGGCAGCAGGTGGACGTGGTGGTTACACTGGGGGAATCGGAATAATGGGCGATCTTTCCGGGTGTGGCGTCCAGCCTCGCCCGGGCTGACACGCCCTTGGGCGACAGGTCGGAACCTGTGTAGGACAGAGGGGTTCCACTAGAGGGCTGTCTGCGCGGCGGCCAGGCGCGCACCAGACGAGGCAACGAACATCCTGCGAGGTGTGAGTGATGGTCATTGATCGGCGACACATCGGTTGGCTGTGCCTTGCCGCGTTGCTTGTGCCCGTGCTGGCAGATCCGCTCTGGGGCCAGGAGGGTGGTCGTGGATCGCGTGACCGGCGTGGCGAACGACGGCAACGCGGCGAAGGGCCAGGGGAGGCTTCCGCCGATCGTCCGGGCGGCGGCATGATGTTTGGACCTCCAGGTGGTGGATTCCCGGGGGGCGGCATGCCCATGGGACCACCCGGCGGTGGCTTCCCGGGGGGTGGCGGGCCTTGGGGACCGCCCGGCGGTGGCTTCCCGGGGGGCGGCGGGCCTTGGGGACCGCCCGGCGGTGGCTTCCCAGGGGGTGGACCGATGGGCTGGATGGCGCGACTCGATGCCAACGGCAACGGAATGTTGGACCCGGAAGAGTCTCAGGGGCGAGCCCGGATGTTCCTGGAGCGCACCGGGCTGGACTTGTCCCGGCCGATCCCGATGGATCGCGTGACGCGGGCGTTCGAGGAGATGCGCAGTCGCCGTGCGGAGGAGGGAGGGCGCGGAGAGGAGGGAGGTCCGGAGGATCGTGCGGCGGCAAAGAAGGAAACGTCCGCACTTGTCCCCGGTTTTGGAGAACCGGATCTGTTCGATCCGGTGCCGGGCTTCGGCGACTTGGGTGAAAAGTATGCGGTCGCCATTGAAGACGAGGACCGGCAGGAAGCCCTGCGCACGATGGGCCGCAGTGATGTGAACCAGGATGGCGTGCTGGATGCGGACGAGATTCGCAACGGGCGCTGGAGTGATGATCCACTGCAGACCGACCGCAATCGGGACGGCAAACTGACGCTGACCGAATTGGCGCTGCGCTACGCGATCCGCCGGGTGGAGCGTGAGGGAACGGGCGGGACCGAGCGATCGACCGCCCGCAATGGCGGCGGGTCCCGCGGGGGACGCCCGACGGGCCCGGGGGGGCCGGACGGTGGCGCAGGGACGGGCCCCGATCGCATGGTGCAGATGATGTTCGGACGCTACGATCGCAACGGCAACGGGGTACTGGATCGCGACGAGTGGAATGCGTTTCCGTCGGATCCGTCGCGGTATGACGCGAACCAGGATGGCAAGATCAGTCGCGAGGAATTCGCGGCGGCGATGGCCGCACGCTTCGGCGGTCGCCGCGGCGGCGACGGGCCGGAGGGAGAGCGCGGTCGGTGGTTCGCACGCCGCGAGGGTGATGAAACGCAAGGTGCCGAACCTCCGGCGGCTGCCGCGTCCGAGCCCGCGGAAGCGTCACGTGCCAAGAAGTCGTATCGGATTCGGACCGGGGCCGAACGGCTCGCCGATATCAGCGGATTGCCCGAGTGGTTCGGTCGCATGGATGAAAGCGGCGACGGCCAGGTGAGCATGGCCGAGTACAGCTCGTCGTGGAACGAACAAGTGGCGGCGGATTTCGCTCAATTCGACCTGAATTACGACGGAATTGTGACGCCTGACGAGTGCGTCCGGGCGACCGAAGCGGGTGCGGTCCAGGGAGCGCCGTCGACGGCCGCCTCGCCCCCCTCGGTCGAACAGCGGCCAGGGGAGCGAAGTCGAGAGGATCGTCGCGCAGCGCGCGCTGCTGAATCGGCGCCGGCGGACGCCGCCGCGGACGCGCCGTCCACTGCGTCTGCGGCCTCCACCAGCGCCGGGGGCGATAACGCGAAATATGTCAAGTATGCGGTCAGTTTCATTCGCAAGTATGACACGAACAAGGACGGCGTGCTGACCAAGGAGGAGTGGTCCAAGATGAACACGGACCACAGTGCGGCAGACACGGATCAGGACGGCCGCATTACACCGGTCGAGTTGGGTGCAGTGTTCATGAAGAAGTAGCGGCCTGTCAGTGTACGACGAACAGTGCCTCGACGTCGAGGTTTTCGCCCAGCTGCTGACCGGCCTGCCGCGAGGTCTCCAGCGCGGGTTGCCCGGGCACGCCGGGAAGGCGGGCTGCCGAGGACGCCGCATCACCGAGCATCCAGTCGGGAACCAACCCCGCCAGCTCTTTCGCTCCACGCAACTTGTAAGCGGGAGTACCGCGCCAATGAGGCGAGAGCGCCAGACGATGGGCGGTCGCCCGGCGCTGCTGGTCCCGGTTATCTGCCACGGCGGCTGCCCTACCGCTCTGCTGCTGGATCACCCGTCGCAGGTCGCGGAACATGGCGACGTCGTCCGCCAGGATGGCCAAGTCCAGGCTGACGGAGTTGCAGTGCGCCGGCTGCGATTGGAGTGTCCGCCAGACGCCGTCGACCTGGCGTCCGAGCGCCTGGACGTACAGGAGCGCCAAGCGGGGCGGCGGGACGTCATTGCCGAGTGCCTCGCGCGGATCGAAAAAGCGACTGGCCAACAGGGACTCCTCCAGCGTTGCGTCCACGACCGCCGTTTCTTCCAGAGCAACGCCGTGCTGGACCAGCGTGCGTTCGAACGCACTGTGTTCGTGGCCTTGGGGAGTGAGCGTGATGTCGATCACCAGAAGCAGTTGGAGTGAGGACGACACCGGCACCTTCGCGGTCCAGTCAGGTTCCGCTTTGCCATCGTCCGCCAGGTCCGAGGAGTCGGTCGGCGGCGGACCCTGCGCTCGGCTGCCGTCTGGGGCAGCCGACGCGCTGCCCATGCGCGCCGCGGCCCCATTTTCCGCGGGCGTCAGGTCCCGGTCCGGAGCTGTCGCCAATTCGGCTCCAGAGGCGTCCGGCAAGGACGCAGCGGGTGCCTGAGGGGTGGGCGGGACGCGGCTGGCAGGCTCCCCCAATACGTCCGCCGCGACCGTCGATTCAGGCACACGCGGTGCATCCACGCTTTCCCGCGCCAGGTGGTCACCGGGGCTGTTGGCCACCACCTGCACACCTTCGCGCGGGGCGCCCGCCCGTGCGCGGTGGGATTGCTCGGCTGATTCGGGCACGGCGGCCAGCGGACCGACTTGGCCGGTCGCGGCCGGGTCCTCTCGGCGCAGCCACAAGAACCAGCTCAAAGCCAGACATGCCGCGACCGCGGTCCATCCCGCGACCGCGTGACGGCGCGACCAAGCCGCAGCGGGCCGCGCCGATCCAGCCGACGGGGAACGAACCTCGTCGCAACGCGCTGGACGCGGCACACCTGGAACGGCCGCTTGCTCAATAACCCGCTCAGCCAAGCTGGCATCGAGGTGGAATCGCGGCAACAAGGCCACGCCGCTGGCCACCGCCCGGATTTCGTCGAGCCACCGACGGGAATCCGCGTCGCGTGCCAGCAACTGCTCGACCGCGATGCGTTCGTCGGGACTGAGCTCGTTATCCACGTAGGCGCTCAGCAGTTCGAGCGTGTAGTCATCCCGCTGGTCCATGTGCGCGATCACGTAACATTTCAGGGGCAAACACCATAACCGTTGTGGCCTCAGGGCCGGGTGCCTTACTCTGTTCCCCCTGATGGGGGTAGCGATTCGCGCCGCTACCCCTTAGCCTCTCGCTGAGTCCGGGCCGAGTTCCCAAACCTTGGCCATCTTGGCGGGATTCTGTGAACGTGTCAAATGTTTTGCCAGCGAGGTCAACCGTGTCCTTCGTGACCGGTAAGGTGTTCCTGGATCCAACGTTCTAGTTCTTCAAAATCGACCGGGGGAAGTCGGGAAAGATCGGGCCGCAGGTTGATGGCGTCCTTGATGTAGATGTGCGTGATCGCATGTTGTGGCTTGTCCGTATTCCAGTGAAGGAGAATGCGAACGCACCGCGGCAAGCTCTCCGGCACATGGACTTCGTGGGTGCACAGGAGGGGGACGTCGAGCCAGCCGAGCTGGCGGGCGGCCAGCGCCGGGAACTCCGCGTTCAGGTCATCGGTCATGCTGAAGACGGCGCTGCCGACGTCCTCGGGCGCGATCCCATTGCGGCGGATCATCAGGGCCAGGAGTTGGCGCGTGTTGCGCAGGATGGACTCGCGCGTGTTTTCTTCCACGGTGGTGGCACCACGCACGCCACGGCAGGTCATCGGGGATCTCCCATCGGGGCAAACGAGACCATATTGTTCTCTTGACCGTTGACCCCAGTGTCTCGGATCTGAAGCGGGCGTCAACTCGGGCACCGTCACGGTCAGCGGGAGGGGCGTCGGCAGGGGGCGAAATTTTTTCGCGTGGCGGGCGCTTGACACACCACCAACTTTGCATATCATTTGGTGCTCTGGGCAGCTGAGAGTTGCTCAGTTGTTCTTTGACAATCTGGCAAAGCTTTTCTGAGAACCTCGTTTCAACGCGAGTCAGCTAACAGCAGATCGTGATTGTTCGATCGGCTAGACGCCGTGCTTGACCGGCCGGCGTCCGATGGTTTCAAGCCATCAGTTGGTCATTGCTCATCAGCCGGGCGGGTCCGCGGTGCGGGTCTGAACGGTGACAAGCATACACAATTGAAGGGTTTGATCCTGGCTCAGAATGAACGTTGGCGGCGTGGATTAGGCATGCAAGTCGCGCGGAAAGGCTCCTTCGGGAGCACTCGAGCGGCGAAAGGGAGAGTAACGCGTGGATATCTACCCCCTGGACTGGGATAGCGGCGGGAAACTGCCGGTAATACCGGATAAAGTCTACGGACCAAAGGTGTGATTCCGCCGGGGGATGAGTCCGCGTCCTATTAGCTAGTTGGTGGGGTAATGGCCCACCAAGGCTAAGATGGGTACCGGGTGTGAGAGCATGGCCCGGCTCACTGGGACTGAGACACTGCCCAGACACCTACGGGTGGCTGCAGTCGAGAATCTTCGGCAATGGGCG
>JALOQX010000041.1 GCA_025459265.1 Pirellulaceae bacterium | reverse complement strand
ACGATGACTCCGCCCAAAAGCCAGGCAGCACCCGCCCCGATGCCCCACATTACTGTCGGCCAACGCCGGTCGTTGATGACTGAGATCGGGATCACGGGAAGCAAGATGATGAGCAGAAGCACGATGACAAGCAGCCAGGAGGGATCGTGGCCCGCTTGAGCGCCTCCGCCACTCGCATGTGTCTGATGGAAACGATAGGCCTGATACTGCGCGAACAAGACCAGCAGTGCCAAGACTCCTCCGATCAAACACGGACCAACAAGTGTCTGTGAGGTAAGTGACATGCACTCGGCTCCTCGCGGCATCTTGTGCCGATGCGGAAGCTCACAGCAACGATACAGACAACACGGCCATGACCGCCACGACGGCGCCGATCACACTGAACGCGATTGTCGCGACAGTCGCCTTCCAGAACTTGGCGGACAGGATGGTAGCGGTCACGACGGAGATCAGAAGCAACCACAAGGTTGCACCCACGATCATCCACGCCCAGACATCCGCCGTTGACGACGTCGTGGGAAGCGCGCCCCCAGACGTCAGAAGTCCCAGGGCGGCCAAGGCAGCGGTGCTCGCGATCGCCGTGGCACGTCCAAGTGTCGGATCCGGCATGAACGCCGTGCTTCCGGCTCTATGTGCTATTCGGTTGAGCACCCAGCATGCCGCGCACACGACGATCGCCCCCACCGATGCCGTCAGCCCGAGGACGGCTTGAATCGCGAGCGAAAACTGCCTCATCGGACCGAGTGCCCCGAACCACGATGCCAGGGAGATGATGCCGAGCACGAGGAGAAACGTCCAGGTCGCCAATCCCGAGACGCGACTCAGTCGCGGATAGTGCGTGTGGACGAACGTCATTCCGCACCAACAAGCCACCCAGGTGACGAGAGCGCAGATGACGAAGAAGGCCGCTACCACAACGAAGAAAGATGACGGTGGGCCGTGTGCAAGAAGCACGCCATTCACCCTTTCGTGCAAGTCCCGCCCAATTCCTCGCGGACGCAACACCCATCAGCACACCACAAGCTGAGAGCAGACAGTCGGCGCGCCCGCAGTGGTGATCATATCCGGACACTGCGAAGGCTCGAGAGCACCCCCCGAAATCCTCGGCGTGTGCCTCCGCGGCGTTAGGAAATTCTCCTATCGGCGAGCCCGTCACGAGGCCGTGTCCCTGCCGATGTTCGCCGACATCGGTTGACCGCGCGTCGCCGGGAGAAACTCAGGGAGGTGGCTCCGAGCAACTCACGTGACGCTCGCGCGGGTGGTGGAAAACCGCTGATATTCGTGACAGCGAGCGATTTCTTCCAATCGCACGACGGCTCGATAGACATCCACATACCGCGTGTAGAGCGCATGAAAACCCAGACGCAGGTTGTCCGGTTCGCGGTAATCGGCAATGATTGCCGGCGCGTCGGCAACAGGGTTCACCAGTGCCTGGCAGATGCGGTAAGCCTCC
Organism: Pirellulaceae bacterium; assembly: GCA_025459265.1. Classification (GTDB taxonomy): domain Bacteria; phylum Planctomycetota; class Planctomycetia; order Pirellulales; family Pirellulaceae; genus JAAYDI01. Next base: position 25,158 of record JALOQX010000041.1, on the reverse strand, counting down.
TCGTGGCGGACGGTGACGTGCGATCCTCGCTGGTGCGGCTCGGGCGGCGATCCCAGCCGGTAGCGCAGTGGCGCCAGCACTTCACGGCACAATGTGACAAAGTACTCCGTCAGAGCCATGTTCTTTCGTCGAATCCGGTCGACCCCTGCTTCCAAGCAGAGGTCCAACGCCGGTTCGAGCGCCGAGAGGGAGAGAACCGGAGGAGTGCCGACCAGGAACCTCCGGATGCCCGGGGCGGACTGGTATTCGAGTCCGAACTCAAACGGCGACCTCTGTCCGAACCATCCCCAGATCGGCGAGGTCAGCCGCTCCTGCAGATCGGTGCGCACGAAGAGAAACGCCAGGGAACCCGGCCCGCCATTGAGATACTTGTAGGTGCAGCCCACCGCCAGATCCACGTCCCACGCATCGAGCTGGACCGGCAGGGCGCCGACCGAATGGCTCAGGTCCCAGAGTGTCAGCGCGCCGCGGTCGTGTGCCGCCCGTGTGATCTGCGGTACATCGTGCACGAATCCGCTCTTGAAGGCTACGTGAGACAGGCAGACCAGGCTGGTTTGGTCGTGGATCGCGGCTTTCACGGCGGCAAACGGCACGACGATCTCGTCCGGTGACTCGATCAGCCGCAGCCGATGTTGGTGTCGGAAGATCGAGATCAGACCCTGGAGCAAGTACAGGTCCGACGGGAAATTGGACTCATCGCTGAGTATCTCGGTTCTGCCTTCCTGAAGCGCCAATGCCGCGTAAGCCAGTTTGAACAGGTTCACCGAGGTGGAATCGGCCAGCACCAGCTCGTCGGGACGCGCACCGACCAGCGGCGCCAGTTTTTCGGCAATCCGCTGAGAGCGCGTGTACCAGCCGTCATTCCAGCCTCGGATCAACCGCTGCCCCCACTCGTGTTCGATCACCTGGGCCATGCGTTCGACGGTCACGAGCGGCAGCGGCCCGAGGGAGTTGCCATCCAGATAGATCAGATTCTCGTCCGGGAGGCGGAAGCGTCCCCGGAAATCGGCCAGTTCGTCCGCCGCGTCGCGACCCGCGGCATAGGTCTGTGTGTACAGCATGCTCATCAGTCCGCCTGCGTCAGGATGCGAGCGACCACGTTGTGCAGCCGCTCGACCCATTGGCCGTACATCGTGGCGGAAGGATGAAGTCCGTCGGCCGCCAGCAGCATCGCGTCGTCCGACGCCCGCCGGCTGATGTCGGTAACGTCGATGTAATTCACGCCGGCGTCGTCCGACACGCGTTGATTGATGGAATTGAACTGGTCAATCTGCGTGCGGATCTCGCGCCGCTTGCGTTCCTGTGCGAAGGGTGTCACGCTCCAATCGGGAATCGACAAGACGATCACCCGCCGCGGGGCGTCCCCCGCCAGCCGGATCGCACGGCGCAACAGGTCGGAAAACTCGGCCGCGTACACTTCTAGTGGGTAACCCCGGTACTGGTTGTTGACTCCGATCAGCAGACAGACGAGGTCATAGCGTGCCCGAAAACTCGCCGCGTCCATTTCCATGCGAAGTTCGTCGGTGGTCCAACCGGTCCCGGCGACAATCTCCACGCAGTCGAGCGGGATGCCCGCCGCGTGCAGTGCGCGCTGCAACTGGATCGGCCAGCGCTGGTCCGGCGCCACCCCCTCGCCGATCGTGTACGAGTCGCCCAGGGCGAGCATGGCAGGCATGGGAGATTCCATGGGCAATTCCGAAGCGGTTTGTGGCTCCGCCAGTACTCCCGTGACCCTTGGACTGCGGATACCGTCCAATGTGGCCCGCTCGCTCCGCGAGCGGGAGTACGTCTCGCGGAGCGAGACGACTACATTGAGCGGGAGTACGTCTCGCGGAGCGAGACGACTACATTGAGCGGGAGTACGTCTCGCGGAGCGAGACGACTACATTCTCCGCAGCCAACGAGCATGTTCAATACGGCGGCGCGGCGAGTGTTCAGTGGTCGCACCGCGTCAGCTGCCACGGGCTGCGCATCGGCGTCGACAGCAAGTGGCTGGCCTCGTCATCGTCCGGGAACTTTTCCGCCGCGGGGTCCCAGCGCAGTTTGCGCCCGCAGCGGATCGAGATTTCGGCGATCATCCCGAGATAACTGGCCTGGTGGCCAGCCTCGACGGGCGCGATGGGATCCTGGCGGCTGCGGACGCACTGGATGAAATTCTCATAATGGGTGCCCTGCGCGCCGGCATCCAGGTGGACCTGGTCGGGACCGATCTTGATCTCCAGCAGCGAACGGGGGTCGGAGACAATCCGGCCGCGATCGACATGGATCCAGCCTTCGTCGCCGCGGAATATGCAACCCTGTTCGTTCGGGTTGCCATTATCGCTGAAGGTCATGCGCAATCCGCTGGCATACCGGAACTCGCCGCGCCAATCGTTGATGTTGTCGGTGAGTCCGTCGTGGCGGTAGCTGCCCGTGAACTCGAGTTCGCAGGATTCCGACGTGACGGTCGGGCAGCCCCAGTTGGCGATGTCCAGGTGATGAACGCCCCAGTTCACAATGAAGCCGACGCAGTAATCTCGAATCAGGTACCAGTCGGGCCACGCCCACAGACCGCCGTTATACGGCCTCTCGCGCGCCGGGCCCTGATACATGTCAAAATCAAATCCTTCCGGTATCGGCTCCGGCGTGGTGGGTTGTTGGTAGGACCGCTGGTACATCGGCCCGGGAGCCGCCACGTCAATCGTGTGGAGTTTTCCCACGTAGCCATTCCGCGCCAATTCGCACGCCCGGCGGAAATTTGATTCGGACCGCTGCTGCGTACCCGTCTGGAAAACACGCTTGTGAAAGCGCACCGCGTCGCGAATGGCCCGGCACTCCTCCACCGTCATGCCGAGTGGTTTCTGGCAGTAGATGTCCTTGCCGGCATGAGCAGCGGCCGTCGCGATGACCGCATGCCAGTGGTCCTGTGTCGTGATGCTGATGGCGTCGATATCGTCCCGCGCCAGCACTTCCCGAAAGTCGCCGTATGTGTCGCAGTCGCGACTCCCTTGCGTGGAATCAACCAGTGCTTTCGCCGTATCTCGCCGGTCGCGAACGACGTCACATACGGCAAGAACCTGCACACCCTCGCACTGCATCAGGGCTTTCACATCGGCTTGCCCCATCGATCCGACGCCGATCGCGCCGAGCGTGACCCGCTCGCTGGGGGCCACCTGGCCGACTTTCCCCAGTGCCGCAGCGGGTACCAGGTACGGGACCGCCATGGTGACAGAGGCGGCACGCGCGGCATCCTTCAGAAACTTCCGTCGGCTGAATTGTCCTGCGGTTCTCATGTTTCTTTCCTCAGTCTCGCGAGGTTGGTCGACAGACGCTCAACGGTCCTATGCCTGTGAGTAGTAGAGCACCTGCGCGCATGGTTCTCAATACGGAGTTGGCACGGACCGGGTGACGACTCACTGCTGCGGCGTGGGCTGGCGACAGTAGGGAAGCAGATCAGCCGCCGGGTGCGGTTCGCACGCTGTACCTGTCCCCCTCCCACACGCATGCGTGGTATAATCACCCTTCAGTGCGGGATCGCCGCGGGACGACTTTCCCTGTCGAGGTTGTGCATGGTCGAGACGAGAAAGCGAGGGGGCGGCGACAGTGAACCTGGAGCACGGTGTGGCGGTTGGCACCGATGGCCGCCGGCCGTGGGTTGCCGCAGTTGGCTTGGCGCGTGCCGTGCGGGCCGGCTGATCGCCCTCCTGATGGCGTGTGTGCCGGTGGCCGCGCCTGCGGCCGTGGCCGACGAGTTCACGATCGAAGCCCGCGACTTCGACGCCGGCAACGCAAGAGTCAGCTTGACCGGCGAAGCCTATGCCGACGGGCCTTCGTGCATCTGGAATGCCGGCGAACTGCCGAACTGGGTCGAATACGAGATCAACTTCCCGGTCAACGCAGACTACGCGCTTCACGCGCTGTACGCAGCCGAGCAGGCTCGACCGGTCCGAATCGATGTCGACGGCCGGCAGATCGCGACCGGTTTCCAGGGCGTCACGGGTGGCTGGAACACGTCATCCGCCAGATGGGAACAGCAGTGTGCCGTGACGATCGCCGCAGGCACGCACACGCTGCGTCTGCACTGCGACGGTCCCTTCCCTCACATCTGCGCCATCCGCCTTGCGTCGTCGGCGACGTTTCCCGTCGGTTGGCAGTTGGTGCGGCCCACGGCCCAACAGCGGGCCGAGCGAGCGCGGGTGGCCGCCCGGCGGGCCCAGATCGAGGCGCAGATCGCACTGCTCGAGGCCGTCGACGTGGAGTCGGTGCGGCTGGCGATCGACGACCTGGCAGGGGATTTCCCCGGCCGCTACGACGCCGACCAGTACCGGCCGATGGTCGAGCGGTTTGAACGCCAGCGAGCCGCACTGCTCCAGGCCCTCGCCGGCGGGACCGACGTGGCACCCGCCGAAATCGATGACGTCCTGTCCGGTGTTCGCACCGCGCTGCTGGCCAATCCGCTGCTGGATGTCGATCGACTGCTGGCCGTGCGGCGCAATTTCGGTGAGCCGCGGGCGCGCCAGGTGAGCAGTTCGGATGCCGGGTTTGTCGCGCACAATTTCCAGAACCAGACCGCCATGCCGCGCACCGGCTGGGATAACGACATCGTGGTCCTCTCGCAACTGCGCATGCACCCGCAGATCGACCGCCTCTATAAGCCGGCGGGCGACCCGATCGTCCGCGACCTGCGGCTCGATTTTCCGGCGGATCGTTTCCTGTTCTCGAGCATCGATACCCAAGGACGCTGGGCAATCTTTCAGACGCACTGCGACGGCACTGGTTTGACTCAGCTGACGCCGACCAGCTACCCGGACCTGGATTTCTTCGACGCCTGCTACCTGCCCGACGGGCGCGTCATCGTCTGTTCCACTGGCAACTACTACGGGTTGCCCTGCCTGGAGGGACAGGGTCAGATTGCCAGCCTGTACTTGCTGGATCCTGCGACGCAAGCGCTGCGCCAGCTGACGTTTGACCAGGACAGCGATGCCGATCCGACCGTACTCAACGATGGTCGCGTCCTGTACCAGCGTTGGGAATACAGTGACATCCCGCACTATTTTGCCCGGCGCCGGATGACGATGAATCCGGACGGCACCACTCAACTGGCGTTCCATGGCAGCAATTCCTGGTTTCCGACCGCGTTCCGGTTTGCCGAACCGGTGCCGGATCATCCGACACGCCTGGTCGGCATCATCAGCGGTCACCATGACTATGGTGATTGCGGCCGCCTGGCGATCCTTGATCCGGGTCTGGCCGGTGGTTATCCCTTCCGCTTCCGACCCACGGCGAAGGAATGGGGCGTGGAGGGCGAACCAATTGCGGTGACGCCGGATATTCTGCCGGCTGCCCGGACCGGTTTCGTGCAGCTGATCCCTGGCCGCGGCGAGCCGGTGGCGGGCACGGTCTGTGATGCCATCGTCGGGCATGTCTACTACAAGCAGCGGCCGGAGCTGACGACCCATCCGTTCCCGCTCAGCAGCAAGTACTTCCTCGTGTCGCGCAAGCCGACGCCGCAGAGCTTGTGGGGTATCTATCTCGTGGATGTCTTTGACAATGCGACCCTGATCGCGGAAGTCGACGGTGCCGGTTTGTTTGAGCCGCAACCGCTGGCTCCACGTCCGCGCCCGCCGGTGATCCCGGATCGTGTCCAGCCCGCTGTGCAGACAGCCGCTGTCCATATCGCGGACATTTACGGCGGACCTGGCTTGCGCGGCGTGCCGCGCGGCACGGTGAAACGGCTCCGCGTGTTCGCGTACCATTTCGGCTACAACAACCGAGCGGGGTTTCCGCACATTGGCATTCAGGCTGGTTGGGACATCAAGCGCGTGCTGGGCACCGCCACCGTCGAGGCGGACGGATCGGCGCATTTTCAGATCCCGGCCAACACGCCGGTATCGCTCCAGCCGTTGGACGAGGAAGGCCGCGCCCTGCAGCTGATGCGCAGCTGGCTGGTGGGCATGCCGGGCGAACGCGTGTCCTGCGTCGGATGTCATGAACCACGGCGAGAGACGTTGCCGTTGCGACGCAGCCTGGCCCACGACCGTCAGCCGGAAGAGTTGCGGCCCTGGTACGGGGGGCCACGACCGTTTGCATTCGACACCGAGGTCTTCCCGGTGTTGGAGCGGTACTGCATCGGCTGTCACGACCAGCCGGCACAGGTCGGCCCGCGCAGTCACCCGTGTTTTCGCGATCCGGTGAGCGCTTACGATACGCTCCATCCGTATATTCATCGACCTGGCGTGGAAGCCGACATGGCGCTGCTCTATCCCCTGGAGTATCACGCGTCCACAAGTCTGCTGATCCAGATGCTCGAGCGGGGACACCACGGAGTACGGCTCTCAGAGAAGAGCCGGGAGGCGCGCGAGCGGCTGTACTGCTGGATTGATCTGAATGTACCGCGTGCGGGAAGTTGGAACCCGCCGTCGTTCCAGGGGCACGATCAGCGGCAGCGGCGTCGCGAATTGTCCGTGGCACTGGCGGGACGCGACGACGATCCGGAAGGCGAGTACGAGGCGGCTGTGGCGGCGTTTCGCCACCGCGCGCCAGTGCCGTTTCTGGCTCCGCCACCGGACCTTCCGCCCGAACCGGACGGGTTGACGGCGGATGGATTTCCCTGTTCGACCGACGAAGCGACCGCACGCCAAGGCGCGCAGCGGGCAGACCTGTCCCGCGACAAGACCCTTGACCTGGGGGCCGGCGTGCAACTGACATGCACCTGGATCCCGGCCGGGGAATTCGTGATGGGCAGCCTCGCCGGCGCCCCGGACGAGCGCCCCCGGTCGGTCGTGCGTATCAGCCGGCCGTTCTGGATGTCCGTGACGGAAGTGACCAACGCTCAGTTTGCCCGGTTCGATCCGCACCACGATACGCGGTACATCGATATGCACTCGCTGGATCGCGTCGTGCCGGGCCATATCGCCAATCACCCGGCTCAGCCCGTATCCCGCGTCGCCTGGACGCAGGCTATGGGCTTCTGTCAGTGGCTCGGCGCGCAGACGGGACTCCCCGTCACGCTGCCCACCGAAGCGCAGTGGGAGTGGGCGGCTCGCGCGGGGACCGAGACGCAGTTTTTCTACGGCACCCTGGAGACCGATTTCGGGCGGTTCGCCAATCTGGCCGACCAGGCGCTCCGCTGGTACAGCATGGGGTACGACGGCCCGAGTGCCCTGCAACGGCGCAACCCGTATCCGCCGGAGATGAATTTTCCGTTACACGACCCGCGATTTCGTGACAACTGGTTCGTTGTGGACTATGTCGGCCAGACGCACTCCAACGCGTGGGGGCTGCACGACATGGTAGGGAATGTCAGCGAGTGGACGCGAACGAGCTACCGTCCGTATCCGTATGACGACCAGGACGCGCGCAACGATCTGGCGGGTTCAGAACGGAAGGTGGCCCGTGGCGGATCGTGGGCCGATCGTCCAGCCGATGCGGGGTCATCGGTGCGCCGCGCCTACGAGCCGTGGCAGCCGGTCTACGACGTGGGCTTTCGCGTGATCATCGAGGACGCCGGCGCAGTGCGTGAGATGGCGGAGAGCGCCGCGCCGTGATGCCGGTGCCAACGTTACTCCACCGCAAGTAACCGCCCCATCGCCTGGGTAAGCAAGTGATCGATTTCCGGCGCACAGAACGCCACACTCACTTCATACCCGCCCTGTGCGTACGCTTCGCGTGTCGGAACGTACCAGGGACCACCGTCGCCGTACGCGGCCGTGGCGACGCGGCGCCGCGGAGCCATGTCCTGGGCGCGCAGCTGATATTCCACGAACATTTCGCTCGGCAAGTGCAGGAGCGTGGCATCGTTGACGTGCAATGCTGCCAGGGTGAGCGGCACCTGCTGCACGCAGCGCCGCAGCCAACTCAGCATCATGGCCGCTCGCACGCGATGGGCCAGATTCTCCGTAGTATTGGCCAGCGTATGCTGCAGCGGCTCCTCGGCGAAGTCCGCTCGGGCGATCGGGAGCACGTCTTCGGTCTGCCAGCTGAGCGACCGGATCGGCGCGGGCCTCAGGTCGCCGAGTGACCGCACCATCGCATCGTGCATACGGGCGGCCAATTCGCGGCGTGCGGCAGGCGTGCCATCGTTGTATTTGCCGGCCGCCACGTTGCCCGCGCAGCCGGTGAAGTACACATGGGTGCAGTCGCCGTCACTCGCTTGCAGTTGCTTGCGGGCGAGGCCTGTGAAGTCACTGCTCACGCGACCATCCCCGTAGTAGCTCATCGGATGCGTGGCGTAATAATGACAGGCTGCCAGTCGCGTCGCCCCGTCGTAGAACGCCACGGTTTTGAGCTGCGGATCGATCAGCCCCTCGGGCAGTTCCTTGTGGATGGGGTTCTGGCTGGAACTGCCGCGCCAGTCGGAGATCTTGCCGTCCGGGCCCAGAAACCGGCGATTGCTCGCCACGCATTCCACGCGTGCCTGGCCGGACGCCACGTGCGTGATTGGGCGTGCGTGCGACAGGGAGTCCTGCAACGAGGCGGCCACCCGGTCGAGCGCTGCTGAGAAGAACGCCGGATCGACGACGGCTGCCTGCAGTTCCGGGTATGCCGCGCAGAGACGCTGTGAAGCGAGGCACACGAAGGGGGCGTTGTGCTGGTGCACGCAGTGCACGGCCACGCGCGCGGGGGTCGTTCCGGCCGCCTCGGCCAGCCGCTGTCGCCAGGCCGCGTGTGCCTCATTCAGTAACCCGGTCCAGTCGAGGCTGCACAGCACGATCGGCTCGCCGCTGCCGCACAACACCAGGCCGATCGCCTCCAGAGGATCATCCTGGGCGGCCACAGGCGGAATCCAGCCGCCGCACAGCGGATGACCCAGGGGAGGCGAAATATCCGCGCGAAACGTGGCCAACCGCAGCGGTACCTCGGCTGCCGAGCCGACGTGCGGCGAGGCCAGCAGCGTAGCAGCTGCGCACGCGGACGCGCGCTGCATGAATTCGCGCCGCCGCAGCGACGTCCTCGAGGCCCCGTGGACACGCGTCATGTCGGATCCCCTTCCTTAACGGCGCGCCATCGTCTCGCGTATGCCCGGCGCTTCTACGATCGGCCAGGAAGCCCGCAGTTCATCGTCGTAGGGGCCGATCTTCTCGATCGCAATCGGCTGGAATCCCAGCGCATATGCAGGCGACTGCGGCTGCAGACGGTAGTCGTCCTGCGCGGGGTCGACAAACAGCGGGTCGGCGACCAGGGAGTGCCGGTCCATGCCGAGCGCCTGCCAGCCTTCCCAGTCGTCGCCCAAAACCACCTCGCACAACGAGATATCGTCCACCCAGAATCGGCCCGAACCCGGCGCGACATTGAGGCGCCACAGCAGCGTGTCCATGCTGGATCGGTACTGGCTGTCGCCTTGCTGCGGGAGCCGGAACACGAGGTCGTATTGTCGCCAAGCCGGGGAGAGCGCGGCCGTGGATTGCACACTCCAGCTGTGCACGTCTTTCTTCCAGGAAAACACGCACAGTTCCACGCAAGCTGGCGGGTCTCCACTTCGCATCCACGCGCTTAGCCGATAGGCCTTGCCGGGCTGGAACGGCAGGCTGCCGAGCGTCAGGTACGCGGTTGTCGCGCGCGCACCGTCCGGCGGTGTTGCTGCCGGTTCGATCAACAGGCATGACGCGCCCGCGTGTGCCAGCTCATCCACGACACGCAGTCGCGTCCCGTCGTGTTGCAGTGCCGCCACATTCCACCGGAGCGGCGCACCGTTGAGTTCGCCCTCCTCCAGTCCCGGATTGGGGATGAGATTCGGTCCGATCTCCTGTCGGACTGTCGGCGTTCCCGTCCGCAGCGGGTGCCCGGCATGATACACGAGATTGAAGTCGGACTGATTATGCTCCAGGGGCACCGTCTCCATCGTGAACAGGTCAGCGCGGGGATCGGTGTAGTACACGATATTGCGGCGGAAGACGTTGCCGGTCATGACGCGATGATCAGGGATCGGAACCTGGCGCGGGTCCTTCAAGGCGGGCACGTCGCGCCAGGCGGGATGCTGGATCGCCAGCTCGAAGTTCCTGATCCACCCGTCGACCATCGTGCTCCAGAAGCCCTCGGCTGTGGTCCAGCCGCGCCAGTACATCTGCGTCGCGCCACCGTCAACCAGGATGTTGTTCTCGATCAAGTTATCGCGTCCGCTGTGCAGAAGCAGACAGGCGCGGGGCGCCCGCACGAGCACGTTGCCCACGATCGTCACGCCGCTGGCCGCCCAGTCCGGATACAGCGCCGCCGCGAAGTATGGCGACACCCACGCGTCAGCGCCGGCATCATACCCATAGCCCAGCGTGTCCTGGATGTAGTTGTAGCGAATCGTGGTGTCGAGCCAGCTCAGCCAGTCAATGGCCCCGCCGCCGATGGCCCCGGTGTCCTCGCTCTCGGTGCACGTGTGGCGAATGCGGTTGTATTCGATCGTATGTCCGCTGCCCCAGAGGAACACGCCGCTTTGCGGCGTGTCGTGGATCAGGTTGTGCCGGACACGCACGCCGGCACAGCGGCCGACGGCGAGACCATTGCGGAACCCCAGTCGCAGGGACACGCCTTTGGCACTGCGCGCAACGCGTCCCACGTGATGGATGTAGTTGTTGTCGATCTCGATCTCCGCGCGCTCCAACCTGATCGTGTCGCCGGCCGCGACATCGACGCCGTCCGCGCCGATGTCGTAGATGTCGTTGCCCACGATCCGGTTCTGCGCACCCCCCACGACGGTCACGCCGCAGCCGTCCACATCGCCCACGTTCCGAATGATATTCCCGGCGACGAGGCAGTTCGTGCAGTCTGTCAGCGTCACCGCCGTGCCATTGCAGCACTCGAGGGTAAGACCGCGCACGGTGACGTGAGCACAGTCGGTGAGATCGACCAGTCGTGACAGGGTGGCGAGGTAGACCGCCTTCCCCTCCAGGGGCGTCGGCGGCCAGAAGTACAGGACCTGCGCTTTCGCGTCCACGTACCATTCGCCGGGACTGTCGAGTTCCTCGAGCAGCCCGCGCACAAAGTAGCGATCGCCGGGGCGGATTTCATAGTAACAGCCGGGCTCCAGACTCAGTTCTCGCCGCGCGATGTCCACCGAGCGCACGCGGGGCAGAAAGTGCTCCCAGTTGAACCGCGGAAAGATCGACACCTCCGCCTCTTCGGGACGGCTCCACGGACGGATATCAGCCGGCTTGACCCGAAGTGTGCGGGTCAGTCGCGGGATGTTGCGCTGCCAGAAATCGAGGTGCCGGTGCTGGCTGAGATAGTTGTCCTCGTCCGGCGAGTCCGTGTACATGCTGTAACGGGTGCCGTCGACATACGCCCAGTTTCCCTCGCCGATGGAGCCCGGGTCCGCATTGGGGTAGCGGGCCAGCTCTTGCCGCTGGCCGTCACACACCAGCAGACGGATCCGCGTGTCTGCCAGGCCCAGCCCGCTGAGGTCCGCTCGGAGAATTTCGCCTGCGTGTGGTGTGAACTCCGTGATCCGTCGCCCGCCCACGAGTACCGGTTTCTCCGTGCCATAGGCGCGGTACACGACCGGTGCCGCAGCGGTTCCCGAGTCGTCGCGGCTCAAGGCCAGCGTCTCTTCAAGGCAATAGACGCCACCCCGCACAAAAACCGTCAGGCCCTCCAAGCCAATTCCGCTTGCGGTGGTGCGGACGGCGTCTCGTGCGCGCTTGAGCGTCCGAAACGGTTGCGACCACGTGCCCGGATTGTCATCAGCTCCCTCGGGAGACACAAAGAAATCGCGGGCGTACACCGCCGAAGCCAGCACGAAGACCGCGAGGACGCAGCACAACACGCCGACCACGTGTTGCAGGTCGGCGAAGGAGGGGCGTGTGTTTTCGGGGCTTGCCGTGAAGGCCACCGGCGGAAACGCTGCATTCATCCTTAGGATTCCCAGTGCCAATGAATGCCCCAGTATAGCACGACGAGTAACGGCCGAACCGAAAACCTCGCCGGAGGACGGACCTCCAGGTCCGTCGCGGCGTGCTCGGATGGGCACGCAGTATCAAGGCCGACTTGCTCGCAGCCCGGTATGGGCGGTCATCCGGTCCGGCGGCTGGCCGATCCGCACCGTATACAGCCCCTCTGCAAAAACCCACGGCTTGAACTGCGCTTCCTGAATGCGGAGCGCGTATACGAGCTCGCCGGTCGCTTCGTCGATCACCTGCACGACCGGCGCGGAGATGCCGGCGGGGCTTGTCACTTCGGGCAGCCACGCCACCGCGGAACGAGCGTAGTTGTCACGCTGATGGAACGTCAGCGGCCAACCAGGATACTGCCGTGCCCCGGGCTGCGTGACATCGACGCCGCGGGGCCAGCATTCGATCGTGATCTTGCGGGTCTCCTTGTCAAACCGCACCAGGCCGTAGCCGCTGGCACTGGCCGCCAGATTGTCCAGGGGCGCGGGAAAGGTCTCCGGATTCGCGTAGGCGTACATGGTCAGCTTGTTGCCGAATCCTTCGATGTAATCACCCAGGTTCGGCAGCAGGCCCTGGATGGCGTGCACGGGCGGGTCGAGGGGAAGCCATTTGCGCGGATAGTAGTTCACGACCGACGGTACGCAGAAGGCCACGCTCGCGTCGCGCCAGTCCTCCACGCCGTTATGATCGACACAGCCCAGGTGCTGGTCCCCGCACAGGTGCAGAGCGAAACAGCGACGCATCAGGTCCACGGCACGACGACGACCGGACTGGGGCCAGCCGTTCGAGTCGAGATCGGCCATCAGCCGGGAACCGTGGGAAATGTGCGTGGCATAGCTCAGCAGGGTCTGCGACAACACCACCTTGAAGTCCGCGTCGGTCCAGTCGGCGGCCCATTGGGCGAGAAACCGTTCTTGGCGCGCGCCGAGGAGTTCCAGGCCGGGAACGTCAAGTGCCTGCGGATCGTAGTCGGCGGTGGTTACCCAGTCGGGTCGCGGCGCGTACTGCGGCGCCAGCTGGAGAGGACCGTTCGGGCCGGTCTTGAACTTGCGATCCTCCAGGATGGCAAAGCTGATCCCGCCCCAGTTGAGTGCCGTGTAGTAGACGCCCAGTCCGCGCTGGATCGGCGCGGGATCCACGGGGTCGGGCAAGTGCCAGGTCTGCGCACGCTCGACCGCGCGGACGTACTCGACGGGCATGAAGTATCCGCCGTCATCACCGGCCGCCGTCGTGGCTTGCTTGCCGCCGGCGCCCCACAGGTTGGCCTGACCCACGTCATGATCGTCGGGAATACTGATCATCGGCCGATCGCGGATGATCTGGCCGAACTGCCGTCCGAAGAGCAGCCACGCGCCCAGGTGTTCCGTGTGGTCGTAGACCTGGTCCCCGGAGAAGAACAGTACGTCGGGGTCCTGGGCCTGGAGATTGGCGATGAGTTCAGGTTTGAGGCGCCGATCTTGATTAGAGTTGCCTGTGAAAGCCGCGACGACGATCTCGCGTTTGTGCAGCGGGTTGGCACGAATCGTGCCTTCGTACGTGGCGACACCGTCGAGCGCTGTGACACGGTACGCCCTGGTGCGGCTGTCGTCCCACGGTGCGACGCGAAAGTGAGCCGTCCAGGTCTTGTCCTGTCGCTGGTTCTTGTACTCGTCTTCCGTGACACGCGTGCTGGCGACCGTTCGCCAGGCATCTCCGTCTTGGACCGACAGCGTCGCGTCGCGATTCTCACGATCCTCCAGCGGATACAACTGTGCCGTCAGCTTCAAGGTACCACGGCTCACCGTGTAATATGCGAAACAGATCACCTCGGATCGGGCCACTGTGGGGATGTCGGGACGATTCTGCTGTCGGCGCGGAGTACCGGCAGCTTGCCCCTGACCGAATGTGCCGGAGGGCGATCCCAGGACGATGCCGAGCAAGAGCGCAGTGAGACGCACGAACCGCGCTCGTCTGGCCGAGCGCCCATCTGGAAACCAGGTCTGATCTCGCCTGTTCACGGAGATCGGGGCGGGGGTGGAGGATATCCAGGTGGGCGCTGATTCCATGGATCCGCCGAGATGCTCCAGACACGGGGACTCGATCATGAAGTCTCCTCCTGCGTCGTTCGTCTGACCAGCATTTTGACACCGGGCCGTCTTCGGCTGCAACCACCGCTCCGCTGGCGTGGCCAGGACGGCCACGGCACGACGCCGTCCTCGGGGTTGGCACGCGGATCCTGGCGGGAAATGTTGCCTCTGGACTGGTGGTCCCGGGGAACCGTAGACTAACGGCACGGGCGGTGTGCTCGCGCGGTGCGCGAGGCCCGGGCTTGAGCAGGTTTTGTCGGAGGAGACGGTTATGACAGACAAGGCAAGTCGCGCATCCAATCGCGAACCCACGACCCGCTATCCGGTGGTCATGTTCCCCGAGCAGCGTGCGGCCGCTGCGGCGCGCCGCCACGCGTTCCCCTATCGCTTTCCGCGGGATCCGCGGCCGCTGGGGGGCCAGTTCAGCGTCGAGGAGAACGCGCGGCGGGTGTTGCGGTACTTCTATTTCGAACGTCGGCTGGCCCAGGCGCTGGGTTCCTGGACGCTGGCGATTCCTGAGTTCGAGGTGAAGATCGAGACGGGACGCCACATTTTCTATCATGCGGACGCCGCGGATACGCTGCGCACGAGGTTGAGTGAGCAGGAACAGCGTCTCAAGGCGGTGGATGCGTTTCGGGACGATGTGATCGACGGGTTCATCGACGAGATGCTCTCGGCGGCCGACGCTCCAGAACTCCTGGTCGGTGTGCATCAGGTCGTCGGGCGTGCCCTGGAGATCGCCTATCGGCATCACATCGACCTGACAGACCCGGTCACCGATGCGCCGACGATCCGTGCCTTGCAGCGGATTCTGCTCGACTACCGTCCCATGCTCGACTGGGCCGATGCGGCTGTCGCGGCCTACGTGGAAGGCGGGGTGGACGAAAGTCGCCTGGCGGCCTGGCGCTGGCACCTGCAGCAGCTCCTGGGCAGTATCGGCGGCATCAGCGGTGTGGACACGCTCGTGGCTCCGCCACCCCAGCTGCGGACGGCCGAACGGCCCTACCAACGCGGCACGGTGCCCCAGCGCGACGCGCGGTTCGCCACCTTCCACCACACGGGCGACTACGATGTCGCCGATTCGCAGCCGCGTTTTCCCAAGGACAGCTACGAAAGCCTGCGCTTGCGGTTCATCCGGACCCAACGCGACGAAGTAGATGCGATCGAGGCATTTGGCACATTCCTGTGGGATATTCGCTTCACGGACTTCCAGGCGGAATACGACCTGGCGCGCATCACCTGGGACGAAGCTCGCCATACGGAGATCGGTCATCGCGCGCTCCTCGCGTCCGGTTACGATCCGTTTGAGCTCCCGAATCGACTCACGGGCTCCACGTGCCGTGGACCGATGGAACCGGCGTTCGCGATGGCCGAGATCAACCTGTTCGGCGAAGTGGGCGTGCTCAAGACGATCAACCAGCTGATCGACAAGGCGCGCGACGAGAATGACACCGTCTTGGCGCACGTGGCGGACTTCATCCGCTCCGACGAACGGACGCATGTGCGCAAAGGGCGACATATCCTCGGTTGCATGACCGACCTCGGTAACCAGGAGCTGGAGCTCAAGACACGCGAACTCTTCACCGAGTGCCTGATCAGCCTCGGCGCCATCACGACCGACATGGATGTGTTCACCGTGTCCCGTGAAGATCTCGAGCACCTGGTGGGAGAATAATCGCATGTCGCACGAAGAACAGGAGACAGCGGAACGCGTGACCAGGAGCGAGTTCGCGGACAGGTTTTTTGCCCCGCACCCGACACGCTGGAGCGTCCACATCGGCGCGGGCAGCGATGTGGGCCGCGTTCGCAAGCAGAACGAGGACCATTTTGTTGTGGTGCGACGCAGTCGGGGCCGGTGCATCTTGTCGACGAACCTGCCGGGGCCGTGCCCCGTGTTTCCTGAGGAGTACGCCCACGTGCTGGCCGTTGCGGATGGCGTCGGCGGACATTCACATGGGGAATTCGCCAGCCAGCTGGCCCTGGAAACCGCGCTGGAACTGGCCGGCAACGCCACCAGCTGGGTGATGCGCGTCACCGACCTCGAAGCGGTCCAGATGCGGGCCCGCATCGAGGCCTACGCGCAGCACCTCCAGGAGACGCTGCGCAGTTACATCGACGCCTATCCGCACTTGCGCGGAATGGCCACGACCTGGACCTGCGCCTATGTCGTGCCGCCCTACGCCATCGTGTCGCATGTAGGCGATTCGCGGGCTTACCTGTCTCGAGGCCGGCAGTTGCACCAGATCACGCGCGACGACACCGTGGCGCAGGAACTATCGGACGCAGGCGTACCGCGCGAGGCCATCATGCGCTTCCGGCACGTGCTGACATGCTCGTTGGGCGGGGACGCGGGGCCGGTGTCCGTGAAAATCTACCCCTGTTCCTTGCAGCCCGGCGATCGGCTCCTGCTGTGCACCGACGGCCTGAGCGATGTCGTGTCCGAGGCGACCATCCAGGAGACCCTCGACCGCGAACGCGACCCGCAGTCAGCCTGCGACAAGCTGATCCAGCAGACGCTGGATCAGGGGGCCCCGGACAACGTGACCGTGATTGTGTGCGATGTTCAGGACGCGCCACCCTCGTGCCCGGTTGCCTAACGCGTCGCGTCCTTCGAAGGCCTCTCAGAGAGTGCTGTCCCACGCAGGGACCGGCTGTAGAGATCGAAGAACGTGTTGGGATCGCAAAACTCCCAGTTGTGTGTGGGAAAATCCCGCACGAGCGTGTCGCGGATTGCCTTGAGCGTGCTGGGACGCTGGAGGATCATCCGGAACATCAGAAACTGCGGTCGCTCGCGACCGGCGAATCTGGCCATCTCCGCGGCTGTGGCGGCGAGGTTGTGCGGCTGCGGATAGATGTCGCTGGCGTGGCGCAGGAACGGCGTCCCGTTCACCAACGGTTCGGCGAAACCAAGCTGCATGCCCACGCCCCGGGGCGAAAAATCCGCGTACGCCTCCTGGACGCGACGGGGCATGTCGCCGTGGAATCCGTTGATGACGAATCCGGTAATCGAGTAATCAAACTGCCCAAACCACCGGCGGTTATGCTGAACCCAGAGATCCAATGCGTCAGGCAACCCGCTCCCCAACCGGGTGCCAATGAGCAGGTTCGGATTCAAGTATCCCGCACCGGAATCGCCCGCGATAAACCAGTCGCGCGATGTTTTCGTGTTGTACACGTGATCGAATACCCAGGGGATGCGGGCCGAGAGATTGGGGTTGAACGCCCAGGCGATGGGGATTTCACCGCGGACGGGATCGTCCCACACCGCGGGGATCGTACCCGAGAGCCACGCCGCAGAGTCGTAGTCACCCATGTAAACGAGCACATAGGTGTTGTCCTCCAGGGAGGGGGAGGCGGGCGGTGGGTTCTGTTGATAGCGCGGTTTCAGGGGGTAGTGCCGGTACGCGGATGCGTTCGTCAGGCAGGCGAGTCCCAGCGCGTCCGCGTCCATGATCGCGTTATGAGCCGACAGGATCGCCGCGTATTCCCATTCGGTAGGCACGGGTTCATGTGCGCCCCCAGCGGGCCCGTGCGACGTGTATTTCAGGTTCCAGGGGACAAAACCGCCGACACTGGTGAACGCCCGTCCCTTGTTCTGTTCGTACTGGGATCGCAACAGGGCACAGAGCGTCTGGCGATCCGTGCCCAGCGGTTGGTGCGGATCGTCCACCGGCGCTTCGTCGCCCCACGGTCCGAGGTCAAAGAAGAAGGCCCGCTGGCTGATGTAATAGTCGTGGTTCGCCAGTGTGGCATTAGGCAGATCATCGTAGTGAAACCCCTCCCGCTGCGGCTGCTGGGTGTAGGCGTCAATGAAGTAGGCCATGAGTTCAGCGTGGCATTTGCCGGTATCCAGGTACATGTCCTTTGCCCAGAGGTAAGCATCGCACTTGGCGCTGCCGCTGCGGGAACCGTCGAACTTGCCGACGAGCGACAACTTGACGGGGAGTCGATAGCGCCCGGTGACAAGTTGCGCGTAGAGCGCAGAATCTGCCCGGACGGGTATCCAACCTTCCACGCCGCAGACGGTGGCCGCCACGTTGGCCGTGGCCAGTACCGCTGGATCCCAGACGACTACACCCGGGATCGAAGAAGAGAAGTGCGACAGCAGTTCATCGAATGAGTGCATTTGCACAATGGTGGCGTCTTTCAGCCAGCCTTTCCGCAGGTGGGCGAGCCAATAGTCGTCGATGTTGACGTTTCCTCCCTGCCCTGCGCCCTGCAGGAAACGAAGTACCAGACGCGGTTCCTCGCGATTCACGATCCCCTGAAGAGAGGCGACGAACTTCAGCGTGTCATAGCGGAGAACCGAATCATCCGCCAACTCCCTGAAGCACTCCTCCACATCGAAATAAATCACCGTGGGAGACGCGGACCAGATACTTGCGCAAGCCAGCAGCATCGCGTGCATGATACTACCTCACGGCTGGGATCACGACCACGGCACGTGCTGGAGAAGCCGGGTCTTCTCCTCCAGGCGGAAGAGCCGGCGCGCATTGCCGTGCATGATCGGGTCGACCAGATCCAGGGCGTCCGCCAAGCTCATCCAGCGTTCTTCGACCAGCTCGCTCAACGCCAAGGCAATTCCCTGTCGGGCCATCCACGCGTGTCCCACAACGGGCTCGACCGGAATGTAATCACCGCCAAAGGGGAGGATCTTGTTGCTTGGAGCGCAGACCAGGAACTTCTTGAGGAAATCCTTGGATGCGACCGGGTTGATGATCCACGACCAGCACATGTCAATGTAGGCGTTGGTGTATTGTTTGGCGAGGGCGATCATCTCCTCGTAATAGGGATAGCCAATGTGCATGAACACGAAGCGGCTCTGCGGGGCCCGGCCACAGAGTTCCGCGGCCGAACCTGGGTTTCTGCGGAGCCGGTCGAGAGGCATGAGATTGTGGCTCGCATAGTAGCCGGTGTGCAGTTTGATCGGCAGCTGCAACTCCGTAGCCTTGTCCACGGCATACCAGAAAAGGTGATCCTCCAGACTCCGCTGTTCCGCCGGAGTCAAGCGGTCGCCGGCGAGCCGTTTGCTGAAGATTGCCTCCACGGCCTCGGCTGGCACGCGCTCATAATTGATATCCCGGGCATACGCGTGAGCGGACTTGGTTGCCACGGCGTATTGCCCGTATTGGTCGTACCACCAGTCGATCACCCGATGCCAGTCGGACAGCGTGCGGACCTCGATGCCGCTCGGCTTTCCGTAGCCCTCGAAGTTGGGTCCCGCGATCATGCCGACGAAGTTGATGTCGGCCATCAACAAGGTGGGCATAGCCGACTTGCGGAAAGGTCCGGCATCCACCTGACAGGACTCGATCCGCGCCCGTTCGCACAGAATCTCGCGGTAGAATCCCGGTCGACGAGTCGCCTCGTATCCCGCCTGGACTTGGGCCACGGTGGCGGACGACAGTTCCACCACGTCGTAGAGTTGCTGCAGGGCGATCTGTACTGCGCGGCCGTAGCCGGTATTCTTGACAGCCGGCCAGTAGGGCGCGAGGTACTGCCACTTGTCTAACGGGTCGACCGTCGGTGCGAAGAACCGATCATAGTCGGCTTGCGACATCCCGGCCACGAGCAGGTCGGAATTCAGGTAGTGACTCAGCAGCAGGCTCCAATCGTCGGCTTTGATCGCCGGGTGCGGGGCACCCGACAGCCGGTCGCGCTCTTCCGGCAGGTGCTCGTGAGTATCGATCAACGGTGTCTGCCAGACCCGCTCGGCAATGGCCGGGTGAACCCGCACTGCTGTCGGTGGCTGTGCTGGCACGAGTTCCGTGCCATGCGTCCTGGAGTCCATCCACGCCATTGTCCCGACTGCACCGACTGCTCGAAGCGTGTGTCGGCGCGAAATGCGACGCTCACCGGACATGGAACCTGTCTCCGCTCAATACCTGGATGTGCACGTCCACCTAAGCGCGCCCGTGCAACGAATCACGCGACTCGCGACCGGCCGAACCAGTCAGACGACAGGGGTGCCAACAGGATTCTAGCCGCCCCCCCGCCACGCTTCAACATCGCGTTGCCGACCGTGCTTTCACGGTCCAGCTTGCCCTGCGGACACGATATAATACCGGTTGTTGCAAGACGCCCGTGCGGGAGGGTCCATGATGATTAAGATTGTTCTCCAGATGATCGACCAGGCGTACGATCGAAAGTCGTGGCACGGCCCGAATCTCCGTGGCTCAATTCGCGGTCTGTCGGTGCCACAGGCCGCTTGGCGACCGCAGCCTCCGCGTCACAACATCTGGGAGATCGTGCTGCATGCCGCGTACTGGAAGTACACGGTGCGCCGACGGCTGCTGGGCGAGAAACGCGGCTCATTTCCCCTCAAGGGCTCGAACTGGTTCCCACGCCCGATCGAGGGGGCACCGGATGAGTCGCAGTGGAAATCCGATATCGAGCTGCTCCACACGACGCACCTGTCGCTCAGGCGAGCCATTGAGCAACTCACGCCTGACCTGCTCGCCAGACCCGCCCGGGGCGGCACGACCTCCGTGTTGTCGCTGGTCACGGGCATCGCCGCGCACGACCTCTATCACGCCGGGCAGATCCAGCTCCTGAAACGACTCTATGATGACCGGGAAGCCTGACGCGGAACGTCGCCGTGTATCAGGAGTTGCGTCCGGGTCGTGGGCGTCGGCACGGGTGGTCGCCTGGCTCTCGACCGATGGCGTGCCAGCGACCATATGGCGATTGCGCAGACTGAGCTTGCTTCCAAGGTCCCAATTCGCGATAACTCGTGCCCGACCTTGGTGGTGGCGAGGTACCCGACCAGCTGAATTGGTGGTGTCTGCCGTGGAAATGCATGCTTCGACATCGGTGGTACGATCCGTGGTGCGGTCATGCGTGCTTGTCCTTGTTGTCGGGTGCGGCGCTGCGAGCGCCGCGGGGGACGATCGATCGGGCGGCGCAGGCTGGTCGCCGGGAACCCCTGCGGTCTCTCTTCCTTCCTGGGACAGTGCAACCGCGTGGACGGACCACTGCCATTTCCACGGTTGGCGAATTCAGCAACACGCCCAGACGCACGCGTTCCGCTTGTTGGACGACCGCAATGACGTCCGTGCCCAGGGCAGCTATGACGAGTGTCTGGCGGCGCTGAGCGACGTCAAACGCACGCAGAATCTGCAGCCGATCCGCGGAAAGGCGGTGCTCCTGCTGCACGGTCTGGCGGCGCCGCGCTGGTCCATGAACCTTCTGGCGCAGCACCTCGAAAAGCATGGCGGTTACCACGCCCTGGTCGTGGAATACGCCAGCCTTCGCTCGAGCGTTGACGATCAGGCCCGCGGGCTGGCGGCGGTCATTCGCAATCTGGATCAAGTGGATGAAATCAATCTGGTCGGGCACAGCCTGGGAAACATCGTGATTCGCCGCTATTTGGCGGGAGACGATGCTGCGGGTTCCGGCTGGCGTCCCGACCCGCGTGTTGCTCGCATCGTGATGATTGCTCCTCCCAATCATGGGTCGATCACGGCCATGCGGCTGGCAGACTTCAGGGTGTTCAGGAAGCTGTTCGGGTCATCGGGACAGCAGTTGGGCAAAGCGTGGGATGACCTGGAAGCGAGGTTGGCGACTCCCCGCACGGAATTCGGCATCATTGCCGGCGGCTTCGGCAACTCCTGGGGGTTGAGTCTGTCGGTACCCGGCGACGACGATGGTCGGATTGGAGTTGCCACGACACTGCTGGAAGGCGCGACCGACTTCATCATCGTACCCGCGGTGCATGAGTTCATCGCGAATGATCCCCGGGTCTTCGCGTTGACCCGCCAGTTTCTTGACAGCGGCTACTTTGTTTCGCCGGAGCGAAAGCAGAGCATTCCGGTCGGTTCGACGGCGACGCTCGCACGCGAGCTGAAGTAACGCCGTGCCGGCGGGACTGTCCGCGGATGGGCGGCGGATGTTGTAGTCCGTGCATGCCCGGACTATGATCTCAGCTGCGTCTAGACCTGGTCGTCCGACAGAAAGAGCCGCATGGGTTCGGGGTCGCATCATCGGCGGCGAAGCAAGACGATCCTGATCGCAGCGTTGCTGCTGGTACCGCTGATTGCCGGGGGCGTGTACCGGGCCGTTGTCAGCAATGCCAACGACGTGCGCGACTGGCTTCCGGCCAGGTATGCCGAAACGCAGGAGTTTCGCTGGTTCACGCGGCTCTTTGGGGTGCAGGACTTCATCGTCGCCAGTTGGCCCGGATGCACGCTCAACGACACGCGGCTCGATGCATTCGTTCGGATCGTGCAGCAGCGGAGTAGCGCGGAGCCTGCAGCTGGACCGTTCTCTCAGATTATCACGGGGCGGTCGTTGCTGGATCAGTTGGCGGAACCGCCGTTGGAGCTGGATCCACGGGTGGCCGCGCATCGCCTCCGCGGCTCGATCGTGGGGCCCGACGGCCAACAGACCTGTGCGGTGTTGACCTTGCGGGACGAGACCGCTGCGCGACTCGAGCCGACGCTCCAGCTGATTCGCGAGGCTGCCGCGGCCGCAGGGGTTCCAGCGGGCGAGGTGCGGGTGGGCGGCATACCGGTCATCAACGCGGCGCTCAACAGCGAGAGCACGGCCTCACTCGTCCGCCTGGCCGGTCTGTCCGGACTGTTGGGAGCCATCGTTGCGTGGCTCTGTTTCCGGGACCTGCGTCTGACGTCGCTCGTGCTGGCGACGGGCATCTACAGTGCGTGCGCGAGCCTGGCGGTGGTGCCGCTGTGTGGGGTGCCGCTTAACGCCATCTTGATCACCATGGTCCCGCTGGTGTATGTGACCGGCATCTCGGGCGCGATCCACTTGTGCAACTACTACCTGGATGCGGCCCGGACCGGCCCGGTATCCGCGGCGCCGACCCGGGCGCTGGCCCACGCGGCCGTGCCGCTGGTGCTGGCCGCGACAACGACCGCCGTCGGGTTGTTGTCGCTGTGCTACAGCGAGTTGAGTCCGATTCGCCTGTTCGGCGTGTTCTCCGCCGTGGGCGTGATGATCGGTGCGCTGGCTCAGTTCACACTGCTCCCGGCAGCGCTCGCGCTGTGGCAGCCGCTGCCGACCCGACGGCCTGGCGATGATCGCTCCGCCGCGGCGGACAGCACTTCCCAGCTGACGCTGTTCCCGCGACTGGGTGCCTGGGTCACAGTCCATCCGGTCGCCACGACCGTACTGTGTGTGAGTGTGATGTTGGTGGCGGCCACTGGCCTCCCGCGGATTCGCACGTCGATCCAGATGATGCGACTGTTCTCGTCCCGCGCCCCGGTCGTTCCGATGACGCAGTGGCTCGAAGACAACCTGGGGGCCACAATTCCGTTGGAGGTGCTGTTGCGGTTTTCCACGGACAGCGACATGACGATGGTGGGACGGATGCGGTTGGTGGCCGCGGTGGAAGCCCAGCTGCGGCGTCTGCCGCAGGCCAGCGGGAGTCTGTCTGCAGCGACCTTCGCACCCCGGGAGGTGGTTCGTTCGGTGCCACTGCGGCCCGTCCAGCGCGCCGTACTTAATGCCAAGCTCAAGCAGCAGTATGAGGTGCTTCACCGCTACGGCTGGATCGCGCGGGACGGCGAGGAAGAGATCTGGCGGATCAGCCTGCGCATCCGCGGGATCGACGACGTGGATTACGCCGCCGTGGCCGATACGTTGCGGAATCAAATGGAGACTGTCGTCGCGGAGCAGTTGGGCCCGGGGCACGCGGACGTCGACATGACGATCACCGGCACGGCACCGATCGTGTTTCGAGCGCGGCGATCGCTGCTTGATGGCATGTTGTTTGGACTGGCAACGGATGTGGCGCTGATCGTCGTTGCGGTGATTGCCACGACACGCAGCTGGCTGACTGGCGGTGTGATGTTCGTGCTCAGCGTATTCCCGGTCACGCTGGTGTTCGGGGCGATGGGTCTGCTGGGGATCGTGGTCGACATTGGCTCGGTCATGACGCCCTGCGTGGCCATGGGCGTCACCGTCGACGATGTGATTCACTCGCTGCTGTGCCACCGCCGTGGTGTGCAGCAAGGGCTGTCGGTGCAGCAAGCTGCCCAGCTGGCCTATCGCACGTGCGGCCGCGCCATGATCCAGAGCTGGGGCATCATCGGCGTGGGCCTGTCGGCCTTTGCCTTAAGCTCTTTCATCCCGACGTTCCGCTTCGGCTTGCTGATGTTGTTGCTGCTGACGGCCGGGCTGGCCGGGAACCTGTTGTTTCTCCCCGCCCTGCAGGCCGGCCCGATCGGCCGCCGGATCGCGCGAGTCCCGCTGGGGCTGGCATCGTTGGTGCATGTCCTGGAACCCAACGGCGCAGTTGCTGAAAATCACCTGTCCGACGGCAGCAGGTGACGACATGCGCCTCGCCGATGGATTAGAATGGAATCCCGAAGCGTTGCCACGAAAACGCCGTTGCCGGAGCGCCGGTTCGGGGCCGCAACCACCCAGTCAATGGAGCTGCGAGAGGCTCCCTCCATGAGCGTGCCGATACACAAGTTGTGCAGTGGCTCGACGGGATCGAGCCGTCTGACGTATGACTTCGTCGGGACGGGCCAGGTGGCGGTCGTGTTGCTGCACGGGCTGTTTGGCAGTCCGCGCAATTGGCACTCCATCATGGAGACGCTGGCTCCCCACTTCCGGTTCTTCGCCCCGCAGCTTCCGGTCGACCCGCACGAGGATCGCCAACCTGCCGCTTTTCAATCGCTCAGCCAACTCACGGATTACGTGGAGCAGTTCGTCGACAGCTTGGCCTTGACACGCGTCGTGTTATGCGGAAATTCCCTGGGCGGTCAGACCGCGCTCGATTTCTGTCTGAGGCATCCTGATCGCGTGTCTGCACTTGTGCTCACGGGGAGTGCTGGCCTCTACGAACGCAATGTCACGGGCGGCCGACGCGTGCGCTACTGCCGCGAGACCATCCGAGAACAGGCGTCCCAGATCTTTCACGATCCGGTGCATGTCACGGAGGAATTGGTCGAGGATATGTACCGCGTCCTGGGAAGCCGGCAGTATCGGCGTTTCCTGCTCAGGGTCTCCAAGGCCACACGCGATCGTCGCATGGATGAGGAACTGGCGGCGGTGGACACCCCGACGCTGATCATCTGGGGGCGAGACGACCGCATCACGCCTCCGTTTGTGGCCGAGCAGTTTCGCAGCAAGTTGCCGCGCGCTGAGCTCCGGTTCATTGAACACTGCGGACACGCACCGCCGATCGAACAGCCAGCCGAATTCGCCCGTCTGTTGTGGGGATTCCTCGGTCAGTTGCCGAGCCGGTAGAAACACTGGTCTGACCGCAGCGA
>JALOQX010000254.1 GCA_025459265.1 Pirellulaceae bacterium | reverse complement strand
ACGTTCGCCCAGTGGGTGGCTGGGGACAACGGGTGGCTGGGGACGAGCGCAGCGAGCCCCCAGCGGCACCTGACGTTCGCCCAGTGGGTGGCTGGGGACGAGCGCAGCGAGCCCCCAGCGGCACCTGACACGTGCTACCGACGCTCGCCTGGCCGTCCCACCGGTGGCGCCTCGTGATCCCGCAGGTCACTCTGGAGCTCTTCGCGGATCACCGCCATCTCGGGTGGTGCTTCGATCCCCAGTCGGACTCCGCCTCCCGTGATGCGCACGACGGTGACGGTCACTTGGTCCCCGATCAAGATCCGCTCGCCGACCTTACGACTCAGTACAAGCATGACATCATGGAGAGCGCCCGGCATCTCGCAGGCGTGTCGGACCACCACCAGCACGCTCTCCAGCCTCCTTGACCGGGACCAAGTAGTTTGAAAGGCACGTCCAGCGCTGCTGGTGCGGCGGGGGAGCAGCCACTCACCAGCGACGGTGCGACACCTGCCGCGCAATGTAACAGTGGCCCAGAGCGGATGCAAGCAGCGCCGTCGGGGAATTATTCGCGCTGGGACGCCTCGGGCAAGTCGGCAACGGGAGGCAACTCGCGGACCAGTGCGCTGATGGACCGAAATTCGGGCGTGCCCGCGACTTCACACCACTCGAAGAGTGCCGCTTCGGTCGTGACGACGCACGCGCCGCTCAGCTCCATCCGCCGTAGGGCCGTGTCGCGGTCGAGCGCATACCGCGAGGCAACGGCATCGGCCGCCACGTACACCCGAAAGCCGGCGGCCAGCAAGTCCAACACGGTCTGCTGCACGCACACATGCGCTTCGATCCCCACGACCAGGATCTTCCAGCGGCCCTGGTCGCGCCACGCGGTGGTCAGCTCGCTGCACTCCCGACAACTGAACATGAGCTTGCTGGGGATATCGGCCAGCCGCGGGGCGAGGGCGGGGGTGGTCGGTCCGAGCCCCTGTGGATATTGCTCGGTGGCTGCCACGGGGATGCCCAGTGCCTGCGCGCCGTCGATCAGGCGACGGATGTTCCAGACGAGCGTCGGGGGCGGCTGCATGGCGGCCAGCAGCTTGACTTGGACATCCACGACCAGCAGGGCTGTATCGTGGCGGGACATGAGTTCGGGACTGCGCCCGGTGCAGAGGGTGGCCATGGGCGCAGGATACGAACCGGGCCGTGTCGCGGCAAGCGGGCCGCGCTTCGCCGGGTGCCTGGTCAAAGCTTGGTCTTGGGAATGGGTGGCTGGGGACGAGCGTCAGCTCGCGATTGGGTGGCTGGGGACGAGCGTCAGCTCGCGAATGGGTGGCTGGGGACGAGCGTCAGCTCGCGAATGGGTGGCTGGGGACGAGCGTCAGCTCGCCCCCAGCTCTTTGCCGGGGGCTCACTTCGTTCGTCCCCAGCCACCCCAGTTCCTAGCTGTGACAAAGCACTGGGCGCGTGGGGTCGGCGGCCACTGGAGCTTCCCGCCGGCATCCGCGACAATAGGACGGTAATTCCATTTCGCCGCGCGAGGCGGCCTGAGGGACATGCGATGCACGTGCACGCGACGACCATTCTGGCGGTGCGACAGGGCGGGCGAGTCGCCCTGGCCGGCGACGGCCAGGTGACACTCGGCACGGCGGTCATGAAAAGCGATGCCGTGAAGATCCGCAAGCTGGCCGACGGTGCCGTGCTGTGCGGCTTTGCCGGAGGCAGCGCCGACGCGTTTGCGCTGCTGGAGCGCTTCGAAGCGAAACTGAAAGACTTTCCGGCCAACGTGCCCCGCGCCGCCACGGAACTGGCCAAGGAATGGCGGACCGACCGGATCCTGCGGCGGCTGGAGGCCATGCTGGTGGTCGCCGATGCCAACCATCTGCTGCTGGTGACCGGGACGGGCGATGTGATTGTGCCCAGCGACGGCCTGCTGGCGGTCGGGTCGGGCGGCAATTACGCGTTGGCCGCCGCCCGCGCGCTCAAGCAGCACACGACCCTGTCCGCCGCGGACATTGCGCGGGAAGCCATGCTGGTGGCGGCCAGCATCGACATTTATACCAACACGCACATTGTGGTGGAGGAATTAGCGTGCAACGCGTGACGGGCACTGCCCCGGACGTGGAGAATCGCCTCAGCCAGCTCACGCCACGCAGCATCGTGGCGGAATTGGACCGACACATCGTGGGCCAGCAGGACGCCAAACGCGCCGTGGCTATCGCGGTCCGTAATCGCTGGCGCCGCCGGCAGCTGGCCGACGACATGCGGGCCGAAGTCTCACCCAAAAACATCCTCATGATCGGGCCGACCGGCGTCGGGAAGACGGAGATCGCCCGCCGGCTGGCGAAATTGACCGGCGCCCCGTTTATCAAGGTGGAAGCCACCAAGTACACCGAAGTCGGCTACTACGGCCGGGACGTGGAAAGCATGGTCCGCGAACTGGTCGAAAACGCCATCGGGCTGGTGCGCCAGCGCGAACGGGACAAGGTGCAGCAGGAGGCCCGCCGACGGACCGAGGAACGAATGCTGGACCTGCTGCTCCCACGGCCCGTCCGCTATGCCGAAGACGCGCAGCCGACAGATCAGGAACGTTATGAACGGAACCGAGAGAAAATGCGCGCGATGCTGGCCGCCGGCGAGCTCGACGAACGCTCGGTGGAGATGACGGTCGAGCAGAAGGCGACACCGGTCGTCTTCAGCGGGTTGGGCATGGAACACATGGACATGGACCTGCAGGGCATGCTCGAGAAAATCATGCCGCGCCAGTCGGTGACCCGGCACCTGTCCGTTGCCCAGGCGCGCAACGTCATTTTCGACCAGGAATGCGAGGCGCTGCTGGAACCGGATAAGATCAACGCCGAGGCCATCGAACTGGCCGAGTGCCTCGGCATCATCTTCGTCGACGAGATCGACAAGGTGATTGCCAGCGAGTCGCGTGGGGCAGATGTGTCGCGACAAGGCGTCCAGCGTGATCTGCTGCCAATCGTCGAGGGGACCACGGTCCAGACTCGGTACGGACATGTGTCCACCGACCATATCCTGTTCATCGCGGCCGGGGCCTTTCACCGCAACCGGCCGAGCGACCTGATGCCCGAACTGCAGGGCCGATTCCCCATCCGCGTCGAGCTGCAGGATCTGACCAAGGACGATTTCGTGCGGATTCTGAAGGAACCGAAGAGTTCGCTCACGCGGCAGTACCAGGCCCTGTTGGCCACCGAAGGCATCGACCTGGTGTTCGCCGACGACGCGATCGAAGCGCTGGCCTCGCATGCGCACAAGGTCAACCAGTCGACGCAAAACATCGGCGCACGCCGGCTCTACACCATCCTGGAGCGGATGCTCGAAGACCTCAGTTTTGACGTGCCCGATCGGCAGGCCGGGCGCGTCGTCATCGATGCGGCCTACGTCCACCAGCGGCTGCAGCGATTCTCGGACGACGAAGACCTCAGCAAGTACATCCTCTGAGCAAGCAAAACGACCCGGCCATGCAGCAATTCGCGTTCCCAGCGTCGGACGAAGCCGCGACCGCTCGCCTGGGTCACGCGTTGGCCGCGGCCCTGCCGGAAACCGCCGCCATCGCCCTGACCGGCACGCTCGGCGCCGGCAAGACACGACTCGTGCAGGCGCTGGCCGCCGGCTGCGGTGTCGACCCGGCCAGCGTCACGAGCCCGACGTTCGTGCTGTGCCAGATCTATCGAGGAGCCCGCACGCTCTACCACCTGGACGCGTACCGCGTCCGCGACCTGGATGAGTTCCTGGAATTGGGCGTCGAGGAGTACTTCGACGGGCCGGGCGTGACCTGCATCGAATGGGCCGACCGCATCGCGGCCTGCCTGCCAGAAGATCACCTCGAAGTGCACATCGAGATCACCGGGTCCGAATCCCGCACCATCACCTGCACCTCCCACGGACCCGTGTCCGACGCCCTGGTGAAGGCCCTGAAGTCACGGCTGTCAGAACGCAGAAGTTGATATAGGTCCTATGGGTCCTATTAGTCCTATAGGACCAATGGGACCCATAGGACCTATAGGTTTGATTCCCACATATCACAAGTTCCCCCATTCCTTCAATGTTCGATGTTCGATGTTCAATGTTCGATGTTCAATGTTCCGCGATCGCCCTTCACCATTCTCACTTCTCCCTTCCACGATGCTGCCATCCGCGGGGGGTTAATTCGGCCAGCGTGCCGTCGGGGTTCTCCTGCCACAGACCTCTCTGGGGGACGAATCGCCCGATGCAGGTGATCGGGATATCCAGCGGCTGCTGTTGCAGGATGCGCTGGGCTTCGCCGGGTGCGGCCGCCAGAATCAGTTCAAAATCCTCGCCGTCGGCGAGGGCATGTTCCAGTGGCGACGGTCCGGCGGGCTGTTGGCGTGTCAGCTCGAACGCGGCTGGGTCGACGGGGATGGCTGCGAGCTTCACGGCGGCGCCGCACTGGCTTTCCGCGGCGAGGCGCGACAGGTCGAGCGACAGGCCGTCACTGACGTCGATCCCCGCGTGCAACTCGTAGCGCGCGTGCAGTGCCAGGGCCTCGCGCACGCGGGGCGTGAAGGTGAGGTGTTTTCCGAGCAGGCTGCCGCCGAAGGAGCCGGTGACGAGGATCGAGTCGCCGGGCTGCGCGCCGTCGCGCCGCAGGGGGCCACGTGCCGTGAGTTCGCCCAGCGCTGTGACGCTGATCACCAGACCGCCGTCCCAGGTATTGGTGTCGCCGCCGGCGATGGCCGCCTCGAACTCGGCGGCCAGCGGCAAGATGCCGTCGTAGAGCGCCCGGGCCAGCGTGGCGGCGCCGGTACGGGGCAGGGCCAAGGAGACGAGCAGCGCCACGGGGCGCGCGGCCATCGCGGCCAGATCACTCAGATTGACGGCCACCGCCTTGCGGCCGATCGCCGCGGCCTGGCAATCGTGCAGCCGGAAATCAACTCCCTCGGTCAGCAGATCGCTCGTCACGACGATGTCGCCGCAGCCTGTCGCGCTGACAACGGCCGCGTCGTCACGCAGCCCCAGCGGTAAGCGCGGATGCGCGGGCACACATCGACGCAGCCAGGCGATGAAATCGGATTCCATGTGTGAGGACTGCCGCCGCTGCACAACCGACGATGCCGCGACGTCTACTTCTCGTCGCTCAATCGCATGTTGCCGAACAGCGTTTCTCCGCTCCGCAGTATATAGAATCGGAACGGCTGCGTGGCCTTGAATTCGGCGCTGTTGAGAATATAGGCCACATTGTCTTCGGAGATGGTTTCCCACTTGTGCATGCCGACCAGCACGTCGCCGCGGCGCAGGCCGTGCTTTTCCGCCGGACTCTCCTCACGCACGGCGGCGATCTTCAGGCCCCCGCGATACCGCGAGTTGTACTTGCGGAACGTGGCCGCCGGGATCGGCACCAGGCGCACCCCGAGCTGTGACCAGGCCAGGTCCGTCGCCGATTCCTCGGCGGTCTCGGCCTGTGCCAGGACGACTTGGCACGTGACTTCTTTGCCGTTGCGATCGATGGCGAAGGCCACTTCGTCACCTGCCTCCCGATCGAGCAGGGCACATTCGACATCCAGCCGCCGAGTGACTTCTGCGCCGGCGACCGTGCGGATGATGTCTCCGGTCTGCAGGCCGGCCTGCCGGGCGGGTCCGCCGTCGGCGGTCACTTTCACCAGTACGACGCTGCCCTGATCCGAGTAGTCTGTCTCCAGTTCCGCACCGTAACTGACGCGGCTGATCCGTTCGCACGACATCAGGTCGGCAGCCACCTCCATCGCCTCGTTGACCGGGATGGCAAACCCGATCCCCTGGGCACCCACCCGCACGGCGACGTTGATCCCGATCATGTCGCCGTCAATGTTCAGCAGCGGCCCCCCGGAGTTCCCCGGGTTGATGCTGGCGTCGGTCTGAATCAGGTCATTGTATTTCTGGTAGTCGCTCACCTGCACCGAGCGATGCAACGCGCTGATGATCCCCTGCGTCACGGTGTGCTCATAACCATAGGCGTTCCCCACGGCGACCACCGTTTCGCCAGGCATCACGTCGCTGGAGGTCCCGACACGGATCACCGGAAAAGGCTTGTCCTCAGGAATCTTGATGATGGCCAGGTCCGTCGTCGGGTCGTTGGCCACCAGGTCGGCGACCGCCGTCGTGCCGTCGGCCAGCGTGGCCCGGATGCGTTTGACGCCCTCCACCACGTGGTAATTGGTCAGAATATAGCCGCGCGGGTCGATCAGAATCCCGGTCCCCATGCCGTTGACCTGATGGCCGGCATCGACGGCCCCTTGCGTGTCGTATTCGGCCGGTACCGTCTTGCGTCCGTGAATGTTGACCACCGCCGGGCGGGCGGCCGACACCGCTTCGACGATTGCGGAACGCCGGTGGGATGCCGCTTCGGACGCTCGCGCAAACCCGGAGGCCCCGCACGCGCAAGCGACGAACAGGCAACCGATCAGAATCCCCGAGCGGTTACGGACAAGCAGCGGTGGGTAAAGCATCGGTGGGCTCATCAAAGAAGGAGAACCGTCCTCGCCCCCATCCCGGGGCGGCGCGACCGCTCGTTCCAATTTCCCCGCAACAGCCCCAGCCTGCGTCGCTACGGTGCGTCCAGACGCACGCTGGTCCCCAACATGCACTCTCTACAGGTATGTCGACGCGTGGTCGGGGTGGCGTTGAACGCCGCCGAAGCGGCCCGCACAGCTTACCTAGCTTGCTGCCTGGTCACTGGTGCGAGGGTGTTTTCCACGGGCGCGTCATACTCGTCGCGCTGGGCGAAGACGGGGGCCGTGGGCACCGGATGGAAGCGCGAGTGGGGTGGCTGAAGGCCTTCCTCCGCAGGCGCATGGAGGCGCGGCCAGGCGGCGATCGGCCCCAGGAAGCGCCAGAGATGCGGACGCGCGCAGAAAAGCAGAGAGGGACAGTCGTCCGCGCCGCAGTAGCCCGCGGGCGGAATGGCGCACGCGGCGTCAGCCGGACCATCCAAGTGAGCGCACTCGGTCGCCGCCTCAGGGCACGGCGGAACCCTGCCAGCCGGCCCTTGTCGAAGCGAGGCGATGGGTCCGCAGCAGCCTTCGGCGAAGGCGCAGACCAGCAATGCACCGACCAATACCAGCCGGCCGCCCGTCGCAGACCTGGAACCTGCTTTCGGATGCATGGACTACCCCCGCTTCTGAGCTGCCGCGCAGCATCTCATCCTTCGGCCCGCACGACCCGCAGACTTGACACAATCCTCACAACTTGGCGACCCATTTGTGGGGTCTCCGCGTAGTGAGAGCGGGACGGGCAGCGGGGAGCCAGCTCGGGACGGGCGGGGCGGCTGGCCAGGCGATGAGCTGACCGGGGCCAGGATGGCCGCCGGTACTTTTTTCGCAAATCGCTTGTGAGAAAAGATTTGCGGGTGCCATGTGCTTGACAGAATTGGGCAAGAGTGGTCAATTTACTTTTGGTGCCAACTCTCTCACTCCGGCTCGCGTTTGCCCCGCGCTGCGCGGTGGAGCCGGGGTGGTCGACGGGCGAGGAACCGGCGTGATTCGCCAGTTTTTTTCGTAGGTTCTATTGTTAGGGAGGTGTGAGGTCTATGTCGTACAAAAGCGTTCGACGAAGGTCGCCAGGGTTCACCCTGGTCGAACTGTTGGTAGTCATTGCAATTATCGGCGTGTTGGTGTCGCTATTGCTCCCGGCGGTGCAGTCGGCCCGCGAGGCGGCTCGGCGGATGCAGTGCATGAACAACTTGAAGCAACACGGACTGGCGCTTCACAACGCGCACGATACGTTCAACGAGTTTCCGCCAATCCTCATCAACGGCTGGTCGAATATTAACCCGGGTGCGAATACGGCCATCTACAAGGGCAAGTACATGGACACCCGGAGCGAGGGGGAGATGATCACCTACTTCTTCTGCCTGTTGCCCTACTTGGAACAAGAGTCGCTCAAGAGTGATGCCGCGTGGGACAACAGCTGTCTGGCGCCATCCAGGACAAGACCCAATGAATGGTGGGATGCGAATGTGCAGCCGGTGTTGACCTGCCCCAGCGATGCGTCGCCCGCCAAGGCGGTTGTCGTGGGCGGGTATAGCTGGATTTTTAACGGCGAGAATCGGCCGGCGAGTTTGACCAGCTACGTCCCCAGCGCGAGGGCCTTTGGCAAGCACGTCCCGGGTACGAAAGAGCAGAATATCTGGAACATCACGTGGGACAACTGCAGCGGTGAAAAGACGATTCGCGACTTCAAAGATGGCAGCTCCAACACGATGGTCGAGGTGGAAAAGCCCATGATCACGGGCGACCAGATCGTTACCGCCGTCGGTTGGGGAGTCCAGGGATCGTCCGGATTGCAGG
>JALOQX010000253.1 GCA_025459265.1 Pirellulaceae bacterium | reverse complement strand
GCCGTGCGACGGGCTGCTTCTGACACCCGTGGCCCTGCGCTGCTCAACTGCCCGGCACACTTGCCTGCAGCGTTTCCCAGTGCCGTCGCCCCACCTCCAGCACCCGCTGATCCGGCCACAGCTCGAGGTAGCTGTAATTCGGATGGCGGCCGCCGGTGATGATCGGATCGTTGTGCTTCGTGTTGTAGCAGCAGATCAGTGACCAGCGCGGCTTGTCGCTGGTGTTCTGCGCCGAACAATGCAGCAGGTTGCCGTGGAAGAACAGCGCGTCGCCGGGTCCCATCTCGCAGTACACCAGCGGAAAGCGCTGCATCGCCGCCTGCACGCGCTGCAGGTCCGCCCCCGCCTGCTCTCCGGTGCGGCCGTGATTGATGCGTCCGAGCCGCTGGGAGCCCTCCAGGATCTGCAGGCACCCGTTTTCCCGCGTGGCCGGATCGATGGCGATCAGACAGCTGGCCATGTCCGGGTACAGGCAGCCGTTGTCGTACCAGTATCCGTAATCCTGGTGCCATTCCCAGGCCCCCCCGACCCGCGGCTCCTTGAGCATCACCTTGTGGTGGTAATGATAGACTTCGTCACCCAGGAGTCGGGCCATGGCGCCCGCGACGCGCTGCGAGCGCACGATGGCCGTGTAAATGGTGCTGTCGTCGAGGTCGTTGCGGAGGGTCAAGCGAGTCGTCTGGCCGGCAGCGTCCCGTCGGCCATAAGACTGGCTGACCAGCTCGCGATCCGCTTTGGAGATCCGATACAGCAGGTCCACTTCGTCCGCCTGGAAGAGGCCATTGATGCGTACATAACCGAGCCGGGCGAATTCGTCGACCTGCGCGTCCGAAACCGTCATTTCGACCATGCTCCATCTCCCTTTCCCAGAACCGTTCGGCCCGCCATTATAGATGGCGGCGTGTGCCTGCAGTAGGGTTGCGTTCCCGGCCCGGTCGATTGCCGCCGGGCGATGGCGGTGGCACAATCGGATGAAGCCATGCGCGGGTGGGCGGCTGGTATGCGCAGGCGGGGGAGACGAAGTCCATGACCACGGTGCAAGTTAACCTGTACGCCTCGTTTCGCCAGCACGTGGGCGGGCAGCCGACGGTCGAGCGGTCGATTGAGCCGGGGCAGACAGTCGGGCAGTTGCTGGGGGACCTGGGAATTCCGCTCGAGACGGTGCGCATCATCTTCTGCAATCACCGTCTGGTCGAGCCGACCCATCCGCTCGCTGGCGGGGAAACCCTGGGCGTGTTCCCGGCCATCGGCGGCGGCTGAGCGGATCAGAAGTTGAAGACGCTGTCGAGTTCCTCGTCGGAGACGTCGAAGACGGCTTCGTGGGGCGGGAGTTTTTCCATGCGGAAGAAATCCGGAAGTCGATCGTCGGCGGCGGTGAAGCCGGCGCGCGCGTTGAAATCCCGTTCGCTGCGCAGCACGCGTTTGCCCAGTTCGCTCAGGTCCTGGGCCGTGAACGTCTGCCCGGTGCGGGCGGCGATCAGATCGCAGAGTCCCTCGAGCGCCTGCGGGTCGTCCAGCACGGCGAAGGCGACGAACAGACACATGCCGGACGTGTCGATCGCCGCCGTGGCGATCTGCAGGTTGCGGCTCAGCTCGGCCTGACCGTGCGGCGAAAGCGGATCGACTTTGCCGCCGACCCCCAGCACGTTCTGGGCAATCGCGTAACCGGCCGTGTGGTCCGCGCCCTGGGTGGTGGTCGCATAGGTGACTCCGATGCCTTTGATCGCGCGCGGGTCGTAGGCCGGCATCGACTGGCCTTTGACGGTGGGCACGCGTGTGACGCCGTAGGCCTTGGCCAGCACTTCGGCGCCCGAGGCGACAAGCCGCCCCAGCGCTGTGCGGGCGGCAACTTCTTCGAGCAATCCGAGGGCGCCGGCCGCATCACCGAACGGGATGATGCCCGCCTCCATCGCCACGGCGATCGTCGCGCCGGTCTCGATCGTGTCGAGTCCCAGGTCGTCATCCATGCGATCCATGCGGGCAATCGCATCCAGATCGTCGATGCCGCAATTGGCGCCGTGTGCCCAGACCGTCTCATACTCCGGTCCCTTGGTCAGGTACTCCCCCTGCTCGTCCAGATAGATCCGCGAGCACTTGATGGTGCAGCCGCGGTGGCACGCATGGGCCAACACGCCGTCGCGCTGGACGATGATATCGTGTTGCCGTTCGCCGCTGATCGCTTCCGTGCCGGCAAACTGCCCCGTGCTGAAGTTGCAGGTGGGATAGGCCCCGGCCTGATTGATCACGTTGGCCAGGGCATTGGTGCCGTAGGTCGGCAGGGTTTCGCTGCTGAGCGGGTGGCGGCTCAGCGCGGCGGCGAACTTGCGCACGGCCTGCGTGAAGGCGGGGCGGTCGGCCGGTTCCAGCCGCTGTCCGCCCGCGGGATCGATCACGATCACCTTGACGCCTTTGGAGCCCATCACGGCGCCCAGGCCGCCGCGGCCGCAGTGCCGCGTCGGGCGATGTTCGACGTCGGTCACGGCGATGCTGGCGGCCGCACAGCCCATCTCGCCCGCCGGCCCGATGCTGACGCAGGACACCTTGTCGCCAAAACGTTCCAGCTGACGCGCCACCGTCTCGTAGTTCCCCAGCCCGCCCAGCGCCGCCGCTTCCTCGATCTCCACGCCGCTGCGGCTCACGATCAGCCGGTACAGCTTCCCGTCGGCCGGCTTGCCCTCGACGATCAGCGCGTGAATCCCCAGCGCCGCCAGTGCCTGCGCGGCGGTGCCGCCCGAGTTCGCTTCCTTGATCGTCCCGGTCAACGGACTCTTGGCCCCCGCCGACAGCCGGCCCGCACACGGCGCGCCGGTCCCCGTCAGCAACCCGGGGGCGAACACCAGCTTGTTCTCGGCCGACAATGGGTGACATGTCGCTGTCACTTCGCTCGCGACGATCCGACTCGTCAAACCGCGTCCGCCCAGCAGCTCGCACGCCGCGTCCGGATGCTCCACCGAGACCGTCAGTTCCGACATGTTGACGCGATAGATCACGCTCATCGTCCGGCACCTCGCTTGGCGTTCCTCCCCACTCCGCGCAGACAACTCGCTGCCGTTATAATCCTTTTCGCAGCGTCACGCAAATCGACGCGCGGCACCCCCGGATCTTCCACATGGCAGCCAGAGAACGTGCGGTGATTGGACTGGATCTCGGCACCAGCGGTGCGCGCGCCACCGCGGTCACGTACGACGGCCGAGTGGTCGCGGAGGGGACGGCTCGCCTGGCCCCGGAGGCCACGCAGGTAGCCGGCCCCCGTGTCGAACAGGACCCGGTCGCGTGGAGCGCGGCCGCGCAGGCGGCGCTGCAGGCGCTGGTGCGCCAACTCCCCGCCGCGGTCGAACTCGCGGCGCTGGCGGTCGACGCGACGTCCGGCACGTTCGTGATCACCGATCGGCGTGGCACGCCGCTGACCGCGGGCATTCTCTACAGTGACCAGCGCGCCAGCGACGTCACGCCGGAGGTGGCCGCTGCCCTCGACCCGACACTCGCCCCCTACGGGATCCAGATGGCGTCGAGCTTCGCGCTGCCCAAGCTCGTGCACCTGGCCCGGCAGCAACCCGCGCTGTTCCAGCCCGCACATCGCATCGTCCATCAGACCGACTATCTGGTGGGCATGTTGACCGGCTGCTACGACACGACCGACATCTCCACCGCGCTCAAGACCGGCGCCGACCCGGGCCGCCTGACGTGGCCGACCGGTATCGAGCGGCTGGGGATTCCCACGGCGATGCTGCCGCGACTCGTGCTGCCGGGCACGCCCCTCGGCGGCGTGACACCGGAGGCCAGCGCCCAGACCGGAATTCCCGCCGGCCTGCGCGTCGTCGCCGGGTGCACCGACGGCACGGCCGGTTGTCTCGCGTCCGGCGCGCGGGCGCCCGGCGACCTGAACGTCACGCTCGGCACGACGCTGGTGTTCAAAGCGGTTGCGGACCAGCCGCTGGCCGATCCACAGGGCGCGATCTACAACCACCGGCACCCGGCGGGCGGGTATCTGCCCGGCGCGGCGTCGAGCACCGGCGCGGAATGGATCGACGTGCATTTTCCCGCCGCGGATCTCGCGGTGCTGACGCGTGACGCCCGGTCGCTCCTGCCCACCGGGCACTGCGTGTATCCGCTGGTCAAGGTCGGCGAACGGTTTCCGTTCGTGGCGCCGCAGGCGCGGGGGTTCGGGTTGGAAGAGATTGCCGAACCGCCGTTGCGGTTCGCCGCCGGACTGGAAGCCGTGGCCTATCTGGAACGGATGGCGATCGAACGTTTCGAACAGCTGGGGCTGCCGATTAACGCCACCGTGTACGCCACGGGTGGCGGCGCAGCCAGCCCGACGTGGCTGCAGATCCGGGCCTCGGTCAGCGGCCGCGCGCTGCGCGTGCCCGTGCACCCAGGGTGTTCCGTCGGCGCGGCCGTGCTGGCGGCCATGCCGGAGCTGGGGAGTTGCCAGGAGGCCGTGGCGCGACTCGTGCAGCTGGGCCCGACCATCGAGCCGGTCACCGCCTGGTGTGCACCGTATGACGACGCATATGACACGTTCCGGCATACGCTGGCCAGACAGTTGGAAGCGCAGGGAATGCCGTGAGTATCTTCAAGTCATGCGACGTGCGCGGCATCGTGGACCAGGACTGGGACGCGGGCGATGCGCTGCGCATTGGGCTGAGCCTGGGGCTGATGCTCCGGGCGCGCGGTCAGCAGTCGATCGTCGGCGGCGGTGACCTGCGCCGGTCGACGCCACGATTGAAGACGGCCTTGATCGACGGGCTGGTGGGCGCCGGAATCGACGTGGAGGACGTGGGGCAGGTGCCGACCCCGGTCGTGCAGTTCGCCGCCCGCCACCTCGCTGTCGCGAATCTGGCCATCGTGACCGCATCGCATAATCCCGGTGTGTACAACGGCATCAAGTTCCTCGTGGACGGCCGTCCTCCGGTCCCCGCCGTGATGCAGGAACTCGAACAGCGCCTGGCGACTGCCGCTCCGGCGGCCCGCCGGGGCAAGACGAGCCGCACCGACATCCTGCCCGAGTACGAAGCCTGGGTCAGCGGCGCCGCGCGCGAGTTGGTGACGCGCAGCAACCGCGCGGACACACCAGCGAGTCACCACCGACACTCCGGGTCGGCGGCCCAGACGCGCGTGGTCGTCGACACGATGGGGGGCGCCTTCACCGGCCTGGCCCCGCGCGTGCTGAGCGCCGCCGGCTACGAGACCCTGGAACTCGATCCGGCCGTGGACCCAGACTTCGCGCGCCGCGATCCCAACCCGGCGCGGGACCGCAACCTGCTTCCCTTGATCGACGCCGTGGTGCGCCATCGCGCGGACCTGGGAGTGGCGCTCGACGGCGACGGCGACCGCGTGGTTTTCGTCGACGCGCGCGGACAGATCGCGCGGCCCGAACAGATCGCCGTGCTGCTGGTCGAGCACTGTTTCCCCGGCGGCACCGTGGTCTACGACCTCAAGTGCGCGTCGATCGTGTCCCGCGCGGCGCAGGCGGGCGGCGGCAGGTCGATCATGCAGCCGAGCGGCCACGGGTTCATCAAGGCCACCATGCTCGACACCGGGGCCGAGCTGGGGGTGGAGGTGAGTGGGCACCATTTCTTCGGGCTCTTGGGCGGCGGCGACGACGGGCTCTTCACGGCGCTGGTCGTGCTCGGCCTGCTGCGGCAGCTGGGCACGCCGCTGCACGACGAAGTCGCGCGGATCGGCTGGCCGGCCATCACGCCCGACGTGCGTGTGGCGTACGAGGGCGACCGCGGCGCGGTGCTGGCGGCGATTGCCGCCCGCTGTGGCGGCCGCGTGTCGCAGCTGGATGGCATCCGCGCGGAATACACCGACGGCTGGGCGCTGGCCCGCGCGTCGATCACCGAACCTGCCCTCACGTTCCGCTTTGAAAGCACTGACCGGCAACAGTGGCGCGCGATGGTCGCACGCTTCCTGGCCGGCGCGCCCGACCTGCTGCCTCGGGTACTGGAGCACGTGCCATGACCGACGTCCGCAGTGAACTGATCGAGATGTCCCGGGTGCTGGGCGATCCCCACCACGACCTGGCCATCCTGGGCGAGGGGAACACGTCGGTGCGCGCCGACGCCGACTCGTTCTGGATCAAGGCTTCCGGCACCGAGCTGGCCAGCGCCGACGTGCACTCCTTCGTGCGCGTGCGCCGTCAGCCGATCCTGGAGGCGCTGCAGCGTACGGCCATGAGTGACGAGGAGGTCAAGCGCCTGCTGCGTGAGGCCACGGTCGAAGGCGAGCGTGCCCCGTCGATCGAGACGTTCTTGCATGCCATGTGCCTGGACCTCGCCGGGGTCCAGTTCGTCGGCCACACGCACCCGACGGCCGCCGCCGCGCTGCTGTGCAGCACGCGCAGCCGCGAGTTGATGGCGGGCGCGCTGTTCCCCGATCAGATCGTGCTGCTGGGCCCCGCCCTGGTCTACGTCCCGTACGCCGATCCCGGCCTGCCGCTGGCGCACGCCGTGGGGCAGCGGCTGGAGGAGTTCGTCCAGCAGCATCAGCGCGTGCCCCGCGTCATTGCGCTGGAGAACCACGGCGTGCTGGCGCTGGGGAGCACCGCCCGCGAAGTGCTCAATATCACCTTCATGCTCGTCAAAATGTGCCGGATCCTGGCCGGCACACTGGCCGCGGGCGGACCCCGGTTCCTGACCGCCGCGAGCGTCGAGCGGATCGAACGGCGACCGGATGAACTGGCCCGCCGCGCAGACTTCAAGTAGCCGCGGTCTGGGCCCCAACTCACCCGGCCTGTACGATGATCAGACGGTACGAGCGGTAGCGATCCCCCAGCAAGGAACCTGTCATGACTCGCCCCCAGCCACACCCGTGTTCCACCACGTCGGCCGCTGCGAGCCAGCGCCTGTCGCGGCGCGCCATGCTGCGCACGACCGCCGTCGGCCTGAGCCT
This sequence comes from Pirellulaceae bacterium, assembly GCA_025459265.1. GTDB lineage: Bacteria > Planctomycetota > Planctomycetia > Pirellulales > Pirellulaceae > JAAYDI01. The sequence goes on along the minus strand of JALOQX010000253.1, from coordinate 1,402 downwards.
GCCGCTGTTCATCCCGCGCAGCGCTCTGGGACGCCCCGGCCGACCCGGTGCCAATGATCGCATCGGCATCGGCGCCATCGGGGTCGGCGGCCGCGCCCAACTGCTGCTCAACCAACTGCCCGAAGACGGCCAGATCATCGCGCTCGCCGATTGCAACCTGCCCCGCGCCGAACAGTTCAAACGCGACAAGGAGGCCGATTGGCCCCTCTACCAGGACCACCGGGAACTGCTCGAACGCAAGGACATCGACGCGGTGATTGTCGGAACCGGCGACTTCCAGCGCGTGTCCACCTGCATCGACGCCTGCCAGGCCGGCAAGGATATCTACGCCGAGAAACCGCTCACCCTGTACATCCACGAGGGCCGCGTCCTGGTGAACATGGTGCGCCGCCAGGAGTGCGTCTTCCAGGTCGGTTCCCAACAGCGCTCGATGGAGATGAACCGGATCGCCTGCGAGTTCATTCGCGGCGGCGGACTGGGCAAACTCCGCGAAGTCCGCGCCCTGAACTATCCCGGCCCGGAGGACGCGCCCGCCACGGCACTGCCGGAGGAACCCATCCCGACCGGGCTGGATTGGAGCAGGTGGCTCAATCAGGCCGCCCTGCGGCCGTTCCACGGACAGTGGATGAGCTGGATGCGCTGGCGCGAGTTTGCCGGCGGCGAAATGACCAACTGGGGCGCGCACGGGATCGATCAGGTCCAGTGGGCCCTGGGCATGGACGAAACCGGCCCGGTCGAACTCTGGCCCATCACGCCGGGCAAGAATGGCCAGGTCGGCATGAAGTATGCCAGCGGCGTGGAGCTGCATTTCGTGCTGGAGGGAGGCCGGGGACCGGCGGGAGGCGCCATCTTCATCGGCGAGAAGGGCAAACTCGAGGTCAACCGCAACAAGTTCACGTCCAATCCCAAGGACATCGCCGAAACGCTGCTCAAACAGGTCGACGTGGCCGAAGAGGAACGCAAGTGGAGTGATGAGCTGGCGCTCTGGCAGGCTCGCTGGCACATGCAGAACTGGATCGACTGCATTCGCACACGCACCAAACCGGTGGCCGATGTCGAGATCGGCCACCGGTCCATCAGCGTCTGCCACCTGGCCAACATCGTGCGGCAGGTCGGTCGCCGCGTGCGGTGGGACCCGCAGACCGAGAGCTTCCCCGACGACGCGGAAGCCAACACCTACGTCCGGCGTCCGCGCCGGCCGGAGTACGCACTCCCCGCGTAGACGGGCTTGCGCGATTCCGGGAATGTCAAATCCTGGGGTGGCCGGGGACGAGCACAGCGAGCCCCCAGCGTCCCGCATTCCGGGGGCTCGCTGCGCTCGTCCCCAGCCACCCGGAAATTGCCGCAATCACGCAAGTCCATTTAGACCCTGCCGCTGCTCGAACTGCGCGGCATCTCCAGC
>JALOQX010000252.1 GCA_025459265.1 Pirellulaceae bacterium | reverse complement strand
CGGATCCTCGATGCGTCCCGTGCGGATCAACTGCCATCGAATCAGGTTCGCATTCCATTCCTGACCCAGCACGCGCAGATCCTCGTCCGTTACATTGGGACTGATCATCGCCCCGCGCAGACGATGGAGGGAATGTCCTTTGTACGCGGGGCCAGTGGCCACTGGCCGCGGCGCGCGGCGCAGACTGCGATGGACCGCGACGCGCACATCATCAAACCAAGCCTTGCCGGATACCTGCTCGAGTCCCAGCACCAGTTGTACGTCGCGCGCGTCATCTGGCACGCTGACGCGAAACGCCACCGCCCGCCAATCAAACGAACCCGCGTCGAGCTCCACCGCGGGCCAGTCTCTGCCACCGTCGGCGCGCGTCCAGGGCGCCATGAACTTGACGCCGTTCCAAGGATTTGGCTTCTCGCTGATCCCGGACGCTTTGACCCGTGCCGAGAATTCAACCACGTAGCCGCGCAGTTGCTCGACCGGCAGCGGTAACTGGATGACTGCAGATCCCTTCGAGTTGCCAGCCGTTTGCTCGATGAGTACCACCTGGCCTGCCCCATCCGCCACGAGACGCGCGGCCGGGCCGGACCATCCATTGAGCGCATCAGGCCCCTCAAAGTCCGCGTGAAAGAACACATGCCCGCGCGGCAGCGTCGCGGCATCCTGCCCCCAGGCAGGAGAGGCCAGCGAGAGCGAGAGCGGCACGATCCAGGCGGCGCATCGAATCATGATCAGGGCCATCCCGCGAGAAGTAGGACGCTGGTACGAACCGACCATCGGCTCCATTAGAATACCACTGACATGGCCCCGATGCCCACACCCCGGAAGCCCCCGCGTTTACGCGGGGGAGCCTCACCTTCACGAAGCCCCCGCGTTTACGCGGGGGAGCCTCACCTTCACCCTACGCCCCCAGCGCATCGCGTTCGCCCCCAATCGGTCTTATCATTGCGCAAGAACGACGTGACCTGCGCTGTCGGCACCACACCCGCGATGCGCACGTAGAAACTGGCTCGCCACAGCGATGACAATCTCGCGTCACACATTGCCTGTGTCGAGGCCCACACTTCGTAAGAACGGGGACTTCCCGAGGCGCGGCGCGCTGGAGCCGTAGCGTGAAGGTGAACCTCCCCCGCGTGAACGCGGGGGCTTCCAGGGTGTGCGCGCGGCGCGGGGGGCGTAGGGTGAAGGTGAACCTCCCCCGCGTAAACGCGGGGGCTTCCGGGACAAGACGCGTTTCGGGTGACAGGTGTATGTCACCCTGTGAACGTGGCGTGTGGACCGGGGCTTGCAAGGCAGGAGAGCACGGGGCACAATAGGCGCGCGACGCTCAAGCAGACGCGGGCCAACGGGGGACCACACCCATGTTGGCCAAACTGCATACCTTCTCCCTGCTGGGGATCGAAGCCATCCCCGTGGACGTCGAGGTCGACGTCTCGCTGGCGACCCTGCCCAAGAACATCCTGGTCGGGTTGCCGGAAGCCGCGGTCCGTGAGAGCACCGACCGCGTGGAGCGGGCCATGGTCAATTCGGGGTTCCTCCCCCCGACGACCGCGTGGTGATCAACCTGGCCCCGGCCGAATTGCCCAAGCAGGCGGCGTCCTTCGACCTGCCGATCACGCTGGGCGTCCTGGCCGGCAGCGGACAGCTCACGTCCGATCGCTTCGAACAGTACGCGGTCGTGGGCGAACTGTCGCTCGAGGGCCGCACACGTCCGGCCAAAGGGGCGCTGTCGATGGCCATGGCCGCCGCGCGGCAGCGGCACTCGCGCGGCATTGTGGTCCCGGAGACCAACGCCGCCGAGGCAGCCGTGGTCGAGGAATTGGAAGTGATTCCCGTCTCGTCCCTGGCCGAGGCGGCCGCGTTCTTCGCCGGGCACCTGGAGATCGATATCACACTACCGTCGATACTACCGCACTACTTGAGTGAGCGGGGTATTCCGCTTCGGCTCGGCGAACTGCGTGACGCATTCGCACGGCAGGCGGCGGAGCTTGTGAGCTCGCGAGTATCGTCGCTGCTGCCAGACAACAAGGGACGGGGAGCCGTTGTTTGAGCGATGCCGAACAACACCTTGCTACGTTGTGCAACGTTTCCGCAACGATTGCCCCGGCCCACGCACAAGCCCGATACGTACTTTGCGCCGATGCCTGTCGCCTGCGCCGGCAAATTGCCTTCCGCAAAGCAATCTCAGCCCTTCCCCTGCAGGGTGACCGGTCGTGAAATACTCCTGGTCACCCTCATTTCGCCGATGGTATCGGCCGCGAAGAAATGCCACAATGCGACGTGTCCCAGCTTGGGACCGGGGTACCCGTCACCGAGAACACAGAGATCCGCTTATGTTACAGCTTATAACGAACTGGATCCCGTGGAGTCGCGATTGGCGGATGGCTTTCTGGTTGGCGTGCGTACTGTGCGGCGGGCGGAGCATGGCCGCGGGACCGGATCCGGTGGTTCACGATCTCACACCACTGCAGGACGCCCGGCGGGTGCTCGCGAACCCGCACAAGGGCTGGTACCACCATTTCCCGGACAACCACATCGACAAGTATCGGATCGAGCACGATGCGGATGTTCTGGAGTTCCCCGGTATGGACCACCTCTACATCCGCCTGGCCTGGTCGTATCTCGAGCCGCGCGAAGGTGAGTTTAACTGGCGCGTGATCGACGAGATTATCGACAAATGGACCGCACGCGGGCTTGGCATCGCGTTTCGTATCAGCTGCAAGGAAACGAGCACCGATCGGATCGAGCAGCAGTTCGCCACGCCGCGGTGGGTCATGGAGGCCGGCGCTAAGGGGGACTACTACCGCATGGGCCAGCCAACCGGTCCCGAGGGACCTTGGGAGCCCGTTTTCGATGACCCGATCTTCCTCGACAAATTGGACCATTTCCTCGCCGCATTCGCGTCCCGCTATGATGGCAAGCCGTGGCTGCGCTATGTCGACATCGGAAGTATCGGAGACTGGGGCGAAGGCCACAGTTGGGCCGGCAGTCGAAAGGAGTGCGGCCTGGCGGCTCGTCGGCAGCATGTCGACCTCTACCTGGAGCATTTTCGGCAGGCACAACTTGTCGCCTCCGATGATTTCGTGCATGCGCTGTCGGATCCGGCGGAAAGACAGGTCTTGCATACGTATCTGCTGGAGCACGCGATCAGTTATCGTGATGACAGCATTCTCGTGAACGGCTACTTGGATGGTTTCAGCAAGACGTATACCGTCCGCAGTCCCCAGTACTTCGCCGACGCGTACCTGCGGACGCCGACCGTTTTCGAACTGGAGCACTATGGCGCCGTGAAGACACAGGGGAACTGGGATGCACTCGCTGGTTCCGCCGCGGCCAAGTTCGGCGAAGGCAAAAAGGGACCGGCCTATTTCCGGGGCGCTCTCGAACTGCTACACGCCTCCTACATCGGCTACCATGGCTACGCGCACGAATGGCTGGCCGACAACCCGGTATTCACCAGCGAGATGCTCAACCGCTGCGGCTATTGGTTATTTCCGACATCCCTGACGATGCGTGACGAAGCAAGGGCTGGCGAGACAATTCCGTTCGTGTTGACATTGGAGAACCGGGGTGTGGCGCCGCCGTATCACTCGTACGAGCTGCGGGTGAAACTCACTGGCGCAGACAACGTCTGGGTGCGTTGCGTGGCCCAGGCGGAGCGGTCCTGGCTGCCGGGTCAGCCGATCGTGGTGCGTGCTCAGTTGTCACTGCCCGCCGATCTGAGTCCGGGCCCGTACCAGTTGTTCATTGGACTGTTCGATGGTACCGAAACGCAGGAGAGACCGGTCGAATTCGCGTTGCAAGCCGCGACCCGCGATGCCGCGGGTTACTACCGTGTGGCAGCGCTGCGGCTGTCGCCTGCTCCCTGAGCATTGAGCCTTTGAAGTCAGCCTGTCTGCCTGGCTACCAACCGGCCGAGCGTTGCTTGCCCCACGGGCGGCCGTCAAGACGATGCGATCAAGGCGTTCTGGAACCGACCTTGAAGAGCGGAAAGGGGACTGCAAGGGGACTGCAAGTTGGCGGGCCAGGTAGACCATTTCCGCCGCGGCCCACACGTCGGCTGGGTCGCCATGACCAAGCGGCGGCTGGACGTCAATCTCTTCATACCAGCAGACGGTAGAGCTTGCCCTGTCCACCATCGCCCGCAGGATGCGCCAGGCTTCCGCGGTTTCGCCAAGCCGCAAGTGCCAAAGCGCGACTTCGGCGCTCAGGTAAGGCCACACGCCGCGCGAGTAGCCGAGGTTCAGGTGCAACGCACTGTGCCGATTTCCCTGCATGAACCGCAGCGTCTTGAGCGCGGCTCGATCGTCTGGCGAGATGGCATCAAATGCACTCACGCTCATCACCACGCCCCACAGAGGCCGCGTGCGTTCGTCGCCCGTCGCACCTGGAAACGCGGATAGCATCCGTTCAGGATCCGCGAGCGCGGCCCGCGTCCGCACGGTGTCGAAGGCACACTGGAAATCGAGGTAGCCAGCTTGGAGTTCGGCGGCTTCGGGTAGCTTGAGCATCCGCGCCACATCGGCAGCAATCCGCACTCCGCTCAAGGGGCCGGCGTTCTGTGACCAGTGATAGCCGCGGCCCAATCCGCCATCGCCGAAGATCGGGGGAAGCCAGCCTTCCACTTCAACATCGCCCTGCTTAGCGACGTCAGCATGGGACTGGCGAAGACGCAGTGTCGCCTGCGCACTCTTGACGAGTGCGGGAGCAATTTCGCGCAACCAAGCGTCGTCGCGCCACAGCTCATAGTGATTCCATAATGCCGCGGCCGCCAAGCCCTGAACGATCCACTGATCTGTACCATCTTTCGCGAGGTCGCCGGACTCCCACATTTCGAAAAAGCCGTCCTCCTTCAGGTGGGCGATTTGATGCCGCAGCAGTTCCTCGGCGTCAGCCTTCAGGCCTATCGCGTCGAGTGCGCGACTGACCTGAAACGTGTCGTACGGATTCGCGCCGTAGTAGTGCTCCAGACCTTTGAGCACACGGGCGTGGTCTGGTCGCGATTCGATGAGCGTGAGTATCTGGCGAAGGGAAGCATCGAAAGCGTACTGCAGCTGGGGATCGGGCAACTTGACTGGAACCGCAGGAGCCAGCTTGTCGCGCCACACCTGAACTGCGGCGCCGTGCGCCTTGTCGCGGGAAAGCCCGTCACCAACAAGCTGCAGATCGAAGCTCGTGGATGTATACGCTTCCACCTGGACTCGGATGCGCAGCGCCGGGTTGCCACCCAGCGGGCCAGGCAAATTACGTTCGCTGGCCGAGACAAGGATTGACGGTGTTGGAAACACGTGCAGCAGCGTTTGCCCTTTCGCGACGAGGCGCGTGCCGTCGGCGACAGCTGCCGCCCCGGCGTTGCACACCAGGCTGGCCAATTCGTATGCTTGCGACGTGCCCGTCCTGTTCGTCACGGTGACGCGCATGAAGAAGCCCTGTTCCTCCGGCGCGGCGGCGAATACTTCCTGCACCATATCCACCAGTGACCACTCGAGGCGAGTGACGACCGTCGGCACCGGCGAGTTCACGAGTGTCTGCCCCACGCTTGTCCACGGACCATGGCCGGCGAGTTTCACGTGCAAGCCTGGACCGGCGATGTTCCCGCCCATGCCGCCTGGCTGCGGGGTCGAGAGGAGCGTTTGCACCAGCCCGTTGCCTGCAACATACGCTTTGCGCCGCGAGTAGGGCAGGGCCACCGGCGTCTTGCATGGCAACGGAACGAGCCCTTCCCCCAGCGGTGCAATCAAGTCGGGCCCCGATGGCGGCTCGACCACGGCCCGATGTGTGTCCAACGGCTCCACGCTCAGGTACAGCCCGTCAAAGTTGACGTTGTTGGCGTCGGCGCGCGAGCCGATCTCGATCACGTGTGCCCCTTTGGCAACCGCGGGCAGTTTCACGGCGGCATAGTGCCAGCCTTCCGGCGTGAAACCCCAGTTGCCGGTGGAGGGCAGTTTGATGATGGCGGTGCTCGTGGCGTCGCCATCGACGGTCACGCTTACGACGGCGTCGCCTGCTGTTTCGCGCGCGTAGCGCAGCGTTACGTAGAGCGCGGCGAAGTCCGACTCCAGTTCGGTCCGGTAACGAAGAAAATGGCCGGTCTTTGCACCCCAGTTGTTCGCCACGCAAGCGCCGCCGGAAGCGGAGGGCATGATGAACGTCGCCGAGGTCGAGCCGTGCTGCGATTCGTAATTCTCCGCTTCCAACCAGTCAGTGCCACTGGCTTCCGCGGCCTGTACCGCGATCGCAACGGACAGGCCCAGGAGTGCGGAGCTGATCATTCCAAGCAAACACGTTCGCCTTCCGACCATGTCGTTGGCGGTTCCGAGGCAATGCAACATGGTTACGCCTACAGGTCCTGGATGTCGGTAATCAGCCGCGAAGAAAGTGTCAGGAGTCATTTGTGCGAAGCACCTGGAGGGCCGGTTCCCGGCAAATGACTCCTGACATTTTTTCTCGCCAACGGCCACTTCGGCGCCAGGCCGATTTAGCGACACGCTGCCGCCGCTACGCCACCAGGGTTCAACGACCGGCAGGGCGTCAGCAGTCCACCCAGCCACCAAGAAAATAACGGGTCTTCCAACTCCGCATCATGACTTGACTCATCCGCTAAATGACTCAAAAGCAAATCGCTGGTTCAATGTAACCGACACTTCCCGGGCTCGCTACCCGCATTGCGCGCCCACACGAACGAATGCGTCACCCGGCCGAAAACGCCGCATGATAAGCATTTGCCGGCGTACGAAAGTCGGGCGCACCATCTCGAACAGCAGAGGAATTGCTGGCACTTTGTTCCGGAACATGGTGCAGGGACGCGCCGTCTGGCAAGGAGCGCAGAATGAAACGCGTGAACTTAGTTCGACGCGCGTGGATCATCGGCTGCGTCTGGTGGATCGGATGCGTGATCTCATTGGGATGTACACGACCTTCTGGATCATGGACGGAGAGTGGCACGCACGGGATACCACCGTCCAATATTCCGATGGAATCATGTTCAGTCACAAGGCCGTTGGCACACTTCGCGGAAAGCGGTTCATGAAAGGCCTTAATCCAGACGCGGTCATCATGAACGGCAAGGGAGATGTCATCCTGGAAGACAGCTCCTTCAATATGGACGGTCCGCCATGCGAGGTGTTCATCGACGGTGGTGGCAAACTGGTTTCGGCTGTCAAGGGGAACGATCTGCGTGAGCCGTTGAAGAGCCTCATCCAGTTCGAGCAGCCAGTCTTCTCGATCACCGGCGACAAGACCGACGTGCGAGAGTTCCACGCGGACTCGATCACCGCCGCGTTGCTGTGCAAGCTCCTTCCGCGCCCGTTCGACGAGCATCCTCGTCATCGCTGCCACTGCCGCTGCCGCAAAGAAATGCCCTCGGCTGTCCCACTTGGCCCTATCGCCCCTCATCAAACAGTAGGGCGTGACGATTGTGCCAGAGGCTTCCCACAGAACGGCAGACTCCTCGTGGGTGAACATATCCAGGAGCCGTCTCACGACAAGGCCCGCGTCGTTGGTGTCGGAAGCATGGGAATCTACGTTGGGATCCATGTTCAGGGGCACCGCCGTCCAGCCGCTGGGGCAGGGCGGTCAGCCCGCGCAGCGCGCACCGTGGAGCGCGCACAGTCAGGTTCCGGCCGGTGAGTCGTGCCTGGCAGTGCGGACCTCACCGGCCGGTGTTACGCACCCGGCTTTTGCCTTTTCGGCGGCCGGTCAGTGGTGTGAAGTCGTAGTTTTCGGCCTGTCAAACATCAATGCGATGGATCGCTGCGAGTAGTGCCAAAGAAAACCCGAAGCCCCCGCGTTTACGCCTCGTTGTTCTACACAAGTCACGGGCCTGGGCCCGAACATCGACGCCGAAGGCGTCGCACATCATCGCCCCGGGGTCGCGACGCAGCCGCGCACCCCGGGTGCGCAGCTGCCACCTCGCTCACTACCTCAACGGGGTTGGACGGCCTTGAAGAACCCCGTCGGGGTTCGCCTATCCGATGGCCGGACCGAAGACCCAGGGTGCGCCGCTGCGCGGCGACCCTGTGACGTTTGACCGCTGCGCGGTCAGGAGCCGTGACCGCAAGGCACAACACCGCCAGGCGGTCATCGCAGCGTGAAATCCCACCGCATTCTGAGCCGAGGGCCGAAGGCCCGGCACAGCCACTGCCGGGGCCGACAGGCCCCGGTAGAGCGCTCTGTGAGTACTCCTCAAGGCCCGAAGGGCCGACACAGGCCTGATGGAGGGCATGGGAGCACTACGATCCGGAGTAGGTGTTGGATTGAGCTGCCGGGTTCATTGGTTGTGTCGGCCCTTCAGGCCTGATCGTTGTTGATTCGCCTGCTCACCGGTGGCTTGCGCCACCGGCAGAGGTTGCACCGGGCCTGCGGCCCTGCAGAACTTCTCGACCGCTTCATTCACCTCGGCTCGGCTAGGGAAACCCCCGCTATTTCGAGGGAAAGTGCTTCACAGCGTTGCCCACAAGCGTGTCACAACTGGTCGCGCGCGCGACGCCGTGGTTCATTGGCCCACTTGACCGGACAACTCAGATGTCGGGGCTGGGACGTGTGACCGCTTCGCGGTCAGGAGCCGTGACCGCAGGGCACCACACCGCAAAGCGGTCATTTCAACGCCGAAGGCGTTGGACGTCAGAGCCCGGGGTCCGCGGAGCGGCGCAGCCGCGCAGCGCCGCGGGTGCCGGATGCCCTCACGATGCCCGAAACCCCGCAGGGGTTTTCCACTGGTCTCATGTCTGGGCTGTGACGTGGAACCGCGTTGCGGTTTCTGTCGCGGTGGGCTTCCCCTTGTGTAGAACAACGAGGCGTGAACGCGGGGGCTTCCAGGCCACGTGCGGCGCGGGGCACGTAGGGTGAACGTGAACCTCCCCCGCGTGAACGCGGGGGCTTCCGCGCGGCGCGCGGGCGCGCGGGGGGCGTAGGCTGAAGGTGAGGCTCTGGGCGCGTGAACGCGGGGGCTTCCGCGCGGCGCGCGCGGCGCCGGGCACGTAGGGTGAACGTGAACCTCCCCCGCGTGAACGCGGGGGCTTCCGCGCGGCGCGCGGGCGCGCGGGGGGCGTAGGGTGAAGGTGAGCCTCCCCCGCGTAAACGCGGGGGCTTCGGTGATCGTGAACCTCCCCCGCGTGAACGCGGGGGCTTCCGGGACAAGACGTGTTTCCGGTGACAGGCGTAT